>NZ_JBKOQN010000005.1:0-358416 GCF_046764895.1 Nocardia sp. CWNU-33 | reverse complement strand
ACCGATGTGATACCCCACCCGCAGCTTGCCCACCCCTCCGTCGACCTGGCCATAGGCGACGGAGCTGACAAAGGCCTCCCTGGTCGTGCCCACCTGGTTCAACGGCGCGATGCGGTTGATCGTCTCGTCCCTGTTGCCGACCATCAGGTTGCCGCCCAGCGGTGACGCGTAGGTCCTTTCGTGCGGCGGCAGGGTGATGATTTCGGCTTCGGCGCGTGGTGCCGAAGCTACCGGCGAAAGCGCAGCAAGACACACTCCGGCGAGCACTAGAGCTACCTTCGTCATGTTCGACCGCATGACGGAGATACTAGTAGCGCACCGCTATAGCGACAGGCTAGGACACGGCTTGCGCTTCGTATCGTTTCCCTCGGTCACCGCTTGTGCGCCAATACCGCGAACATGGTCACCGACAGGTGGTAGTCGCCCGCGGCGATGCCCGCGTCCAGGTCGGCGCGGAATTGATCATGTTGTGCTGCGGTGATCGCCCCCGCCGCGACGGCCCGCGCCGTCATTTCACCGTAGAGCGGCAGCGCCGATCCCGGGTCCCAGATCACCGCCTCCGAGCCCATGTCGTCGATCTCGAAATCCGCGGCGACCAGCAGACCGCGCAGACGGCGGCCGGACGCCGGATTGGGCGTGTTCGCCAGCAGCGTCTCCGACATGGCCCCCACGACCGCAGGATCACCGGGATGGGTGATCGCGGTGTGCCAATCACTGTCGATGAGCAGCACCCGGCCACCGGGGCGCAGCACCCGGGCGATCTCGGCGGTCGCGGCGGCCGGATCATCGAGATGCTGGTACACGCGCTCACAGCGGATCGCATCGAAATAGCCGTCGGGGAAGGGCAATTGGTAGACCGAGCCACCAAGATATCGCGCCCTCGACCCGGCAGCCTCGGCGCGCTGCTCGGCGACGTCAACCATGGCCGGATTCGGATCGATGCCGACCGCCTCGCCGTCCGGGCCGACGCGCTCGGCGAACGCCATGACCTCCGAACCGGTGCCCGATCCGATGTCGAGGGCGCGCTCCCCGGCCGTGACCGCGAGCGCCTCGTGCGCCCAGCGCCGGATCCGCTGGATGCTGGGTAGTCGAGCCTGCACATCGAGAATGGCGACGAGCATGTCGATCTGTCCGGAATCGACATGCTCGGCGTGGAAGGACGGCCCTATGTCGGGCGTATCGCCGTGTGCCATACGCCAGACGGTACCTGCGCCGCGACGTCGAGTGGGGCAGGCCGACCAGACCTGTCCACGCCGACAAGTCGGGCTTTCGCGCAGGTGGGCATATATCGCCGCTGACCGACCGCCCGCTCGACGGCTACGGTGAGCAGATGCTCCATGGACGAGAGGCCGAACAAGCAATCATCGATCGGCTACTGCACGGAGCCAAGGAGGGTCGCAGCGGCTCTCTCGTTATTCGCGGCGAGCCCGGAATCGGGAAGACGGCGCTGTTGGACTATGCGGCGGCCCAGGGTATTCCGACGGTGCGCAGTGCCGGTGTCGAGTCGGAGGCGGAGCTACCCTTCGCCGCGCTGCACCTGCTGGTGCGACCGGGACTCGAGTTGGTGGACACGCTGCCCGGCCCACAGCGCGATGCGCTGCGCGGCGCGTTCGGCCTGACCCAGCACAATCCGGCCGATCGGATGCTGATCGGACTCGCGGTGCTGTCACTGCTGGCCGAGGAAGCCGCCGATGGCCCGCTGCTGTGCCTGATCGATGACGCGCACTGGCTCGACCGTGCGACGGCCGAAACACTGCTGTTCGCGGCCAGGCGGCTGGATGCCGAGGGCGTCGTCATCATCTTCGCCACCCGGCCTGCGGACGACGATTTTCCCGCGCCCGGTCTGACGGAGCTGACCGTCACGGGATTGCGGCAGGACGCGGCGGCGGCACTGGTGGACAGCCGCACCGGCGATCTGGCTCCCGCGCTGCGCTATCGACTGCTGACCGAGGCGGCCGGCAACCCGCTGGCACTGCTGGAATTGCCCGCGGTGCTGGCCGTCGAGGCGACCGGCTCGGGTTCGGCGAGCACGGGGCCCAACCCGTTGCCGCTGACACAGCGCCTGCAGGTGGCCTTCCACGGCCAGGTCAGCAGGCTGCCCGCACCGACACGGACACTGCTGCTCGTCGCCGCCGCGGCAGGCACCGACGACCTCGGCACGGTGTTGCGTGCCGCGGCAGCCCTCGGCCCGCAGCTGTCGGATCTGCAACCCGCCGATGACGCCGGGCTGCTGCACAGTAATGGTCGAACGCTGGTCTTCCGCCATCCACTGCTGCGTTCGGCGGTCTACCAGGGCGCACCGCTCGCACAGCGCCTCGCCGTGCACTCGGCGCTCGCCGAGGCGTTGCACGATCCCTCGGACGCGGACCTGCGCGCCTGGCATTTGGCCGCCGCGGCAACAGGTCCCGATGAATCGACGGCTACCGCACTCGAGGAAACCGCCGACCGTGCGCGCCGGCGCAGCGGATTCTCCGGCGCCGTCACCGCCTACGAGCGTGCGGCCGGCTTGAGCATCGACGCGAAAGCCCGCGTCCGGCGACTGGTCTTGGCTGCCGAAACCGCAAGCGAGGCAGGCCAATTGGACCGCGCCCGCACGCTCGCCGAACGCGCGGCAGGCCAGAACAGCGACCCGCTACTCGACGCGCGCCTGGACCTGGTGCGAGCGACCGCGGAATTCGGTGCAGGCAAACCACTCTCGGCCCATCAACTGCTGCTGGCAGGCGCGGACCTGGTGCGCGACGGCGAACCGGTGCACGCGGCCCGCATCCTGGCGCAGGCAGTGCACACGGCCTGGTATCTCGGCGCACCCGAATTGGCGGACGTCGCCGCGCGGCTGACCGCGCTGGCGTTGCCCGAATCGGATTCGATGACGCCGATCGCCCGCTACACGGTCGCCGCCATCGAGGGCCGCTACACCGTCGACCTGCGCGAGACGGCCGCCGCGGCCCGCCGCAGCGGCGCCGACAGCCCGCGGGACCTTGTCCAGATGTGCGGCGCGGGCCTGGTCGTCGGTCAGGATGAGCAGGTCGCGGAGCTGGCGCAGACTCTCATCGCCGAGTGCCGCGACCAGGGTCGCATCGCCCTGCTGCCGACGCTGCTGTTCTTTCGCGGCGAAGCCGAGGCATTCCTCGGCAGGCCGCACGAGGGCCGGATCGCCGCGACCGAGGGACTGCGGATCGCCGAGGACATCGGGCAGGACCATTGGATCAGCCAGCTCAGCAGCTACCTCGCCTACTTGGCCGCATTCGAAGGACGTGAGCAGGACTGCCGGGCACTGGTCGAACGCGCGCTGGCCGAGCAACTCGGCGGCGCCGCGGCGCCCGGTGCGCCATGGACGAATTCGGCGCTCGGCCTGCTCGAACTCGGCCAGGGCAAGGTCGAGACGGCACTGGCGCGGCTGGAGCTGCTGACCGCCGAACCCGCCCGCCATCATGTCGCCGGGATGCGCGCCCTGCCGGATTTGATCGAGGCAGCGGTTCGGCTGGGCCGTCCGGAGCGGGCCGGAGACGCCATGGAACGGCTGCAGTCGTGGGCCGCGGGCGCACGGCAGGACTGGATCTCCGCGCTCGCCCACCGCTGTCAGGCGCTGATCGGTCCGGAAACCCTGGTGGAGGACCACTTTCAGGCCGCGCTCGCCCTCAGCGGCAGGCCATTCGAGCAAGCGCGCACGCAGCTGCTGTTCGGCGAATGGTTGCGCCGCAGCCGCCGCAAGGTCGATGCACGCAACCAGTTGTCGCCCGCGTTGGAAATCTTCGAACGACTCGACGCCGCACCGTGGGCCGAGCGCGCTCGCACCGAACTCGCCGCGCTCGGCGTCGGCACCGCGGCACGTCCGGCGACCGGGGTACTTGCCCGGCTGACCCCGCAGGAGCTGCAGATCGTGCGGCTCGCGGCGCAGGGCATGTCCAATCGCGATATCGCTGCTCAGCTGTTCCTCAGCCCGCGGACCGTGGGGCATCACCTGTACAAGGCATATCCGAAGCTTGGTGTGTTGTCGCGAGGGGAGCTGGCCGAGCTACCGCTCGACGCGGATTGACCGACTCCGCCGGGCCGGAAACGGTCGCCGATCACGATGGTGGCCGGCGAGACCCATCACCTCGCCGGTGGAAAACGGGGGTGATCGACGATAGTCGGCCCGCCGAAGGGCGCAGTCGGGAACGGTCAGCTTGCGGAGAGGATCCGGTCAGTGCGGCGTGCCGAGGCCGACCGGCGCTTACCCACCTGTCCGAGGATCCAGCGGGCTGCCGCCACCGCCGCGGCCGCGAGCACCGCAACCTGCAGCGAGCCGATGATGAGCGCCAGCATCAGGCAGGTCACCAGCCCGGCGGCGAGCGCCTCGAGCTTGTACGTCGGCCACGCGGTGCCCGCGATATCGACGGCGGAAGGGTGAACCGTTGCCATGTGGTCAGGATATACGGATAACGAAGTTCGGTCCACCGAACATTTTCGGGCGGGAACAGCGGGCGGCGCTGTCGCGTTGCCCGGGTTATGCCACTCACAGGAGACTATGCACCGAGCACGTCCGACTGGGCCCGCAAGCAGGCGGAAACGTACGAGAGCTCTGGCGGCACCGACGGCACCTCGCTGCAGGGCAAGCCGGTAATCCTGCTCACCACGCGGGGCGCGAAGACGGGCTTGCTGCGCAAGACGCCGCTGATGCGGGTCGAACACGACGGGGAATACGCGATCGTCGCCTCGCTGGGCGGCGCACCCAAGAACCCCGTCTGGTACTACAACATCAAGGCCGATCCGCACGTCGAGCTGCGCGATGGCACCGTGACGAAGGACTACATCGCCCGCGAGGTCTTCGGTGACGAGAAGGCCCGATGGTGGGAGCGATCCGTCGCTGTCTGGCCGGACTACGCGAACTACCAGACGAAGACCGACCGTCAGATCCCGGTCTTCGTCCTCACCCCGCAGTAATCCGCCACTGCGCACCGCAGGCCGCAGGCCCACCCGCCGCGTCGGGCCGATGCGACAGGTGGCAGCATAATTCGGGTGTCCAATCCGCTCGAGGTCCTCGACGAACTGTCCGCTTCCCGTCCCGCACTGAGCGCGGACGAGATCGACGCCGCCGCCAAGCGTATTGCCGACATTATCGAGCCGACCCCGCTGCAGTTCAGCGCCCGACTCTCGGCGCTGACCGGTGCGCAGGTCTACCTCAAACGCGAAGACTTCTCGGCCGTCCGCTCCTACAAGTTGCGTGGCGCCTACAACCTGATCGTGCAGCTCACCCCGGACGAGAAAGCCGCAGGCGTGGTCGCGGCCAGCGCAGGCAATCACGCCCAGGGCGTCGCCTTCGCCTGCAAGGCGATGGGAATCAGCGGCCGCATCTACGTTCCGACCACCACGCCGAAGCAGAAGCGTGACCGCATCCGGGTGCACGGCGGCGAGTTCGTGGAGCTGATCGCCGTCGGAGAAACCTACGATGCGGCCGCCGCGGCCGCCGCCGCCGATGTCGAGCGCACCGGCGCGACCATGGTGCCGCCGTTCGACGATGTGCGCACCGCGGCCGGTCAGGGCACCATCGCCGCCGAAATCCTCGAGCAGCTCGGCACCTCCCCCGATCTGGTGGTGGTGCCGGTAGGCGGCGGCGGCTGCCTGGCCGGCATCGGCACCTACCTGCGCAACCGCTCGCCGCAGACCGGCATTCTCGGCGTGGAACCGGCAGGCGCGGCCTCGATGACCGCGGCGCTGGTTGCGGGCGGACCGGTGACGCTGCCGGAGATCGACCCGTTCGTGGACGGTGCCGCAGTGCGCCGGATCGGCGATGTGCCCTTCGCGGCGGTCTCGGGCTTCGGCGGCCGGGTGGTGTCCCATGGCTCGCTGCCTTTACTCACCGCTACCGAATCTCCCGGTGGCGCAGGCGCTTTCCGTATCATGCAGGTGGACGAAGGCGCGATCTGCACCGCCATGCTAGACCTCTACCAGAACGAGGGCATCATCGCCGAGCCCGCGGGCGCGCTCGCGGTTACGGGGCTGTCGGAGATCACCGTCGAACCCGGCTCGACGGTGGTGTGCCTGATCTCCGGTGGCAATAACGACGTGTCCCGCTACGGCGAGATCATCGAGCGTTCGCTGGTGCACCGCGGCCTGAAGCACTACTTCCTGGTGGACTTTCCGCAGGAGCCGGGCGCGCTGCGGCGCTTCTTGAACGAGGTGCTCGGGCCCGACGACGACATCACCCTGTTCGAGTACGTCAAGCGCAACAACCGGGAAACCGGTGCGGCGCTGGTCGGTATCGAACTCGGCGCGCCGGATGGGTTGGCGCCACTGCTGGCGCGCATCGCGGACACTCCGCTCCAGTGCGAGCGGCTGGTGCCGGGTTCTCCGGCCTACCGCTATCTGACCTGACGCCCCCGGACTCGTGCGCCGTCCCGCCTTTCGTGGGGCCGCGCACGGGTGCCCGTGCTGATCGCTACGCCGCCTCGGGGGTCTCCACGACGGCGGCGGCCCGCCTGGTCGAGCGCAGTCCGGCCAGCACCATCGGCAGCAGCCAAGCCGCCGAGGATTGGTCGAGGGTCAACTGCCCCACCGAAAGCCGGTTGTGCACGAAGCCGACCGAAAGCCCGAGGCGCGGCTCGGCCCAGCCGAACGAGCCGCCGAGACCGATGTGACCGAGACCCGCGTGAGCACCGGGCATCGGCATCGAGTGGTAGCCGAGGTGCCAGAGCATCGGCGCATAGAACAGCGCGTGGTCGAGCCGGTAGCTCTCGATCCGGCGCAGCGCCTTGATGGTCCGCGGCGACAGGTACTGACGACCGTCTGTCGTTCCATTGTTGGCCAGCGCACCGTACATGGTGGCCAGCGCCGATGCGGTGCCCACCCCGTTGCCCGCAGCGAGTTCGGTGCTCAGGATGGGCGGATTCTCGCCCTCCAGGATCGCTTCGACGCCGGGCAGGAACAGACAGCGGGCAGCCGCGCCGAGTGCGCCGGGAATGCCATAGCTGAAACCCAATACCTTTGCGGTGAGCGGGTTTCCGATCGGACGCAGCTGGTTGCCTGCGAGTTCGGCGTAGCTGGTCGGCGCGGAGGCGGGCGGGCGGCCCAGATGAATACCGTCGATGCCGAGCGGCTCGGCGACCTCGGTGCGGAACAGCTCCGCCATGCCGTCGCCGGTGATCGCGCGGGCCAGCCCGGCGAGCAGCCAACCATAGGTGAGCGCGTGATAGGCCGGAACACCCAGCAGGTGATCGGGTTTCGCGGCGGCGAGACGTTCCTCCATCAGCTGGTGATCGAGGATTTCCAGGCCGGAGGCGATCGGACTCAGCGCGGACAGGCCCGCACGGTGGGTCATCACCTGACGGACGGTGATGCCGGCTTTGCCATTGGCGCCGAACTCCGGCCAGTACTCCGCCATCGGGGCGGCATAGTCGAGCAACCCGCGGTCGGCGAGGCGGTGGATCACCGTGGCAGTGACGCCTTTGGTCGCCGAGAAGATGATGGATCCGGTGTCCTTGGTCCACGGCGTGTTGCCCGCGCTCCCGGTCCAGATCTCGACGAGAGGCGCACCGTGCAGATGCACCGAGAGCCCCGCGCCCGCGCCACGACGGTTTCCGAATGTCTTCGCGAAACGGCGCACCAGTGGTCCGAATTCAGCGGCGGCGCTGCCGCCCACCCCGACGGGGAGTTCGCCAGACAGATCGAAGTCCCCGGATGAAGCCACGTTGCTCATTACTCAACGGTAATGGCGTCGGTCACGCTCGGCAACGGTCATTGTCTCGGACAGTTGACGCCGAGCGCTCCGAGCCGCTCGAGAGGGCGGCTACGAGCCATCGGTTTACGAAGCTTTCGAAACGGTAACATCGCAGGTCAACATGGGGTTGGTACGCCCACAAACGGCCGACGGCGATAACAATTTTCGTTCGGTTTTCGTGCGGTTTGCCGGGTGGGACCACCGGCAGCTACCGGATCCGCTCCGACTCGGTGCCCTCCTCCGCCGATACCACCACGAACGAATGCCCGGGAACGGCTGTCCCCGAATCGGCTTCGACAGGTTCGCCCCAGGCCAGCAATACCGTTCCGACAGTCGGCACGGTGACCGGATGGGCGGACAGGTTGCACACCAGCCGCACCGTCCCTCGGTGCACGACGATCCAGCGCGCGTCCTCGTCGTAGTCGACCGCAACATGGGTCAGCCACGGGTCGGTGAGCTCGGCCCGCGCGCGGCGCAGCGCGATGAGCGCGCGGTAGCAGCCGAGCAGCCCGGCATGGCGCGCGACCCCCAGCTCCGACCAGTCGAGTTTCGAGCGCAGAAACGTCTCCGGGTCCTGCGGGTCGGGCACGTCGTCACTATCCCAGCCGTGCTCGGCGAATTCAGCCTTGCGGCCGGCGGCGGTGGCGGCCCCGATCACCGGATCGGTGTGCGAGGTGAAGAACTGGAAGGGGGTGCTCGCGCCCCACTCCTCCCCCATGAACAGCATCGGCGTGTAGGGCGAGAGCAGCACGAGGGCGGCCTTGATCGCTAGTTGACCGTCGGTGAGGTTGACGCTCGGCCGGTCACCGATCGCGCGGTTGCCGACCTGATCGTGGGTGCAGGTGTAGGCCAGTAGCGCGCTCGCGGGGATCACCCTGGTGTCCAGTGGGCGACCGTGGGTGCGGCCACGGAAGCTGGAATACGTTCCGGCATGGAAGAAACCGTTGGTCAGGGTGTGCGCGAGGCAGCTGAGCGTACCGAAATCGGCATAGTAGCCCTGTCTTTCACCGGAGACCGCGGTGTGCACGGCATGGTGCAGATCGTCGTTCCACTGTGCGCTCAGCCCGTAGCCACCCGCCGCCCGCGGGGTGATCAGCGTCGCGTCGTTGAGATCGCTTTCCGCGATCAGGGTCAGCGGCCTGCGCAGGTGGGCAGCAAGGCATTCGGTCTCGGTGGCCAGTTGAGCGAGCAGGTGGGTGGCGGTGTGGTCGACCAGTGCGTGCACCGCGTCCAGCCGCAGCGCATCGATGTGGAACTCACGCAGCCAGCGCAGTGCGTTGTCGATGATGAAACGGCGCACCGTATCCGAGCCGGGCCCGTCCAGGTTGAGGCTCTGACCCCAGGTATTGCGCCCCTCGGTCAGATAGGGCGCGAAGCGCGGCAGGTAATTTCCGGAGGGCCCGAGGTGGTTGTAGACGACATCGAGTGTGACGGCCAATCCTCGTGCGTGACAGGCATTCACGAAGCGCTGCAAACCGTCGGGACCACCGTAGGGTTCGGCCACCGCATACCAGAGCACACCGTCGTAGCCCCAGTTGTGGGTGCCGTCGAAGGCGTTCACCGGCATCAGCTCGACCGCGGTCACGCCGAGGTCGACCAGATGATCGAGACGTGCGATCGCCGCGTCGAACGTGCCGGCCGGAGTGAAGGCGCCGATGTGCAGTTCGTAGTAGATCGCGCCCGCCAGCTGCCGTCCGGTCCAGCCGGAGTCGGTCCATACCGCCGGGTCGAGAGCGTGCAGCGCCGAGCGCCCGTGCACACCGTCGGGCTGTCGAGGCGAGCGCGGATCGGGCAGCACCGTCGGGTCGTCATCGAGGAGGAAGCCGTAGCACGCAGTCGGCGCGGACGCCACCTCGGCTCGCCACCAACCGTCGGTCGACCTGGTCATCGGATGCACCGAACCGTCCACTTCGACCCGCACCCGCTCCGGACGCGGCGCCCACACCTCGAACAGACTCACCGCGCCAGCATCGCACGGCCGACATCGCCACACGTGCCGAGCGTGCGGGCATACCGGACGTGCGCGCGGTCCCTGACCAGCGCGGCAGGCCTTCCACAGGGCCGAATCGCCCGTTCCGCGTTCATCGCATGGCCTTCAGACACCCGCCCCTGCCCGACGGCACCGCCTGGCGCTCCCGGTACCGCACTGACACAGTGAAGACGTGGGCATCTATAACGATCAGATCGTGCCGCGCATCGTCGAGGTGGCCTGCGGCGCGAAGTTCAACAATCCGCAGCGCAAGCGGGTCTGCGCCGGATTGCACGGGCGGGTGGTGGAGATCGGCTTCGGGTCCGGGCTCAATGTGCCCTTCTATCCGGCGGCGGTGCAGTCGATCAGCGCGGTCGAACCGGCGGATCTCGGGTGGAAGCTCGCCGCAGGACGCCTGGCTGAGGCCGCGGTGCCGATCGAACGCGCCGGGTTGGACGGTCAATCGCTCCCCTTCGCCGACAACTCTTTCGACGCCGCCCTCTCGACCTGGACGATGTGCACCATCCCGGACATCGCGACCGCACTGGCCGAGGTGCGCAGGGTGCTCGTTCCCGGCGGCACCCTGCACTTCGTCGAGCACGGCCTCGCGCCGGATGCGAAGGTGCAGGTCTGGCAGCACCGGCTCAACCCGATCCAGAAGGCCATCGCGGGCGGCTGTCACCTCGATCGTGATATCCGTGGGCTGGTCGAGACCGCAGGCTTCGAGATTCGCGACATCGATATCTTCTACATGCAGGGGCCCAAGTTCTTGACGGCGCTCACCCTCGGTGTCGCAGTGTCGCCCTGACCCACTCCACGCATATTGGAACGATCTGTTCAAAATGTGCTAGCGTTGGCGCCATGGCACGACCGAGGCGATTCGACGAGGAGCGAGCAGTGGACGCGGCGATGCGCGCGTTCTGGACCGCCGGCTACGAGGGAACCTCCACCCAGGACCTGTGCGAGGCAACAGGACTCGGGCGCAGCAGCATCTACAACACCTTCACAAGCAAGCACGATCTGTTCGATCGAGCGCTGCAGCGCTACATGACCACCAAGAACGCAACCATTTTCGAGCTGCTCGACAGCGACCAGTCGGCCAAAGCGAAGATTCGCGCCCTGCTATGGCAGGTGATCGACGCACCCGAGGAGGAGCCGACCGGCTGCCTGGTGGTCAATTCGACCGTCGAGCTGGCCCCGCGCGATCACGCGGTGGCCGCCACGCTGCGCACCGATCAGGAGCTGCGATTGGCCGCGCTGACCGCCGCCATCGAAAGCGGCCAGCGGGCGGGCGATATCGAACGCGGCAGGGATGCGCGCGATCTCGCACACTTCGTGAACGCCACCATCGCCGGAATGCGCGTGGCGGCGCGCGGCGGCGCGGGACGGGATGCACTGGAAGCCATTGCCGGCACCGCGCTCAGTGCACTGTAAGACCAGCAAGGCGGCATCGCGCCGCCTTTTCTTTCGAGTTCATTTTGAACTGATCAATCCAAAATTAGAGAGGTATCCGATGCCGTTAGCCGTCTTCGTCCTGGGGTTGTCGATCTTCGCCCAAGGCACCTCGGAGCTGATGCTCGCCGGGCTGCTGCCCGAAATGGCCACCGATCTCGGCGTGACCATTCCGCGCGCAGGACTGCTGATTTCGGCATTCGCCCTCGGCATGCTGGTGGGCGCACCGGTGCTCGCGGTGGTCACACTGCGCTGGCCGCGCCGCGATGCGCTGCTGGGCTTTCTCGCTGTCTTCGTCGCTGCCCACATCGTCGGCGCCTCGACCTCGGACTACTGGGTGCTGTTCGCGACCAGGGTGGTGAGCGCCTTTGTCTACGCGGGGTTCTGGGCGCTGGCGGCGACCGCCGCGGTGAGCTTGGTGCCGGAGAACGCACGCGGCAAGGCGATGAGCATCGTCGCGGGCGGACTCACCATCGCCACCATCGTCGGGCTGCCCGCGGGCACCGTCATCGGCCAGCACTTCGGCTGGCGCGCGGCATTCTGGGTGGTCGCCGCGCTGTCGGCGCTCTCGGCGATCGGCGTGCTCGCGAAAATTCCCGGCGGACGGCCGACCCGGGTGCCGCAATTGCGCAATGAACTGCGCACCATGGCCAACCCGCGGCTGTGGCTGTCCTACGCGACCACCGCGCTGTCCACCGGGTCGATCTTCGTGACCTTCTCCTACCTCGGCGCCATGCTCGCGGACACCACCGGAATCTCCGAAACCTGGATTCCCGCGGTGCTCGCGCTCTACGGCCTCGGCAGCCTGATCGGCATCAGCATCGGCGGCCGCACCTCCGACGCCCACCCCTTCCGCACGCTCTATGTCGGCGCGGCGGGCATGACCATCATCGCCGCGGGGCTGGCACTGACCGCGGACCTGCCCGCGCCGGTGATCGTTCTCGTATTCCTCTTGGGCGCCTTCGGTTTCGCCACCAACCCTGCCCTCAATACCCGGGTCTTCACCCTGGCAGGCGCCGCCCCTACCCTCGCCACCGCCACCAACTACTCCGCGTTCAACGTCGGGATCACCGTCGGCCCCTGGCTCGGCGGCATCGCCATCGGCGCCGGCCTCGGCTACGCCTCGGTCGGCTGGATCGGCGCGGCGATGGGCGGTGCCATGCTGGCCACGATCGCCTGGGCCCAACATGTGCACCGCAGGCCCGCTATTGCGACACCGGAACCACAGCCTCTCCCCGAACTCGCCCACTGACCGGAGGACGCCGAACCTCGCACCGCCGCCCGGTTTCCCACCGACAACCGGAACGGTGTGCGATCCGGCCTCGACGACCGGTCCGCGACCAGCTCGAATGCCGAACCCCGACTTGCCTTGTGGCAAGCCGGGGTTCGGCGTCGGAGGTAGCTCAGCCGGCCAAGCAGCCGGGACCGAGTAGGGCCTTCAGATCGCCCATCAACGCCGACGACGGCGAGACGCGCAGGCTGTCGTCGAGTTTCAGCAGGGTGGTCTTGTCCCGGGCGCCGACCAGCCGCAGGTGCACATCTGCGGTGCCGGGGTGGCTGGTCAGGACGCGCTTGAGGGCGCTCACCTTGTCGGGGGTGCACAGCCTGGTCGGCAGGATCACCGCGAGCGGCTTGGCCACGCCGATCGAGGAGAGGTCGGGGACGGCGAGATCGTTGGCAATCAACGAGATCCGGTCGTCGCGGACCGAGACGCGGGCCTTCACCAGGACGACCGCGTCCTCCACGACATCCATGCCGTAGACCGAATACGACTGCGGGAAGAACAGCACCTCGATGCCACCGGTCAGATCTTCCAACTGCGCCGAAGCCCAGGCCAGACCGTTTTTGTTGATCCGTCGGTTGACCGAGGCAAGGATGCCGCCGATGGTCACCTGAGCGCCGTCCTTGATGTCACCCTCGAGAATGGCGGGGATCTGCGTATCCGCTTGCGCGGCAAGCACATGCTCGACACCGTTGAGCGGATGCCCGGACACGTACAGGCCGAGCATTTCGCGCTCCAACGCGAGCTTGTGCTTACTCTCCCACTCGTCGTCGGGCACCTTCACGTCGAAGATCGAGGACACCGACTCGTCGGCATCCATCCCGCCGAAGAGATCGAACTGCCCGATCGCCTCGGCCTTCTTGGTCGACATCACCGCGTCGATGGCATCGGAATGGACCAGCAGCAGACCCTTGCGCGGATGCCCGAGCGAGTCGAATCCGCCTGCCTTGATGAGGGATTCGGTGACCTTCTTGGTGCAGGCGATCGCGTCGATCTTGTTCAGGTAGTCCGAGAAGTCGGTGAACTTCGACTTCTCCTTGCGCGCGGCGATGATCGAGGACACCACGTTGGCGCCGACATTGCGCACCGCGCCGAGTCCGAACCGGATGTCTTTGCCGACGGAGGCGAAGTTCAGTTCGGACTCGTTGACGTCCGGCGGCAACACGGTGATACCGAGGCGGCGGCAGTCCGACAGATAGACCGCGGCCTTGTCCTTGTCGTCGCCGACGCTGGTCAGCAGTGCCGCCATGTACTCGGCCGGATAGTTCGCCTTGAAGTAGGCGGTCCAGTAGGAGACCAGACCGTAGGCCGCGGCATGCGATTTGTTGAACGCGTACCCGGCGAACGGAAGGATGGTGTCCCACAACGCCTTGATGGCGGCCTTGGAATAGCCATTGGCCTGCATGCCCGCTTCGAAGCCCTCGAACTCCGCGGCCAGCACCTCGGCCTTCTTCTTGCCCATCGCGCGGCGCAAGATGTCTGCTCGACCGAGCGAGTAGCCGGCCACCTTCTGCGCGACGTGCATGATCTGCTCTTGGTAGACGATCAGACCGTAGGTTGCGCCGAGGATGTCCTTCAACGGCTCGGCCAGTTCCGGATGGATCGGCTTGACCTCTTGGCGGTTGTTCTTGCGGTCGGCATAGTCGTTGTGCGCGTTCATGCCCATCGGGCCGGGGCGATACAGAGCGCCGACGGCCACGATGTCCTCGAACGCGGTCGGCTGCATGCGGCGCAGCAGGTCGCGCATCGGACCACCATCGAGCTGGAACACACCGAGCGTGTCGCCGCGAGCCAGCAGGTCATAGGTCGCCGGGTTGTCCAATGGCAATGCGTCCAAGTCGATCTCGACGCCGCGGTTCAGTTTCGCGTTGTCGATCGCGTCACCGAGCACCGTCAGGTTACGCAGGCCGAGGAAGTCCATCTTCAGCAGGCCGATGGCCTCGCACGACGGATAGTCCCAGCCGGTGATGAGGGCACCGTCCTGCGGCCGCTTCCACACCGGGATGGCGTCGGTCAGCGGCTCCGAGGACATGATCACCGCGCAGGCATGCACGCCTGCGTTGCGGATCAGGCCTTCCAGACCCCGTGCGGTCTCGTAGATCTTGGCGATGTCGGGGTTGGTGTCGATAAGCGTCCGGACCTCGGCCGCTTCTTTGTAGCGCTCGTGCTCCGGGTCGGTGATGCCCGACACCGAGATGTCCTTGGCCATGATCGGCGGTGGCAACGCCTTGGTGATCTGGTCGGCGATGGCAAATCCGGGCTGGCCGAACAACACTCGGGCCGAGTCCTTGATGGCGGCCTTGGTCTTGATGGTGCCGAACGTGATGACCTGCGCGACCCTGTCGCTGCCCCACTTCTCGGTGGCATAGCGCACCATTTCACCGCGGCGGCGATCGTCGAAGTCGATATCGATATCGGGCATCGACACGCGCTCGGGGTTGAGGAACCGCTCGAACAGCAGCCCATGCGGAATCGGGTCGATATTGGTGATGGTCAAGGCGTAGGCCACCAGCGAACCAGCGGCCGAACCACGGCCGGGGCCGACTCGGATGCCGACCTCGCGGGCATGCTCGATCAGGTCACCGACCACCAGGAAGTAGGCCGGGAAGCCCATCTCCAGGATGACGCCGATCTCGTACTCGGCCCGATCCACGTAGTCCTGCGGCACGCCGTTGGGGAACCGGCGGTCCAGTCCTCGGGCGACCTCTTTGCGCAGCCAGCTGCCTTCGCTCTCGCCGTCGGGCACCGGGAAGACCGGCATCCGGTCGCGGTGTGCCCACACGTCGTCGTAGGGCTGCACCCGTTCACCGATGAGCACCGTGTTGTCGCACGCGCCGGGCACCTCGGCGTCCCAGATCGTGCGCATCTCCTCGGCGGACTTCAGGTAGTAGCCGTCACCGTCGAACTTGAAGCGGGTCGGGTCGCTCAGCGTCTTGCCGGTCTGAATGCACAGCAGCGCCTCGTGATTGGTCGACTGATCCTTGGTGACGTAATGACAGTCGTTGGTGGCGATCGGCGGGATGCCCAGCTGCTTGCTGATATCCAGCAGTCCCTCGCGGACCCGGCGCTCGATGGACAGGCCGTGGTCCATCACCTCGAGAAAGAAGTTGTCCTTGCCGAAGATCTCCTGCCACTTGGCCGCAGCCTCCAGGGCCTCGCGGTCGTGACCGAGGCGCAGGCGGGTCTGCACCTCGCCGGAGGGGCAGCCGGTGGTGGCGATGATGCCCTCGGCATATTGGGCGATGATCTCCTCGTCCATCCGCGCCCACTTGCCGAGCTGGCCCTCGAGCGACGCCAGCGAAGACAGCTTGAACAGGTTGCGCAGGCCGGTCGCGTTCTCGGCGACCATGGTCATGTGGGTGTAGGCGCCCGAACCTGAGACGTCGTCGCCCTTCTGGCTCGGATCGCCCCACTGGATGCGCTTGGTGTCGAATCGGGAGGCGGGCGCAATGTAGGCCTCGATACCGATGATCGGCTTGATGCCCGCCTTTTTCGCGGAGTTGTAGAACTCGGAGGCGCCGTACATATTGCCGTGGTCGGTCATCCCGACCGCGTCCATCCCCAGCCGTTTCGCCTCGGCGAACAGGGGCGAAATCTTTGCCGCACCGTCGAGCATGGAGTACTCGGTGTGGTTGTGCAGGTGAACGAACGATCCGGACGAGGCGGCCAAGACGGTCCTTCCTCCCAAGGTCTCGACGGGGGTTGGCCTAGCGATTCTAGGCACGTCGGTACGACAAGTTTTCTGAGGCGCGCACGCCGCAAAGAGACGCCCCAGGAGGGCCCGGCGTGTCGGTGGCGAAGATCACCGGCGCGCCTGGCGAGTCGCCATGGAGCTGTCCATTTTCCGCGAATGACGTCTAGCGCGGACCGGTCGACACTACGCGACACCCGCGGCCACGTTCTCCTCCGCGCTGCTGGATCGGCGGAATCTCGACCACCGAGGCGGCGCGCGTGGCAACGTTTTATCGGGATGTGTATACGGGCATGACCGCACAACCAAGAACCGACCCAACTCTGTAGGGGTGCCGATGAATACAGCCAGATCTCTGTTCGTCCTTTCCGCTACACCCGTTGCCGCCGTTGCACTGCTGGCCACGGCCGCACCCGCCACCGCGGAGGGCAAGTTCGCCACCATCTACTCGCTCACCCAGGGCGCCTGTTTCGCGCAGGTCGATTCGAGTGTCAACGGTGACGCCTATCCGTCGAGCGCGGCGTTCACCGTCAGCACGACCATGTTCGGCATCGGACCGTGCACGCTGCCGGTCACGCTGAACTGGCGCAATCTCGCCACCGGCGCGACGGGCTCGTTCACAGTGACCGCGAACGGCCCCGGGTACTGGAGCAACAGCAGCTACTCCGCGATCTTCCAGCCCGGAATCGGCGATTTCACCAGCACGGTGACCATCGGCGCAGCGCACATGCCGGAACCGGGCAACCGTGAGTTCACGGTGCACAAATACCAGCCGTAGCCTGCGCTTCGGCGCTGCTGTCACCGACCGCGTGACGGCATCGGGATAATCGGGCGATGACGTGGCAGCAACACACCCCTTCGACGGGTACGCGTTGACGACGGCGGCGGTAGCCGTTGTCGCCTCGGTGCTGTTGCTCGCCGGTGCGCTGCTGGTGTGGTCGCGGACCCGTCGGTCCGTGACCACACCGGCCGAGCGCGCGGTGCACACCGCGCTGCACACCGCCTCGCTGGCCGCGCGGCCCTTGCGTCAGGGCCTGACCGATCAGTCCGCGCAGGAATCGGCGCCGCATCTGCGCGCCCTCACCGGAGCCGAGGCGCTGGGCGTCGCCGATCCGGACGGCACCTTGCTCGCCTGGGACGGCCCGCACTCCGATCTCGCCGAGTATTTCGCCGATGCCGCACGCCGCGCGATGGCGACCGAGCGACCGGTCCTGGTGTCCGGGCCCGGCCGCGTCGAGCACTCCGGGCGCACCTTGATCGCTCAGCCATTGCTGATCGAAAACTCCGGAGTTGCCGGTGCGCTGGGAGTGGTGACCACCGGGCAGCCGGGACCCGGCAGGCTCGGTGCGGTGGCGGAGGTGGCGCGATACGCCTGCGGCCAGCTCGAGTTGGCCGAGCTCGATGCATCCCGCGCCCGCTTGGACCGCGCCGAGGTGCGCGCATTACGCGCCCAGATCAGCCCGCATTTCATCTACAACGCACTCAATACCGTGGCATCCTTCGTCCGCACCGACCCGGATCGGGCGCGGGAGCTGATCCTCGAATTCGCGGACTTCACCCGCTATTCCTTCCGCGCCGCAGGCGAATTCACCGTCCTCGCGGACGAACTGCGCAATATCGAGCGGTATCTCGCCCTGGAGCGGGCCCGCTTCGGCGATGCGCTAGAGGTACGGCTGCAGATCGCGCCGGAGGTGCTCGGCGTCGTGCTGCCCTTCCTCGCTCTGCAACCGCTGGTGGAGAACGCAGTCCGGCACGGCTTGGCGGGGGCGAGCCGCGGCGGCACGGTGAGCATTATCGCCACCGACGCGGGCACCGACTGCGTGATCAGCGTCGAAGACGACGGCATCGGGATGGATCCGGATCTGCTGCGCTCCGGCGCCCTCGACGCGATCGAAACCGGTACCGGCCCGGCGGCTTCCGGCGAATCGGCCCATGTGGGCCTTGCCAATGTCGACGACCGGCTGCGCGCCGCCTTCGGCAACGACTACGGCCTGATCGTGGAAACCGCGCCCGGCGCGGGCACCAAGGTGAGCCTGCGGGTCCCCAAGTTCCGGGCCGGCATCCAGGCATGAAGGCTCGACCCGATCCGATGCAGCGAAGCCAGCGCTTACGATGGACCGGCTGTGACCCGGACCACTGACCAGTCCACCGGAGCGCTTCGCGTGCTTGCCGTGGACGACGAGAAACCGGCTCTGGACGAGCTGGTGTATTTGCTGCGCGCGCAATCGGGTGTCGGCGAGATCCACAGCGCGGGCGACGCGACCAATGCGCTGCGGCTGATGCGGGCCCATCCCATCGACGCGGTGTTCCTCGACATCAATATGCCCGGGCTGGACGGGATGGAATTGGCAGGCATCCTGTCGGAGTTCGCGAATCCACCCGCCGTCGTGTTCGTGACGGCGCACGACGATCGAGCGGTGGCGGCATTCGATCTCGGGGCCGTCGATTACCTGCTCAAGCCGTTGCGCGAGGCACGATTGGCCGAGGCGGTGCGGCGAATCGCTGCCGCACGCAGCACGCCCGTACCGGTGACCGAGCAGCCGCGCGCCGATCCGAACGAGGTCATCCCCGTTGAGCTCGGCGGCGTCACCACCTTGGTGAACCGCTCGAGCGTGAGCTGGGTGGAGGCGGACGGTGATTACGCGCGGCTGCACACCAGCGCCGGGTCACATCTGGTGCGGATTCCGCTGACCGCGCTGGAATCCCGCTGGGAGAATGCGGGATTCCTGCGGGTGCACCGGTCCTATCTGGTGGCGCTGCGGCTGGTGACCGGATTGCGCACGGTCGGCACCGGCACGGTGGTGTGCCTGCGCGCGGACGGGAACGCCGCGGCGGTGGAGCTGCCGGTCAGTCGGCGACAGGTCCGCGAGCTGAAGCAGCGTCTCGTGCACGGCCCTCGACAGCATCGGAACCACCTGTGACCGGACCGCAGCAGCGACCGACCCGGCAGCGTGTGGTGCTGGCCGAGCGTCGCGGCGCGCGGCGGGTACGTACTCGCGTCGAGGTGGCCGAACAGACCGAGATCGGCGCGGCCATGATCGGCGGGCTCATTCGCGCTCAGCTCGGCCTCGCGCTGCGGCTCGGCCTGGTCACGGTCCTCGTATTGTGCTCGCTGCCATTGCTTTTTCATATCGCAGCGGTCGGCTCGTTCGTGGTCTTCGGTGTACGACTGCCGTGGCTGCTGCTCGGTATCGTGGTCTATCCCCTGCTCTACGCCGTCGGCCGGCTGTACGTTCGCCTCGCCGAGCACAACGAACAGGACTTCCTCGAGCTGGCGGACGAGTGACGTGAACATCGACGCGGCAACCGATCTCACGAAGCGAGTCGGCCGGAGACGACAATGAGCACCAGCACCGCACCCGCGCTCACCATCGCCGCCCTGCTGCTTGCTGCACTCGCCACCGTCGCCATCGGCATCTACGGCGTGCGCTTGGCGCGGACCACGTCGGACTTCCTCGTTGCCTCGCGTAGTGTCGGGCCGCGCTGGAACGCGGCGGCGATCTCCGGCGAGTATCTTTCCGCCGCTTCCTTTCTCGGTGTTGCCGGGCTCATCGCCAAGTACGGGGCCGATGCGCTCTGGTATCCGGTCGGGTTCACCGCGGGGTATCTCGGATTGCTGTTGTTCGTGGCCGCGCCGCTGCGGCGATCGGGGGCCTACACCGTGCCCGACTTCGCGGAATTCCGGCTCGGGTCGGTGCGGCTGCGCCGGCTGGCGGCGGTCGTAGTGGTGCTGATATGCGGGGTGTATCTGATTCCGCAGTTCCAAGGCGCCGGGTTGACGTTGCGCATTCTGTTGGGCGTGCCGGACTGGGTCGGCGCCGTGGCGGTCGGGGCCATCGTGATCGCGAATGTGGCCGGCGGTGGGATGCGGTCCATCACGCTGGTGCAGGCCTTCCAGTACTGGCTCAAGTTGACCGCGGTGGCGATACCGGCGCTGGTGCTGCTCGGGCATTTCCTAGCCGACAATCGCGAGCTCGCCACACCCGCGCCCCCGATCGTCACCGAGCGGACGACGGTCGATGTGAGCACCGATGTGGTCGTTCAGGTGGCCGCGCCACAACTGGTTTCGATCAACGGCACCCTCGACGACCGCGCGGTGACCGGACCGGCGCTGCTGACATCCGGCGAACACGAGCTGGCCGCGGGCACCCAGCTGGTCCTCGATGCCGGCGCTGCCGTGCCGGTGGTGGCCGGTGCGCCCGCCGACGGCGCGGCCTGGTTGCTGCCCGGCGGCGGGTTCGGCGGATCGCATCCGACCTACCAGGTGTTCTCGCTGATCGTCGCCACCTTCCTCGGCACCATGGGGTTGCCGCATGTGCTGGTGCGCTTCTACACCAACCCGGACGGCCGGGCGGCGCGGACCACAGCGCTCGCGGTGATCGGGCTGGTCGGAGTGTTCTACCTGTTCCCGGTGCTGCTGGGGGTCTTCGCGCGGCTCTACGTGCCGCAGCTGCTGATCACCGGCACCTCCGATGCCGCGGTGGTGCTGCTGCCGGGATCGGTGCTCGCCGGTCTGCCGGGACAGTTGCTCGCGGCGCTGGCGGCCGCGGGCGCGATCGCCGCGTTCCTGTCCACCTCGTCGGGTCTGCTCGTGAGCATCGCGGGGGTGCTCAGCACGGACATGTTGCGTGGGCGCATTCGCGATTTTCGTGCCGCAGCGCTGTGCGCCGGTGCCGTGCCACTCGGTCTTTCGCTCACCGTCGCCTCGCTCGATCTGTCCCGCACCGTCGGGCTCGCATTCTCGGTCGCCGCGTCCACGCTCTGCCCGCTGCTTGCACTCGGCATCTGGTGGCGCGGGCTGACCGCGATCGGGGCGGCCACTGGGCTGATCACCGGCGGTCTGGCGGCGGGCGGCGCGACGGCGGTATCGGTGCTCGGCGGGGTCTCCGACGAGGTGGCGGGCGGCTGGCCCGCGGCGGTGCTCGGCTATCCGGCGGCGATCAGCGTTCCCCTGGCATTCGCATCGATGATCCTGGTCAGCAAGGTGACACGCGGCCAGAGCGCGCGCACGGTCGGGCGGATCTTCGTGCGCCTGCACGCGCCGGAAAGGCTCGGCATGGGCGCCGACCGGGAGCGCGTGCTGCGCTCTAACTGAGGCTGCCCGCGGTCGAACGAACCGCCGTGGCGATCCGATTTTCGCACTCCGCGGCCGGACCGTTCGTCGCGTCCAGCCGACCGCTCACCGCACAAACAGGCACCTTCACAGAGTGACCTGCGCCACATCATGATTCCCTCATGCCGACCTGGCTACGGTCTGCGCAGTAAGTCACGTCACACGCTAGGACTCCTGATGACCAGTATCGACCTCGACGGCGAGAGCACCGAGCCTCGGCGCTCGGATGCCGCCGCGCCGTCGCGCACGCCGAGCGCCGAAGACTTCGCCGCCGTGCAAGCGAGTCCGCAATTCCAGGAGCTCCGAAGCCGGTTGCGCCGCTTCGTGTTTCCGATGACCGCGCTGTTCCTGGTCTGGTACCTGAGTTACGTGCTACTCGGCGCTTACGCGCACGACTTCATGGCGACCGAGGTCTTCGGGAACATCAACCTCGGCCTACTGCTCGGCCTCGCGCAGTTCGTCTCCACCTTCGCCATCACCGCACTCTACGTCCGGTTCGCCAACCGCGAACTCGACCCGCGCGCGGCCGCTATTCGTCATTACCTCGAAGGGGGCCAGGCATGACCGTCTTCGCCGACACGCAATACCTTGCCGCAGGGACGGTCGGCAATCCGGCCGCGAACATCGCCATCTTCGCCATCTTCGTCGTGATCACCATGGTCGTGGTGATCAGGGCCAGTCGCAACAACCGCACCGCCGCCGACTACTTCACCGGCGGCCGCGGCTTCTCCGGTCCACAGAACGGTGTCGCCATCGCGGGCGATTACCTTTCCGCGGCGAGCTTTCTCGGCATCGCCGGTGCGATCGCGGTCTACGGCTACGACGGGTTCCTCTACTCGATCGGTTTCTTGGTCGCCTGGCTGGTCGCGCTACTGCTGGTCGCCGAAATGCTCAGGAACACCGGCAAGTTCACCATGGCGGACGTGCTGAGCTTCCGGTTACAGGAAGGCCCCGTCCGCACCGCTGCCGCATTGACCACACTGGCCGTCTCGCTGTTCTATCTGCTTGCGCAGATGGCGGGCGCCGGCGGTCTCGTCGCGCTGCTGCTCGATATCTCCGACAAGACCGGGCAGTCCATCGTGATCGCCGTTGTCGGCGTGCTGATGATCGTGTACGTGCTGGTCGGCGGCATGAAGGGCACCACATGGGTGCAAATCATCAAAGCCGCACTGCTCATTACCGGTGCCGCGCTGATGACGGTCATGGTGTTCGCCAAGTTCGGCTTCAACTTCTCCGACATCCTCGGCTCGGCCCAGGAAGCGGTGTCGGGTTCGAAGACCAAGGGTGTGGCCGCGCGTGACGTGCTCGCCCCCGGTGCCCAGTACGGCGGCAGCTCGACCTCCAAGCTGAACTTCCTCTCCCTCGGCTTGGCGCTGGTGCTCGGCACGGCCGGTCTGCCGCATGTGCTGATGCGCTTCTACACGGTGCCCACCGCGAAAGAGGCTCGGCGATCGGTGGTCTGGGCGATCGGACTGATCGGCGCGTTCTACCTGTTCACCCTGGTGCTCGGGTACGGCGCGGCCGCGATCGTCGGCCCCGACCGTATCCTGGGCGCGGCCGGCGGCCAGAACTCGGCGGCGCCGCTGCTGGCATTCGAGCTGGGTGGCGTTGTGCTGCTCGGCATTATCTCCGCGGTCGCCTTCGCTACGATCCTCGCGGTCGTCGCCGGACTGACCATCACCGCCTCGGCGTCGTTCGCCCACGACATCTACGCGAGCGTGATCAAGAAGGGCAAGGTCGACGAAGACAAGCAGGTCCGGGTCTCCAGGATCACCGCGGTGATCATCGGCGTGCTCGCCATCGGGCTCGGCATCCTCGCCAACGGCCAGAACGTCGCGTTCCTGGTGGCGCTCGCCTTCGCGGTCGCTGCCGCGGCGAACCTGCCGACCATCTTGTTCTCGCTGTTCTGGAAGCGGTTCAACACCACGGGAGCGCTGTTCAGCATGTACGGCGGCCTGATCTCCACCATCGTGTTGATCGTGTTCTCCCCGGCGGTGTCGGGCACCAAGACCTCGATGATCCCGGGTTCCGATTTCGACTGGTTCCCGCTGTCGAATCCGGGAATCGTTTCCATCCCACTGGCCTTCGCGCTCGGCGTGATCGGCACCTTCCTCGGCGGCCGGAAGCGGGAAGACCCGGCGAAGGCCTCGGAGATGGAGGTCCGCTCACTCACCGGCGTCGGCGCGGAGAAGGCGGTCGTGCACTGAGACCTGCCGCCCCGACATTTCGACGGGATGAGACCACATCCCTTGTAGTTCCGATAGGAGTTCCACGTTGACCAGCGCAACCACCGACTTTGACACGACCGGCCTCGACAGCGCGTCCGGTGCCGTACCGGCCACCTACCCGCCGGAGGCCGCGTTCACCGCGACCGCCAATGCCGGTGCGGCCGTGTACGACCGGGCCGCGGCCGATCGGCTCGGGTTCTGGGCCGAACAGGCTCGGCGGTTGCACTGGGATCAGCCCTGGACACAGGTCCTCGATTGGCGCGACGCGCCCGTCGCGAAGTGGTTCGTCGACGGCAAACTCAACGTCGCCTACAACTGTGTCGACCGGCACGTACTGGACGGCCACGGCGATCAGGTCGCCATCCACTGGGAAGGCGAGCCGGGCGACTCCAGAGACCTCACCTACAGTGAACTGCTCAGCGAAGTGTCCAGGGCGGCAAACTATCTCACCGAGCTCGGCATGCGGGCCGGCGACCGGGTCGCCATCTATATGCCGATGGTTCCCGAGGCCATCGTCTCGATGCTGGCCTGCGCCCGCCTCGGCCTCACCCACTCGGTCGTGTTCGCCGGGTTCTCCCCCACCGCGTTGCGGCAGCGGGTGGACGATGCCGAGGCGCGGCTGGTGATCACCACCGACGGGCAGTGGCGGCGCGGTGTGGCCGCGCCGCTCAAGGCCGCGGTGGACGAGGCGCTCGGCGGCGTGCCCTCGAGCGTCGAGCACGTGCTCGTGGTGCGCCGCACCAACATCGAGGTGCGGTGGACCGAGGGCCGTGACCTGTGGTGGCACGACACGGTCACCGATGCTTCCCCGGACCACCAGGCGCAAGCGTTCGATGCCGAGCATCCGCTGTTCATCCTCTACACCTCCGGCACCACCGGAAAACCCAAAGGCATCCTGCACACCTCCGGCGGCTACCTGACCCAGGCGGCCTACACCCACCACAACGTCTTCGACCACAAGCCCGGACACGACGTCTACTGGTGCACCGCCGACATCGGCTGGGTCACCGGACACAGCTACATCGTCTACGGCCCGCTCGCCAACCGGACCACCCAGGTCGTCTACGAGGGCACACCCAACTCTCCCGACGAGCACCGGCACTTCGACATCATCGAAAAGTACGGTGTCACCATCTATTACACCGCTCCCACCCTGGTGCGAACGTTCATGAAGTGGGGCCGCGAGATCCCCGACGCCCACAACCTGTCCTCGCTGCGACTACTCGGCTCGGTCGGCGAGCCCATCAACCCGGAAGCCTGGCGCTGGTACCGGGATGTCATCGGCGGCAACCGAACTCCGATCGTGGACACCTGGTGGCAGACCGAGACCGGTGCCATCATGATCTCCCCGCTGCCCGGCGTCACCGCGACCAAGCCCGGCGCCGCGATGGCTCCGCTGCCCGGCATCTGCGCCAAGATCGTCGACGACGAGGGCACCGAGCTCGAGAACGGCCGTTCCGGTTTGCTCGTCCTCGACCAGCCGTGGCCGTCGATGCTGCGCGGCATCTGGGGCGACATGGACCGGTTCCGGGAGACGTACTGGGACCGATTCGCCGACGCCGGTTGGTATTTCGCCGGTGACGGCGCCAAGCTCGATGCCGACGGCGACCTGTGGGTGCTCGGCCGCGTCGACGACGTGATGAACATCTCCGGCCACCGTATCTCCACCGCCGAAGTCGAATCCGCCCTCGTCGGGCACTCCGGAGTCGCCGAGGCCGCGGTGGTCGGTGCCAGCGACGACACCACCGGTCAGGCCATTGTCGCGTTCGTCATCCTCACCGCGGGCGCGACCAACACCGGCGCGGCCCTGGTCGCCGAACTGAAAGCCGAAGTGTCCAGGGAGATCAGCCCCATCGCCCGCCCACGCGAAATCCATATCGTCCCCGAACTCCCGAAAACCCGCAGCGGCAAGATCATGCGCCGTCTACTCCGCGACGTCGCCGAGGGCCGAGAACTCGGCGATACTTCGACCCTCGTCGACCCGAAGGTCTTCGAGACCATCGCCCGCGGATAGACGACGCGGAATGCGGCGGACCCGGCCACCACGGCGATGAGGGGGACCGGGTCCACCGCTCCGCGCCACCGGATCATCGGCGCGGGTGTGGTCGCTGCGATGGGTGATCGCGCCTGATACGTCAGTCGGCCTGCTGTTGTGCGAGGGAACGTCGGCGTGCGAGCCAGTTGGCATGTTTGCGAGCGGTGAACCGGTAGGCCTCGGCCAACAGAGGTTCGATGACGTCGAAGGTCTCGTCGCTCGGGTTCACGACACAGACCCAATGCTGAGCACCGTAGGTAGGGTGCGGCATCAGCTGGTCCCTGGCCGCATAGTCGTAATCGGTAGCAAGCGTGCCGTTCTCGTCGCGCCGAGTGGGTACCTGCCCGAACATCGCGGTAAAGGTGTCCTTGGTCAGGGCGATGTTCAACCGGTACGCGTCCTCATGGTCCAGCGCGGAGACGGTGTCGTAGTTGTCGCCGGTCACGATGGTCGCGAAGGGGATTTGGCGCTTAGCAGGCAGGTCGCCGTTCGGGTCGTAGATGAAGAAACTGTCACCCAGATACCCACTGACCACCACGCCCTCGAACTTCTCACCGATGTAGCGCTTCACTTCGTCGGCATCCATACCGAACCCTTTCTCTAGCGAGATTTCCCCTACCTTGAATTTTCTCATTGAACTTCCCAATGAGACTTTCTTGAATGTAGCCACGATGCAGGCCGAATTTGTCGACAAAACTCTCAAACCCGTGAGACAACTTGAGTCGAGGCGTGCGCGATCGTTTCGTGTCGCCGACACGGCGCACTGGCTGCGTGCCGAGGATGGGGCCGGGGCTCGGTCGCGGGAGTTCTAGCAAAAGATCTGCGGCGCGGGAGGCAATGTCGAAGGTTCTGCTCGATCCGACTGCAGCGCAGGCGCGTGTGACGGCGGCCATGCCGCCGGTACGGCGGACGGTGTTGACGCCGCCGCGGCGCGGGCTACGATTGCCATATACGGAACCGTATATTTGAGAGTTGTTGTTAAACAATCAAATTGCGAAAGCACCGATGCTTTCGCCGAGGAGAGGCACGTCGGATGACAGTCGGTTTTGTTGCCTTCCACTACCCGGTACCCGCACACTTCGACGAGTTCGTCGCCCGGGTGCACAAGGTCCGCGCGGTCCTGCGCTCGTCGCCGGGCTGCCTGTCCGCCGAGTGCTGGGTGACGAGCGAAGGAGACGCCGTCGTCTCGACGGCCGCATGGGATTCCGACGACACGTATTCGGCGGCGTTCGCCGCCGTTTTCAGCGCGGGCGTGGACGCCACATTCGACGAACGTGAATGCCGCCCGCGTCAGATCTTCGAACTCGAATCCCGCTAGCCTCGGACGGCGCCCGCGGAGGCTGCCACTCGTCGAGCTCGGGCGGCCGGGGATCGGGATGTTCTCACTGCACGAACGGTGCACTGGCGCGAGCGTCGCGCAATGCGCGGGCCCACCAGAGGAGTTGGTCCACTGCGCCATTGACGGATTCGTCGAGCTCGGCATCGCGGCGCGGCCAGCTGCCGTCGGCCGCGAAGCGTTGCCACACCTTGGCGATGGGGACGGTGCGGCGAATGGGAACGGCATTCAGTTCGCCGAACACCTGCCGCAGTTGGGCGGCGGCCTGGCTGCCGTCGGATTCGCGGCCGTAGCTGACGACGGTCACCGGCTTGGCGGCCCATTCGCTGTCGAACCAGTCGATGGCGTTCTTCACAGCCGCCGGGAAGCTTCGGTTGTATTCGGGCGTGACCACGACGAAGGCGTCGGCGGCGGCCAAACGCTGGCCCAATTCGCGCACCGTCGGGGGAACCTGTTCGTCGTGATCGGTGAGCCGATCGGGCAGTCCGACGGTGGCGAGGTCGACGGTGTCCAGCTCGACATCACGACGGCGGCGCAATCGGCCCGCGAACCAACCCGCCACCGTCGGCCCGAATCGCCCGGTGCGGGTGCTGCCGAGGATCAGCGTCACCCGCACCGGGCGCGCGGTGGGCGCCGCCGGGGCCGGGCCGGCGCCCGGTTCGTCAGTGCCCACCGCCGCATTCACGGTTCGATCGCCGAGCTCGCTCACCGCACATCCTGTGCGGGTGCTTCGAGGAAGGCAGGGATGATCGGCAGCAACAGTTCTGGACGGTGCACCAGGGTGACGTGGCTGGTGCCGGGCAGGATGGCCAGCTGCGCGTTCGGCAGGCCTGCGGGCGTGTCGCCCATGATGCCGCCGCCGAAGAGCCGGAACATCTCGACCGCGTGCTCGGGCCTGACGATGTCGGAGTCGCCGATCACCGTCAGCGTCGGCGCTGTGATCTGACGCACCGCCGCTGCCGCAAAAGCGGGCAACGCGTTCTGGTCGTGATCCTTGACCCGCGCGACCAACCGCGGGAAGTCCTCAGGACGCGGCGCGTTCTTCATGTAGTCGTTGTAGAAGGGCGAACCGTGCAGCATCTCGGGCTGCAGTTCGGCAAGGCCGTCCAGCAGCCCGGGGTGCATCGCGTTGGCGTCGAGGCCGCCCGCCGCGAGCACCTGTTTGCGCACCAGCTCGGGGTGCTTCAGCGAAATCTCCAGTGCGACACCGGCACCCATGCTGTAGCCGAAGATGTCTGCGCGTTGCACGCCGAGCTGGTGCAGCAGCGCCACCGTGTCCTCGGCCATCTGCGGGGTGCGCAGCGGGCGGTCGATGTCGGCGGTGCGGCCGTGTGCCTGCTGTTCGACGGCAATCACCTGGCGGGTCTTGGACAGTTCCGGAATCAGTTGACCGAAGTCGGTGCCGATGCCCGACAACGCGCCGTGCAACAACACCAACGGCGGCTGCGCGGTCGGAGTCCCGTGCACCTCGTAATACATGTGCAGGCCGTTCACATCGGCGTAGGCGCCGGGAGCCGCGGCCGGAGCGGGCGTCGGCGCGTCGTCGGCGCCCGAGCAGCCCGACAGCAGGGCGGTCGCGGCGAGGGCAGCGGCGACGAATGCGGTGCGGAGTTTCATGTCGGTTCCTTCGGTGGTCGGTGTTGTTCGTTGGGACCAACTCTGGGCTGTGCACCTTCCGGTTTGTTTACGGTCGGATTCCGGTGCCGAGCGCCCGTGCGTCCACCGCTTAAGCTGCGAGTATGCGTTTCGGTGTGCTCGGTCCGTTGACGGTCTGGACGGCGGCGGGCACGGTCGTCCCCATTCCGGGCGCCAAGGTGCGGGCGCTGCTGGCAGATCTGCTGGTCAACGGCGGACAGCCGGTCTCGGCGGATCGGCTCGTCGACGACATCTGGGCCGATGACCCGCCCGGAAACCCCGCAGGCACGCTGGCGGCCAAGGCGTCGCAGCTGCGGAGGGCGCTCGAGGATGCCGAGCTCGGTGGCCGCGAGCTGGTGGTGTCGCCACCACCCGGCTATCGCCTCGGCGGCACCGACGTCGACGCGCTGCATTTCCGTTCACTGGTGGCCACTGCCCGTGCGACCACGGACACGGCCGCGCGCGTCCAGGCGCTCACCGAAGCGCTCGGTCTGTGGCGCGGCCCCGCATACGCCGACTTCCGGGACGCAACCTTCGCCGAACCCGCCATCGCCCAGCTGGAGGAACAGCGGCTGGTCGCTGTCGAGGAACTCGCGGAGGCGCGACTGTCACTCGGCGAATATCGCTTGGTGGCAGGCGATCTCGCGGCCTTCGTGCGCGAACACCCACTGCGCGAACGGTTGCGCGCGGGATATTTGCGTGCACTCTACGGTGCGGGCCGCCAGGCCGAGGCCCTCGACAGCTACGAGGACCTGCGTCGACAGCTGGCCGACGAACTGGGCCTCGACCCGAGTCCGGAACTTGTTGCTCTGCACCGCTCGATTCTGGGGCAGGAGCTCCAGCTCGCCGCGCCGCGACCGGAAACAGTACTACGGCGGCGCAATTCCAATATCCCGGCCCAGCGCACCGAGCTGATCGGCCGCGACGGGGATCTGATTCGGCTGCGCGACACCGTTTCCGCCACCAGGCTGGTGACGCTGACCGGCCCCGGCGGCGTCGGCAAGACCCGGCTCGCGCTCGCCGCGGCTGCCGGACTGACCGAACGGTTTCCTCAGGGCGCCTGGCTGGTCGAGCTGGCGCCGCTGCAACCGACCGCGACCGACGGGTCGACCTGGCTGGCCGAGGCGGTGTCGCAGGTGCTCGGCATCCGAGCCAGCGACGGCGCCGATCCGGCGGAGCTGCTCTGCGAGGCACTCGCCGATCAAGAACTGCTGCTGGTCCTCGACAATTGCGAACACGTCGTCGATTACGCGGCCGACCTCGCCGAACTGCTGCTCGGCGCCGCCCCGAAGCTGCACATCCTCGCCACCAGCCGCGAGCAGCTGCGACTGCCCGGTGAGGACATCGTCGCGGTGGAGCCCTTGACCGTGCCGACCCGCGACGCCGATCTCACCGAGCTCGAACAGTCCAGCGCGGTAAAGCTTTTCCTGACCCGGGCCCGTGCGAGCGCCCGCGACTTCGTCCTCGACACCGACACCGCCGCACCGATCGCCACCCTGTGCCGCAGACTCGACGGCATTCCCCTGGCCCTGGAGTTGGCTGCGACCCGGGTGCGGGCGCTCGGTGTGCACGAGATGGTGGCCCGGCTCGACGATCGTTTCCGGCTGCTCGCCACCGGACATCGCGGCGCCCCGCCACGCCAGCAGACCCTCACCGCAATGATCGACTGGAGCTGGGGTCTGCTCGACAACAACGAGCGGGCAGTGCTGCGCCGACTGGCTGTGCATGCGGGCGGCTGCACCCTCGACGCCGCCGAAACGGTGTGTGCGGAAGGGATCGACGGGGACACCACCACTACCCGGCTCGAGCTGTCCACGGTCGCGGATATTGTTGCGAGACTGGTGGATCGGTCGCTGGTACACGCAACGGGCAGGCGGTTTCGGCTACTCGAGTCGGTGGCGGCGTTCAGCATGGATCGACTGGCGGAGGCGGGCGAAGCGGCCGCGGCGGCCCGGGCCCACCACCGGTATTACCTGCGGCTGGCCGAACGGGCTTCGCCGGAGCTGTATGGCGCGGACCAGCAGCGATGGTTGCATCGACTCGACAGCGAGGATGCGAATCTGCGGGCCGCACTGGACGGATTCGTGCGGGCGAATGATGCGGACCATGCGCTGCGGCTGGTGAATGCGCTGGCCTGGTATTGGCTGCTGCGCGGGCGGTTGAACGAGGCGCGGCGATGGTTCGATGCCGCGCTCGCACTGGGTGGTGCGCCCGAGCATCGCGCACCGGCTCTCGCGTGGAATACCGGGCTCGCGTTCCAGCAAGGCGAATTCACCGACGGTGCCGCGAAGCGCGCCGCGGTGTTCGCGGTTTATGACACCGTCGACAATCCGGCGGGGCGGGCTCGCGCCGAGCTGTTCCTCGCCTTCTCCGCGCTGGAGTCCGGCGACCTGCCGGAGCTGGAAGCACTGGTGCGCCGGGCGCTTCCGGTGTGCGAACAGCTCGGTGACCGCTGGGGTATCGCGGCCGCGCACGTGGCGCTGGCGAAATCCGCGCACAGCCGAGTGGATCTGACCGCGTTGGAGCACAATGCCCACTCAGCGGCGCGGATCTTCGCCGAAATCGACGACCGCTGGGGCAGACTACAGGCTGCCGAATGGCTCGGCGGCCTCGCGGAACTGACGGGCGACCTGACCGTCGCCACCGACATCCACACCGAGGCGCTCGGCCTTGCCCAGGAGCTGGAACTGTGGGGCCAGGTGTGCACCCACCTGTGCTGGCTGGGCTGGATCACCATGCAGCACACCGACTTCGACCGCGCCACCGCGCTCGGTGCGCAGGCGCAGCGAATCGCGGCCGAACACGGCTACGGTCCCGGCCGCCTCTTCGCCTCGGTCGTGCTCGCCTTCGCCGCCCGGCGTGACGGCAAACCCGATGTCGCGGAACACATCCTGCGCGAACTGCTGGCACTGACCCCGCCCGACGCCGAAGAAACGCCACTGTTCCTCCCCATGCTCCAAGTCGAACTCGGTTATCTCCTCGAACAGCGAGGCGAGCCCGCAGCCGCACTCGACCTCCACCTCGCCGCCTTCGACGGCGCCCAACGCATCGCCGCCCCACGCGACACCGCTTTCGCCCTGGCCGGATTGGCCACCGCCACCGCTGGCCTCGGCGAATACGACGCCGCCGCACACCTTTTGGGTGCCGCCGAAGCCGTCCGCCTGGCCAACGGCATCGCCCTGCTCCCCGCCGAACGCCCGGACATCGACGGCCCGACCAGGATCGTCCGGGCAGCCCTCGGTGATCCCGCATTCACCGCAGCCCACGCGGCGGGCGCGAAACTGACACCGGGTGCAGCGCGGGCGCTTGCGGCCGCCTCGGCACCGACACCGCGACCCACCGTCGCCGCCGACCATGGCTGACCACCCAACCAGGTGAACTGCGATAGCCATCCGCCGACCGCGCGTCCGTGAGCACCGATTCCGAGCACGAATGCGGCCGAGGCACCACCAGCCGCACCGACAACACGACCCCTCACCGCCGAACTGACCCCGCAGCCGGGTGAACTGCAACGATCACCCGCCGGAAACACAACCGCGAGCACTCGTTTGCGAGCACGAGTGCGGCCGCCGAGGCACTGGCCCCAAGCCAGACAGCACGACGCACCGCCGGTCCGATCTCAGCTGACCGTCCGACCTGACAGCCCCGGACATGCACCGGTCGGCCGCACCGCATCGCGCGCTCTCCTGAGCCGCGGCTCGCCCGTAACTGCCACGACAGCTGCCCACTTTTCGGCCCGGGGACCATGGCCGTTTCCATTGCTCGGTCCGCCGTCGCGCCTGCACATTCGAGGCGTACCGCACGCACGGCGTACCGGCTGCTTCCAGCCTCCTGACCAGCAAACACGCAGGCATGACACGCCGATCGACGGGTGCCGTGAATGTCGGATCGAACCGCTCGGGTGGTCTACCACGTAGACAATGCGAGACAGCGGTGCCGGCGCAGCGTGCGGTTCGGGGATCGCTTCGGCCGGTCTTTCGACGGCCGCGCATCGAGGAGACCCTATGAAACGTCTGGGACCATTGCTCACCCTCGGGGCGGTGGCCGGGTTGGCCGCTGTCCTGCTCGTCGTTTCAGGACTATCAGACCCGGGTGCTGCTGCACTCGCTGTTCGGCTGCTTCTTCTATGGCGCCTTCGTCGCCAAGATGCTGCTGCTGACCAGAAAGGGCCTGCCCGGCTGGGTGATTCCGGTTGCGGGCGGCCTGACGCTCAGCGGGCTGGTCGGCGTCTGGCTCACCTCGGCACTGTGGTTCTTCCAGCACAACGGCATCACCTTCTGAAAGGAGATCGACCCATGACGATCGACGAATTCATCCTCCGGCGACGCACTGTGGTGGCCGGCGCTGGCGCGGTGGCCGCGCTCACCGCGTGCAGCACCTACGGCAAGAGCGAATCGGCAGCGGCACCCGCACCGAAGCCCGCGACCGCAGCGGCACCCGGCCCGAATGCCGCTGCGGGGCAACCCAACCCGAATGCCATCACCAATACTGCAGATGTCCCGGTCGGTGGCGGCGTGATCAGCGGCGACACCGTGGTGACGCAGCCGAGCGCAGGCACCTTTGTCGGCCTTTCCTCGGTCTGCACGCATGCGGGCTGCAAGGTGGCCGACGTCTCCGGCGGCACCATCAACTGCGCCTGCCACGGCAGCAAGTTCGGCCTGGACGGCTCGGTGGTGAACGGGCCCGCGACCCAACCCCTCGCCGCTAAGAACGTTCACGTCGAGGGCGATTCGGTGGTGCTGGGGTAAGCCGCCGGTCAGGAAGTGCCGAACATTTCGGCCATACGCCTGTCCATCTCCTCCGGCGGGACATCCTCGATATGGGTGGCCACCGTCCAGCGGTGCCCCCACGGGTCTTCGAACGAGCCGCTGCGGTCACCGTAGAACTGGTCGGCGATAGGGGTGAGCTGCTTGGCACCGGCCGCTAAGGCGGCGGTGTAAGCGGCGTCGGCGTCCGCGACGTAGACGTGGAGATTGACCGGAGTTCCTCCGACGGTCTTCGGGTCGAGGAAACCCATATCGGGAGCGGGATCCCCGAGCATGACGACCGAACTGCCGAACATCAGTTCACAATGCGCGATCTTGCCGTCCGGACCGGGCATGCGCATTCGCTCCGACGCACCGAAAATCTGTTTGTAGAAATCGATGGCCGCCGCAGCGCCGTCGATAGCCAATCCGGGCGAGACCACCGGATATCCATCGGGAACGGGTTTGACATCGGACATGTTTGACCTCCGGTAGAAGGCGATGTGTCGGACACGCCGAGCCTATTACCGGCCACGGGCAAAAATGCCCGATCCCACCGATCTAGGCATCAGGCCCGCGATTCATCGGCTCATTCCGTCCACGACACCTGCGTATTGATGGTCTGCTGCAGCATGCTGGCGCTGCGCGCGTCACGGTAGGCCTGATGCCCGCCCACAGTGATGCAACCCGATACCGGCAGCGGCAGCCCCAGGTCGACAGTGATCGTTCCGGTGCCCTGCATGACGTAGTCCTGGATGTCGAGCGTCCCCGCGTTATTGGGCATCATCCACACCGACGTCTGCGGCTGCTGCGTCACCTCGAGCTCGATCGTCAGCCGGTCGCCCTCGCGTTTGGTTAGCGTTGCCGTGGTCACCTGGTCGAGCGCGACGCCGCCGGTCACCTCTTGGCGGACCGTCCACACCGCACCCTCGCCGACCGGCTGGTCGGGGAACGCGATCGAGCGGTAGACCGCTTGATAGAAGGCCTGCTCGAGGGCCGCTCGCGCGGCATTAGAGGTATCCGGCGATGGCTCCAGGCGCAGTGCGGTGATCGCGCCGAGCTCGCTCATATCGAAACCGGCGTGGGAACCATCCGCGGCCGTCAGTGCCTTGGCGAGCGACGGGTCCGGGCTCGTGATGGTGCCGAGGGTGAGGTCGACGCCGTCACTACCCGCCCGCGCGGTCATCGGGATGGTCAGCGCGGGCGTGGAGAAATCGCGCGACGGCTGATCGTTGATCTGCTGCGCGATGCGGTAGTCGGTGCGCAAGGTCACTTGCTGCGCGGTGCCTGCCTGGTAGCTGGGGCGCAGCAAGGCGCGCGGCTCGCTGCCCGGCGAGACGACCGTGGTGACCGCCACCGAGATCGGCACCGTCACTTCCTTACCGATTCCGAGCGGCTCGGTGCCGTCGGATTCGTTGCGCGCCTCGGTCCCATCGCTGCAACCGACACCGAACGCCGAAAGCCCGAGCGCAAGCACCATCAGCAGCACACCCGAGCGCGCGACCCGAGGGGCGTGGGGGGAAGACAACACCGTCACGAGGATCAGAGTACGACCGCTTCCTGAGTGTCAGCTGGGACATGCAGGAGACCGCGTGCAACAGGGCCATGCTTGCTCGAGAGATGATGGTCGTCGTGAGTGACGACCGGCCGACCGAGAAAGACCCCACTGGCGACAGCGCGCAGGTGGCTCGAAAGGGCACTGCCGACCAGGCGGCGCCACCGACAGAACCAACGCCATCGACTCCCGAGCTATCGACCGAGGCTGCGGCGGCCGCACCGTTGCGGCTGCGGACCCTGCTGATCATCGCGGCGGTGCTGCTCGGGCTGGATCTGCTCACCAAGACGATCGCGGTCGCCCAGCTGGAACCCGGCGAGCCGGTGTCGATCATCGGCGATTTCGCCCGTCTGTCGCTGGTGCGCAATCCGGGCGCGGCGTTCTCCATGGCCACCGGCATGACCTGGTTGCTGACGCTGGTCGCTGCGTGCGTGGTGATCGGGGTGATCCGCATCGGGCGCACGCTGCGCTCGCTGTGGTGGGCGATCGGGCTCGGCATGGTGCTCGGCGGCGCGCTCGGCAACCTGGTCGACCGAGTATTCCGGGCACCGGGCCCGCTGCAGGGGCACGTGGTCGATTTCGTCGCGATCGGCTGGTGGCCGGTCTTCAATGTGGCCGATTCCGCGATCGTGTGCGGCGCCATCCTGCTGGTGGTGCTGACGGTGTTCGGGTTCGAACCCGACGGCAGTCGGACCGGACGCGGTGGCGACACCGCGACCGAAGGGGACGTGCCGGACGGCAGCGATTCCGAGAGCAAGCCGAAGAACACCGGACAGGAGAACGCGGCATGAGGGAAACCAGAACCATGCCGGTGCCCGACGGGCTCGACGGTATGCGCGTCGATGCGGGGCTCTCACGGCTGCTCGGCCTGTCGCGCACCGCGGTGGCCGCGATGGCCGAGGAGGGCTCCGTGCAGCTCGACGGTATCGCCGCGGGCAAGTCCGATCGACTCGTCGGCGGCGCCTGGCTGGAGGTCGAGTTCCCGGAACCGAAGCGGGAATTGACGATCGAGGCCGAAGCCGTGGAGGGCCTGACCATTCTGTACGCCGACGACGACATCGTCGCGGTGGACAAGCCGGTCGGCGTCGCCGCCCATCCCGGGGTCGGCTGGCACGGGCCGACGGTCGTCGGCGGACTCGCCGCGGCCGGTTACCGCATCTCCACTTCCGGCGCACACGAACGCCAGGGCATTGTGCACCGGCTCGACGTCGGCACCTCCGGGGTAATGCTGGTCGCGCAATCCGAGCGGGCATACACGGTGCTCAAGCGCGCCTTCAAGCAGCGCACCATCGACAAGCGGTATCACGCCCTTGTGCAGGGACATCCGGATCCGAGCAGCGGCACCATCGACGCCCCCATCGGCAGGGCCCGCGGCAACGACTGGAAATTCGCGGTCACCGCCGACGGCCGCCCGAGCATCACCCACTACGACACTGTCGAGGCGTTCCAAGCGGCCAGCCTGCTCGACATCCACCTGGAAACCGGCCGTACCCACCAGATCCGGGTGCACTTCTCCGCGATCCGGCACCCTTGCTGCGGTGACCTGACCTACGGTGCCGACCCGCGCCTCGCCGAACGCCTCGGCCTGGAACGCCAGTGGCTGCATGCCCGCGCGCTCGGCTTCAATCACCCCGCCGACGGCCGGTATCTGGAGATCACCAGCGAGTACCCGGCGGACTTGAAGAACGCGCTCGACATCCTGCGCAATGCCTGACCCCGACTCTCGGTTCCACCCCTGGCGCGCTCTCGCCGTCGCCGCGGCGGCCGTCGGCTTGGTCGCGGTCATGGCGGTGCTCGGCGCGCTGCGGCCGCCGGTTCCCTCCGGCGTCGCCACCGATCGGCTCGGCCCCGAACGGGGCGAGCCGGTCGCGGAATACCTTGCCCGCGCCCATGACTCGCTCACGGGCACGGATACCGACGAGCACTGGGCCCTGGTGTCGTTCACCGAAACACTGACCCCCGAACAGATTCCGGCCCACAGCGGCGGACTCCGCATCGCCCAGGTGATCCATCAGGTCCAGATTTCCCGCGTCCACGCCCCGATGGTCGCCGTCGCGGTCCCGGCGGGTGACGCGGTGGCCGTCGCTTCGGCCGACAACGCGGCCTGGCAGCTGCTCGCGCCACTGGTCTCCGACGAACGCTCCGCCCACCTTGTCGCGCTCTCGGCGGCCCGACTCCGTGCACACTGCGCATGCACCGTCGGCCTCGTCGTCCGCGGCCGACTCCCCCACCTCCGAGACCTTTCCGTCCAGAATGGAATCCGCGCCGTCCAGGCCCTCCCGCCGGACGCCGTATCCGGCAGCTTCGCCGTTGTCCCGCTGCTGCCCGACCAGCACGATGTAGTGCTGCCCGGCCCGGACGACGGCCCGCTCCCCGATCGATGACAACGACGCAGCGCCGGCGGCGGCCGGTGCCTGCTGAAGCGTCTACGCAACCAGGGATCTCATGCCGCTCAGTCCGGTATCGTCACCACGCCGTCGAGGTACCGGCGGCAACGGCCGATGAGCAGCACACGGTTGCCGACGAGCTCGCAGCGCATGCTGCCGCCGCGATGGGATAGTTGGCGGGCGGTGAGCTCGGTGCGGCCGAGTTCGCGGGTCCACAGCGGAACCAGCTGGGCGTGTGCCGATCCGGTGACCGGGTCCTCGATCACTCCGAGATCCGGTCCGAAGACCCGGGACACGATATCGGAGGACTCACCGCGGGCGGTGATGACCGCGTCGAATGCCAGGGGCGGGAAGGCCGCGAAGTTCGGATGGGCGTCGCGCACTTCCTGTTCGGAGCCGAGGACGATCACCTCGTCGAATCCGGTGAACGCGCGCACCGGGCGCACACCGAGTGCGTCGATCAGCACTGGATCGGGCTCTATCTCCCTGGATTCGAGCGCGGGCAGATCGAGCACGTATTCGTCATCGTCGGTCCGGTCGACATGTAGCCAGCCACTGCGAGTGAAGAAGCTCACCCGGTCTTCACCGGGGTGGATGTCTTCGAGAACCTGAGCCGCCGCTGCCATGGTGGCGTGGCCGCACATGTTCACTTCGAGGGTGGGGGTGAACCAGCGCAGGTGGAATACGGGCCACTCCCCCGGTCGCGCGCCGGCGTCCGGGGGTAACTGCGCAGTGTAGAAGGCAGTTTCGGCGAGGTTGTTCTCCTCGGCCAGATTTTGCAGCAGCGCATCCGGCAGCCACGCCGACAGCGGCATGACCGCGGCTGGGTTGCCCGAGAACGGTGCGTCAGCGAACGCGTCGATCTGGTGCAGCAGTACCTCCATATTCGAAAGGTACTCCAACACCGAATACTCGCCTCGCACAAGGTATCTCGCGGCGCGGCGAGTCAGATGTCCAGTTGTCGGGCGCCGCCGCTGGGGGTGGCAGGAAGCAGTTGGCCCCGCTGTCCCTGCAGTGCCGCACTGATCCACCAGGCGGCTTCGACGAGCGCGATACCGATGGCGCCACAGATGATTGCCGCGGTGGTGAGCCGGATGTTCGAGGGGTCGAGCTTGAAGAAGTGGCGGGTGAACGGAACGGTGAACAGGAACAGGTACGCCACCACCGACGACGTGATGAGCACGATCTTCCACCACACGTACGGCCGCGCCACGATGGCCAGCACCCACACCGCGATCATGATGAGCGTGATCAGCGCCGTGGTGCCCGCCTGCTCCTTCTGCTGCTCGCTCGCATGCGGTCCGGCATAGGCAATCAGGTAGGACACGAAGGTCGCGATGCCGATCACCACGCCGGAGGGAATGGCCAGTCGCAGCACCCGAGGGACGAAGCCAGTGCGGGCCCGCTCGTTGTTCGGCGCCAGCGACAGAATGAACGCCGGGATACCGATGGTGAACCAGGCCGCGATCGTGACGTGCCGGGGCAGGAACGGATACGGGATCGGCGCATAGTCGAAGATCTGCGAACCCACCCCGGCGAGCCCGACGAGAAAGGCGAGCAACACCGCGTACACGGTCTTGGTGAGGAACAGGTTCGACACCCGCTCGATGTTGCCGATGACCCGACGACCCTCGCCCACCACGTACGGCAGCGTCGCAAATTTATTGTCCAGCAACACGATCTGCGCGACCGCGCGAGTCGCGGGGCTACCCGCCCCCATCGCGACGCCGATATCGGAATCCTTCAGCGCGAGCACGTCGTTCACGCCGTCACCGGTCATGGCGACGGTGTGACCGCGAGACTGCAAGGCGCCCACCATGGCTCGCTTCTGGTCTGGACGCACCCGGCCGAAAGTGGTTTCGCGTTCCAGGATGTCGGCGAGCTCGTCGCGGCCATCGGGCAATTCGCGGGCATCAACCGCGTGGTCGCCGCCGGGGAGGTCGAGCGAGGAGGCCACCGCGCCCACCGACACCGCGTTGTCGCCGGAGATCACCTTGATCGAGACGTCCTGGCCGGCAAAGTATTCGAGCGTCTCGCGAGCGTCGGGCCGGATCTTCTGTTCGAGCACCACAAGCGCGGCGGGTGTCACAACGCCCGGAGCGTCGGGAGCGTCGACGGCGCGGTCGCTGCGTGCCAGCAGCAGGATCCGCAGGCCGGAGGAGCCGAGCTCCTCGGCGACCCTGGCATCGTCGGATGTCGGGTCGAGCAGCACATCCGGAGCGCCGAGCAGCCAGTCGCCGTGTTCGCCGTAGGAGTACCCGCTCCACTTCTTCGCCGAGGAGAACGGGGCGACCGCGGTGTGCTGCCAGCCGGGACCGTCGGGCAGTTCTTCGCCGATCGCCTGCACGCTCGCGTTCGGGCGCGGATCGTCGGCGGCCAGGGCGGCCAGCGCCTTGCGCACCTCGGCGTCGTCGGCGTCGTCGAGCACCTTGATGTCCGACAGCCGCATCCCGTTCTCGGTCAGCGTGCCGGTCTTGTCGGCGCACACCACATCCACCCTGGCCAGACCCTCGATCGCAGGCAGCTCCTGCACCAGGCACTTGCGCCGACCGAGCCGGACCACGCCGACCGCGAAGGCGACCGAGGTCATCAGCACCAGGCCCTCCGGCACCATCGGCACCAGTGCCGCGACCATGCCGCTGACCGCGGGCCGCCAACTCTCCTTACTGGAGAACAGCTGGTTGTACACGCTCAGCAGCCCCGCGGGGATCAGCAGATAGGTGATGACCTTCAGAATCGTGTCGATGCCGCTGCGCAGCTCGGATTTCACCAGGGTGAACTTGCTCGCCTCCTCGGCCAGCTTCGCCGCATAGGCGTCGCGACCGACCTTGGTCGCACGGTAGGCACCGCTGCCGGACACCACGTAGCTGCCCGACATCACCTGCGCGCCGATCCTCTTGTCCACCGGGTCCGCTTCACCGGTGAGCAGCGATTCGTCGACCTCGAGCTGCGCGGACTCCTCGACTGTGCCGTCGACCACGATCTGGTCGCCGGGCCCGAGCTCGATCAGATCGTCCAGCACCACCTCGCGCGGCGCGAGTTCCAACGACTTGCCGTCGCGACGCACCGCCGGTTTGGCCTGGCTGACGATGGCCAACTGGTCCAGGGTCCGCTTGGCGCGGATCTCCTGGATGATGCCGACCGCGCTGTTGGCGACGATCAGCAGGCCGAACATGCCGTCGATGATCGACCCGGTGGCCAGGATCAGGATGAACAGCACACCGAGAATGGCGTTGATCCTGGTGAAGACGTTGGCCCTGACGATCTCGCGCACCGATCGGCTGGCCCGGTCCGGGACGTCGTTGGTCAGCCCGTCGATGCGACGTTGCGCGACCTGCGCCGTGGTCAGTCCGGTGGCGCCCGTTGCCTGCACGGTTATCGACATGACCGCAAGGCTACCGAGAACTACGGTCGTAGCGTGCAGCGAAGCAGGTCGGTCCCAGGTGTTGTGTTCGGCGCAGCCGCGTTTCTCATCTGGGGCCTGTTCCCCGCCTTCTTCGGGCTGCTCGGGTTTGCCGGTCCGGCCGAGGTGGTCGCACAGCGGATCCTGTGGACGCTGATCCTGGTCGTCGGCGTGCTCGTGGTCAACGGCCGGCTACGCGAGATGCGCGGGATCGACGCGAAGACCTGGCGGCTGGCCGCGGTGGCCTCGACAGCGCTGTCGCTCAACTGGGGTGTGTACGTGTACGGGGTCACCTCGGGGCACGTGGTGGAGTGCGCGCTCGGCTACTTCATCAACCCGCTGGTGACTGTGGCATTCGGCGTGCTCATCTTCCGGGAGCGGCTGGCCCGGGCACAGTGGGCCGCGCTCGGTCTCGGCGCGCTCGCGGTCGCGGTGCTGACCGTCGACTACGGCAGGCCGCCGATCATCGCGCTCGCGCTGGCCTGTTCGTTCGCGATCTACGGATTGGTGAAGAAGGTGATCGCGCTCGACGCGCTGCGCGGCATCGCCGCCGAGGGCCTGGTCGCCGCGCCGTTCGCGCTCGCGTTCGTCGTCGTGCTGATGGTGTCGGGTCGCAGCGAATTCGGTTCCGGTGCGGGCCATACCGCGCTGATGGTGTCCACCGGTCCGGTCACCCTCGTTCCGCTCCTGTTGTTCGCCGTTGCCGCGCAGCGCGTTCCGCTGTCCACCATGGGGCTGCTCCAGTACCTCACTCCGGCTCTCCAGATGGCCTGGGGCGTCGCCGTCGCCCACGAACACATGCCGGCATCCCGCTGGGCCGGTTTCGCGCTGATCTGGGCGGCCCTGGCCATTTTCACCACCGATGCACTGCGCCGCGCCCGCAACGGCAGGCGAAATCCGAAGGCCGGCGCCATGACGCCCGAACCGACCCACACACCCGATGCGTAGCGCAGCTATCCGACAGTCATTCACACACCGGTGAAGCGCCTTCCGCCGGCAATCTCCTCACATTGCGGTCTCGGCCACAGCAGCCGGCAAGCGCGCTCCATCAACTACGCGTACCTTCCGGTCGATTCTTGGCGTCTGGAGTGCTCAATAGTCGGTGATGATGTGCCCGGGGGTCCAGAGTCCGAAGTGGTCTTGTTCGGTGATCGTGGGCCGTGCCGGGTCCGCGCTCGCATCGATCCTGCTGAACTGCTGGAGTTCGCCCCAGTCACGACGCCAGTCGTTGTTCAGGTAGGTGGCCAGGCTGCGCGAGCGCAGCAGCATGTCGGTCCAGCCGAGGGGGCCGCCGCCGTCGTGGCTCTGCCACAGGCTGGTGATTTCGGCGCCGGGGCGGTCGGGCAGGATGCGGTAGGCCGGGATTTCGGCAATGCCGTTGTGGTGGTCATAGGGGCGCTGGTTCGGGAACTGAAGTCCGACCATCCAATCGGTCAGCACGGGGGCCTTCGAGCCGACGACCTCGGCGAGCGTCTTGGTCTGCGGCACCCGCGGCGGGGTCAGCGCCAGCCACTGTTTCGGGTTGCGGTCGCGATCGACAGCGACAATCCGGATCACGTCGGCGCGATCCGGGATCTCGGTGAACGGCACCCGCAAGTTCCGCCACGACGGCGCGGGACCGATATCGATCGGGGTGACCCGGCCCATGGATTGCGCGGTCGTCGCGGAATCGGTGGCGCCGTACTCGATTTCGAGCAATTGCCCCGGCGTGACGATGCCGTCGGCATCGACGGACCTGATTCGCCCTGCCGCGCTCAGCGCGATGATGCTCTCGCGATCGTCGGGGTCGGGCAGGCGATACCAGCCGGTGGTCAGGTCGGCGGGCCCGGCGTCGCCGGAGCGATAGGTGCCCAGCATCGGCGTGGTGGCCGGGTCGAGACCGAACGGCAGGGTGGCGCTTGCGGTTCCCGCGGTGTTCTCGGTGGCCGACTTGCTGCTGAGTGCGTCCGCGATACTGCCGGAGGAGCTCGCTTCATCGTCGGGGCGTAGGTCCTCGGCAACCCCGCTGCCGCTGAATCCGGTTCCGCTGCCCGACAACGTGCTGATCGCGTCGCCGATCAGCGGCCGCAGCATGCCCGCGTTCGGGTCGGTCTCGACCAACACCTGGCCCGCCAGGCCCGACGTATCCCCAGACACCGCAGCGATATTCGAGCGCGCCAGCGAGAACGCCGGATACTGGGCGAGGGCCGCCTTGGCGAACGAGCCGATGTCCCAGACCACCAGCAGCGCCAGCGCGATGGTCAGCGGCGGGAGCAACGAAACACGCCGGCCGAATCGCGAAATCTGGTGCGGCGTACCAGGTTCCGGAGCATGGATGTGCCACCACGCGGACCCGACGAGCAGCAGGACCGTGGCGACGAGGAACAACTTGTTGAGCCCGAATCCGGCGACGACGGGCGGCTTGTCCCACCACGGAATGCCGTAAGACGAGACGTACCACCACTTGTTGGGGCCGGAGAACACCAGCGCGAGCACGAATGCGATCAACGCGGCGAACAGGGCACGGTTGCGCGGCGCACGCAGCACCCGCGGGCCGACCGCCATGGCCGTGACCATCGCGACGGCTCCGGCCACCCCCGCGTACACGCCGAAATGATGAGTCCACTTGGTGGGCGTGACCATGACAAGAAGCAGCGCGCCGACGGTGACACCGAGAATGCGCCGCGTCGGGCCCGCCGCGGTCTGCGGAATCCGACCGCCCTTGCGCAGCACCATGAGCACGCACACGGCCAGTCCGACGAACATCGCGAAGACGCCGATCCTGCGGCCGACCGAACCGTCGGTCTCGCCTTGAAACAGGTACTGATAGCGCAGATAGTCGTCGAACCACTGCACATCCGGGCCGACGATGTGATGCACGCGCTTCATCTCGAACATCGCCGCGAGCGGCTGATCGGCGAACATCACCGCCAGCGCGACGGCCCCTGCCGCAAGCAGCGGTGCGAGCAAGATCGCGTACTCGATAACCCGCTCGCGCACCGAACGCTGATTACCGATGCGGGCCATGATGATTCGCGCAACCGGTCGCAACCCCGCAAGCAACGCGGCGATACAAATGACGCCGGAAGGCCCTGCCGTGCAACTGAATGCCGCGACCAGGATCGCCAGCCCGGCGGGCAGCAACCGCCGAGTCCCGATGGCACGCTCGACAAGACACCAGGTGAGCAGCAGCCCGAGTGCCACCGGCGGTTCGGGGCGCAGGCCGTTGTCGTAGGCCAACCAGATGGTCAGAAAGCCGAGCGCCCCGGTCCACATCGCGATCCGGTTGTGCCGCACCGCAACTCCGAGCCGGGGTGCCGCCTCACGGCTGAGCAGCAGCCACATCGACACGCCACAGAGCAAGGCGGGCAGCCGCACCCACGGGCTTGCGGTGCTCACCTCGGTCATGAGCCGGATCAAGTCGTAATACGGTGTCCCGACCGGATTTTCGGGCACTCCGAAGTACGCGAAGTAGTTGGCCATGTAGCCCGCGACACCGGACGCACGCGCCATGCCGAACTGGTATCCGTCGTCGGAGGTGGTGGAACCGATGAAGTACCACAGCACCATCGTTCCGAGCACCACGCCGTCGAGCAGGGAGAACGTCCACCAGCGCTGCGGAAGGACCTGCCGACTGCGCCTGCCGTCACGGCGATCGAGCCGGTACAGCGCGACCAGCGAAACAAGGGTGCACAGCACGGCGAGCCAGATCGCCGCTCGCTTGATCGGAGTGGGGGTCGAGGAGAATCTGGTGTCGAGCGCCGCGGTGACACGGGCACCGTCGGCACTGGCCAGATCGCTGAAGATGCCGACCAGCTGCGGTCGATAGTCGCCGTTGAGCACGACAGGGAAGCCGGGCGCTTCGAATCCCACCAGGGTGGCGGTGGCGCTGGTGGTGTCGGCATGTACGGTGAGCTCGCAACCAGGGATCAGTTCGTCGACCGGAACGCTGAGCAGCGCCTGGTTTCGCAGCACAACGTCGAGTCGAGCGGCGGTGTCGCCGCGGGGCGGCTGCACCCGCGCGACGAACCCGTACCGCTCGAGATTAGGCGCTCCTGTCGGTCCGGTGGCAGCGAGCACCCCACCTTTCGCGCTGAGCTGGTTGATCGCCGTGCAGGGCAGGGTGGCATCGAAAGTCAGTGGCGCATAGGAGACCAGCGGGGCTTCGATGCTGCGTGCGGATCCGGCTTGCGGCCAGGTCAGCGTCGCTGCGTCCACGCGAACCGGCAGCAATGGCACGGCGACCGCGAACAGCGCGCCGAGCAAACCAGCAATCAGTGCGAGGGGCCCGGCCCATCCCCCGCGTCTATTCGGTTGTGCCGTCCCGGATTCGGATGCCTCGACGGGCGGCTGCCCCGCCCACACCATCGTGTCAGCCACGGTGCCCGATAGTAGCGGAATAGTTTGCCTGCGAAACGTGTTGCCTGCGCGACCGACCCCCGAGCGGAGCGGGGGCCGACCGCCCGAAGAACTAGCTGGTGCAGGCCACCGACTGCTGGCCGAGGTTGCTCAGCATGGTGCAGGCCCAGGTCTTCTGGACCTTCCACTTGCCGTCTTCGGCGACGAAGGGCACGTCGACGATATTGGTCTGGCCGTTGAGGGTGAAGTTCGCCTTGGCGTTGACGCTGTCGCCGAAGGGGGTCACCTCGGTGACGGCGACCTGGATGTTGGCGCTCTTGGCGGCCTCGGCAAGACGGTTGGGCAGCTCCGGGTCGGCCTGCGCGCCCTGGACCATGTCGAGCTTCTCGGCATTCGGGATCGACGGATCCAGCGCCTTCTGCAGTGCCGTGTTCAGCTCCGACACGGTCGGGACCGGCGGCAGGTTCGGGCTCGCCGACGCCGCAGCCTTGGCGCTGGTCGTAGTGCGGGCCGGCTTGGCGGTGTCCTTGTTGTCGTCGCCACCACAAGCGGTCATGCTCAGCGTGGCGGCGATGGCCAGGCCGGCGATCGCGATGCGTCCAGTCTTACGAAGCTTCAACTGCTCGTCCTTTACGTTCGAGTAGGTACGGGTCGACACACAGCGTCCAACCGAACGGCAACGCTGCACGAGTATCACAGGCTACCGGTCAGCGGAGACTGCCTAGTGGATCAGCCCGGGACAAACTGATGTCGTCGGCAGCGAACGTACGCGCCGGGCCGGGCCCTGTCGAGCTGGTCTCGAACCGGACGGTGACCACACCCAGTCCCGCGCCCTGCACCCAGCCGTGTCCGAATTCGGGATGCGCCACGTCCATACCCGGATACCACTGGGTTGCCCGCCGCGCCGTCGAATCGGCTTGCGGCGCCTCGGAATCCGACCTGACGGCGGGCGCGGGCGCCCATTCGGGCTCCTCGGTGCGCTCCTCGACAGGCGATTGATCCAGTTCGGGGAACAGCGATTCCTGCCGCACCGTCGAGAGCCCACCGAAGCTCACGCCGACCAATCGGATCGGGCCGAGCTCGGCAGGATCGATCGCGGAGCGCTGCGCGGCGGTGCACAGGGTGGCCAGGTCGGCCGTGGCATAAGGCAGGGTGAACGATCTCGTCACGATGCTCATGTCGGATTTCTTGAGCTTCAGCACCACCGTGCGGGCAGCGCGGCCGTCCTTGCCGAGCCTGGTGTGGGCGGCGCCGGCCATCGCCTCGATCGCGGGCCGCAGCTGGGCGAGGGTGACAATGTCGCTCTCGTAAGTGGTTTCGGCGCTGATCTGTTTGGCTTCGGCGCGTTCGGCCACCGGACGGTCGTCGATGCCGCGGGCCAGCCGGTGCAGCGCCGCACCGATACTGCCGCCGAGAATCGATACCGCCTCCGCCTCCGGCAGCGCCGCGAACGCGCCGACGGTCTCGATTCCGAGCGAGCGCAGCCTGCTCTCGGCGACCGGCCCTATCCCCCACAGTTTGCGCACCGGAAGACCGGCGAGCAGCTGCTGTTGTTCCTCCGGCGAAACCACTCGGATGCCATCGGGTTTGGCCAGACCGGAGGCAATTTTGGCCAGCTGCTTCCCGGTTCCGGCGCCGACCGAGGCGACCAGTCCGGTCCGCTCGCGGACCAGCGCCCGCAGTTGCTCGCAGAATTCGTGCACCTGCTGCGCGCTCGCTCCTGCCAGTTCGGCGGGCTCGCCGAACGCCTCGTCGAACGACAGCGTCTCCAGCACCGGGATCCGGCTGCGCAACGCGTCGAACACCTGCGCGCTCAGCATGCTGTAGACCGGGCCGCGCGGCGGCACCACCACCGCGGCGACGCCGACCAGCCGCCGGGCCTGATGCATCGGCATCGCCGAGCGCGCACCGTACACCCGCGCCTCGTAACTCGCTCCCGCCACGACACCGCGCCCGCCGGTGCCGCCCACCAGAACGGGACGCCCGCGTAGCGTCGGACGGGTCAGTTGCTCGACCGAAGCGAAGAAGGCGTCCATATCGATGTGCAGCACCCACCGGCGGGCCGTGCGGCCGGTGGCATACGCCGCGACACCTGCCGCTTTTCCACCCGTCGCGCCCACGTCGCCACCTGTCGCGCCTGCGGCGATGGTGGTGTCGTCGGTGCTCACGACCCGAAATCTACGCCGCCCTACCGACAGATCCGGCATGCACGGATCTGGGCGGTCACTGTCGGGTTGCTATAGGTATCAGGTAACGGCCGCCCTGCCGCGTGACCGCGGCGCAGCGATCCCGCGAACTGCCCGTGACCTGCCCTGATCCGGCCCAACGCCCGATGGATCCGCATCCGACTGCCCAACCATTACTTGCCGGGATCGGGCTTTTCGGCCACACCGATATGTGATGATCGGTTCATGAAGATCCGCAAGGCCGTGATCCCGGCCGCCGGAATCGGCTCCCGACTCCTCCCGCTGACCAAGGCCATCCCCAAAGAGATGCTGCCCGTCGGCGACAAGCCGGTCATCGAGCACACAGTCCGCGAGCTGGTCGCGTCGGGTATCACCGACATCACCATCGTCGTCAGCAGCGGAAAGTCGTTGATTCAAGACCACTTCCGCCCCAACCCGGCATTGGTCGCGCAGCTGCGCGCGGACGGCAAGACCGCCTACGCCGACGCCGTCGAAGAGGTCGGTGAACTCTCCCGGCTCGGCCACATCACCTACCTCGACCAGCACGGCCCTTACGGCAACGGCACCCCGGTCCTGAACGCGGCCCGCAATGCCGGCGACGAGCCGATGCTGGTGCTGTGGCCCGACGACGTCTTCGTCGCCGAGGTGCCGCGTGCCCAGCAGCTCATCGACGCCTACGAGGCCACCGGCTCCCCAGTGCTCGCACTGATGCCGATGGACCCGGCCGAATCCCAGCGTTACGGCGTACCGGTGGTCGCCGACGACCAGGGCAACGGCCTGCTGCGCATCACCGGCCTGATGGAGAAGCCCAAGCCGGAGGACGCGCCCTCCGACTTCGCCGCGATCGGCGGCTACGTGGTCACCCCCGGCATTATCGATGAGCTGCGTAGGCAGACCGAACGCTGGTATCAGCACCGTGCGGGCGAGGTCTACCTGACCGATGCCATCAACGTGCACGCCGCAGAGAACCCGGTCTTCGGCCAGGTCATCCGCGGCCGCTGGTACGACACCGGCAACCCCGCCGACTACCTGGTCGCCCAATTCGCCTCGGCCCTCGCCCATCCCGAATACGGACCGAGGCTGCGCACGCTCTTCGACTGACGGCGCGCAGCCACCCCGCCAAAGCGGCTCCGACCGGCACCCGATCCGGCTGCCTCCCGTCGGCGACCAGCCGCGCCGGGTTCGTAAAACCTTGCCTCACAACGAATGCGGACACCGGAAACCGCGGCGCAACCGGCGCCGGCGACGAACGCCGCACCGCTGGCGGTGCGGCGTTCTCAGCCCGTGCGGGTGGCGCTGTCCAGCATCGCCGCCATGACCGACCCTTGATCACGGGTGGCGGCGAGCTGACCACCTACCGTCCCGGTCCGCCGATGATGGCGCTGTCGCTCGGACCGCACGCCGGCGTGGCATTTACCCCGCGCACCGACCGGCTCGGAGCGGAAGCGACTGTACAGGCGAAGAGTTCGACGCTGCGGACGTCGTTCTACGAGGAGCTGTTCGGCCTGACGGCACGCTTGGGGTAGCCAGATCGCCGCCGGTCGGCCGCGACCCGAGGCAGCACCGGTTTCAGAAGCGGCGGATGGTGAAGATGTCGAACTCGCCGAGCGGGTGCAGACCGACGGGCACGCCCCAATCGTGGGCGTCGAGGATCTGCCCGAAGCCGGCGTAGATGCCGACATGGGAGGCGTCGTCGTTGAGGATGACGACGTCACCCGGCGAGAGCGCGGCGAACGGGACCGCAGACCCAACCCTGGCCTGCTCCCAGGTGGTGCGCGGCAGCTTGACCCCGACCTGACGGAAGGCCCACTGGACCAGGCCCGAGCAGTCCCAGGTGAAGGGTCCCGTCGCACCCCATTCGTAGGGCTTGCCGACCTGCGTCGCGGCCGCGGTCAACGCGCCGAGTCCAGCGGTACTCGGCAGCGGCAGCATTGCGGAGCCGCTGGAACTGCCCGAGGCCGACCCGGAACTGCCCGAACCCGACCCGGAACCTCCCGAACCCGATGCGCTCCCCGAATCACCGCGCACCGGTCCGGCCAGTAGGAAGGTCACGACCGTGGACACCAGAAACCCGATGGCTATCCGGCGCAATGGTTTTCTCGTCACGTGCTCGCCCCTTCCGTCGACCCGGCTACCGCACGGCACCGGCCTCGTCGATGGGGGTGGAGCCGCGCATAACAGCACCTGCGCCAGACGCGAATATGGCGTCGGCACAAGGTATTTCAGGTGGATCAGTACAGCACGAACAGTCACTGCCGCCACAGGAGTACCGTTACGCACCAGCGGCAACATTGTTGATTGTGCCGGGCCTTCCAAGATCGCGACAAGCATTCCAGCAAATCTTCAGCATGTGATCTTGATCACAATTACCACGGTCGGGTGAGGTCTTCGCGAGGAGCGAGGCCACGAGCCGAGCATCGGCCTTCCCATCCCACGCACCGAGAACGCCTACAAAAACGCGGGGCGGGACCGAATCGGTCCCGCCCCGCGCTGTCGATCGAATACCGGTCAGACCTTGGCGATGGACACCCGCACGCCGCCGACGATGTCGGCGGCATCCGCGCCCGGGTCACCGAAAGTCAGCTCGGTGGCCAAGATTTCACCGGCGATGAGGTCGCGATGGGTCTGCGCCCAGGCCGCCTGCTCGGCGGGCACCCCGAGGACCACCGTAATGCGGTCGGAAACATCCAGCCCGGCGGACTTTCGGGTCTCCTGCAGATCGCGGATCACATCGCGGGCCCAGCCCTCCGCCTCCAACTCCTCGGTCACCACCGAATTCAGCACCACCAGCCCGGCATTGCCCGGCAGCGCCGCGGTGGACTCGGGCTCGGCGGCAACCAGGCGCTGGGTGTACTCCTCTGGCAGCAGCTGGATGCCCGCCGCCGTGACAACGCCGTCGGGATCCTCGGACCACTCGCCCGCCTTGACCGCCTTGATCACCGTCTGCACGTCCTTGCCGAGGCGCGGACCCGCGGCACGGGCATTGACGACCAGCTCGAACCGGCCGTGTACGGCGACGTCGGTGGTCAGATCGACCTTCTTGACGTTCACCTCGTCGGCGATGATGTCGGCGTACGGGCGCAGTCGGTCGGCGTCGGGCGCGGCGATGGTCGCCTCGGCCAGCGGCAGCCGCACTCGCAGGTTCTGGGCCTTGCGCAGGCTCAGCACTGTCGAGCAGACCACGCGGACCTCGTCCATCGCGGCGACCAGCTGCGGATCCTGCGGCAGCTCACCCTCCTCGGGCCAATCGGCCAGATGCACCGACTGCTCGCCGGTCAGGCCGCGCCAGATCACCTCGGAGATCAACGGCAGCAGCGGTGCGGCCAGCCGGGTAACCACCTCCAGCACCGTGTGCAGGGTGTCGACGGCGTCGCGGTCCTCGCTCCAGAACCGCGAACGCGACCGGCGCACATACCAATTGGTGAGCGCGTCGGCGAACGAGCGCAGCTCGTCGCAGGCGCCCGCGATGTCGTACCCCTCCAGCGCCTCGGTCATCACATCCCTGGTAGCGGCCAGCTTGGCCAGGATGTAGCGATCGAGCACATTCGTAGAGTCGGTGCGCCAGGTGCCCGGCCGGGATGCGTAGAGCTGCAGGAAGGTCCACGCATTCCACAGCGGGCGCAGCGCATGGCTGACGCCTTCGCGGATGCCGCGCTCGGTGACGATCAGGTTGCCGCCGCGCAGGATCGGCGAGCTCATCAGGAACCAGCGCATCGCATCGGAGCCGTCCCGGTCGAACACCTCGTTCACATCCGGGTAGTTGCCCTTGGACTTGCTCATCTTCAGCCCGTCATCACCGAGCACGATGCCGTGCGCAGCAACGGTTTTGAAGGCGGGGCTGTCGAAGAGCGCGGTCGAGAGCACGTGCAGCGTGTAGAACCAGCCGCGGGTCTGCCCGTTGTACTCGACAATGAAATCACCAGGGAAGTGGCCGTCGAACCACTCCTTGTTCTCGAACGGGTAGTGCACCTGGGCATACGGCATCGAGCCCGATTCGAACCAGCAGTCCAGCACCTCCGGCACCCGCCGCATGGTCGACCTGCCGGTCGGATCGTCGGGGTTGGGCCTGGTCAGATCGTCGATCATCGGCCGGTGCAGGTCGGTCGGGCGCACGCCGAAATCGCGCTCCAGCTCATCGAGCGAGCCGTAGACGTCGGTGCGCGGATAGGCCGGATCGTCGGACACCCACACCGGGATCGGGCTGCCCCAGTAGCGATTGCGGCTGATGTTCCAGTCCCGCGCACCCTCCAGCCACTTGCCGAACTGGCCGTCGCGGATGTGCTCGGGCACCCAGGTGATCTGCTTGTTCAGCTCCACCATCCGGTCGCGGAACGTGGTGACCGCAACGAACCAGGACGGCACCGCCATGTAGATCAGCGGCTGGCCCGACCGCCAGCTGTGCGGGTAGGAGTGCTCGATCGTCTCGTGCCGCAACAGCTTTCCTGCGGCCTTGAGGTCCTTGATGATCACCGGGTTGGCGTCGAAGACCATCAGACCCTCATACGGCGGCACCATCGAGGTGAACTTGCCGCCCGGATCCAGCGGCTGCACCAGCTCGATGCCGTTGGCGGTGGCGACATCCATATCCTCCTCACCGAAAGCGGGAGCGAGATGGACGATTCCGGTACCGGAGTCGGTGGTCACGTAGTCGGCGGTCAGCACCCGGTGAGCGCGCGGGTGACCGACGAAGAAATCGAACGGTGGCTCGTAGGACAGATCGGCCAGCGCGGCGCCGTCGTACTCCGCGAGCACCTCCGGCTCCTCGCCGAACTCGCGGGCGTAATGCGAGACCCGTTCGGCGGCCAGCACATACCGCTTGCCGTCGGACGCGCGCACCTGCACGTAGCGCACATCGGGGTGCACCGCGATGGCCAGGTTGGAGGGCAGGGTCCACGGCGTGGTGGTCCAGATCAGCGCGTTGGCGCCGTCGAGCGCGTGCAGTGGGTGCTCGGCGGGCACGCGCAGCACCATGTCGACGGTAACGGCCGGATCCTGACGCATCTTGTAGGCGTCGTCGAGCCGGGTCTCCTGATTGGACAGTGGAGTCTGCTCGTACCAGCTGTAGGGCAGCACCCGGAAGCCCTGATAGATGAGGCCCTTCTCGTACAGCGACTTGAACGCCCACATCACCGACTCCATGAAGTCGAGATCCAGTGTCTTGTAGTCGTTGTCGAAGTCGACCCAGCGCGCCTGACGCGTCACGTAATCGCGCCATTCACCGGTGTAGCGCAGTACCGAAGATTTACAGGCGGCGTTGAATTCCGCCAGCCCCATCGCATCGATCTGTGATTTGTCCGTGATACCGAGCTGCTTTTCCGCCTCGATTTCCGCGGGCAATCCGTGGCAGTCCCAACCGAATCGCCGATCGACGCGCTTACCGCGCATCGTCTGGAAACGCGGAACGAGATCCTTCACATAGCCGGTGAGCAAATGCCCGTAATGCGGCAGACCGTTGGCAAACGGCGGGCCGTCATAGAAGACGAACTCCCCGGCGGGAGCGACGGGCCCGGAGGAGGCAGCCTGCGTAACCACGGAGGACTCCGCGGCCGCCAATGACACTGCACCCGAACGGTTTTCGATGCTGGCGCGGAAGGTGTCATCGGCCGACCAAGCGTCGAGGACACGTCGCTCCAGGTCAGGGAAGGACGCCCCGGTGCCTGCGCCGAGGTCGACGCGTGGGTATGCGCTACTGGAAGTGTCGTCCGCCATCGCGGATGCCGTCTCCTCGTGCCGCCGCGCCGTAGGCGCGTATGTGTCAGCACGGGGACGATTCCGGCGCCGGTTGCGCCGATACCGCGGTACCACCCCGCTTGTCCAGCGGCAACTGCGCCGGACCTCTCGTTGCAAGCTGTGACGGGCTCACCCGTTCGGTTCTACTGAGCGTGCCGAGTGTTCGCTCGTGCCGCCGTTCTTCCGAAGACTCCCCGGTGATGGCCGGATCAACGCCGCATATGTTTGATTCTAGCCACTGTGGTCAAACCAGTTCTGGTGGCCCGACCTCAACGTTTAGCGTGTCGTCCCGGCGGTGGTGCGGAATCGCTGTCCGAGCTCCGCATGGACAGCGCACTCACCAACAGCAGCACGGCACCCAGTACACAGACAACGATGCATCCCCACGCCCACACCACCGATCCGGTGGTCAGCGCGGCCACTAGCAGGGCAAAGCCGATAGCGGCAAGGACGAGCGTCAAGACGAGCATGTTGACCCCCTAGGCATGCCAGGCGGCAGGACTACAAAGGCGGCCATGTCGGCCTGATAACGAGACTACTTGCCACCCTTGGCAAACGAGGCCGGCGCGAGATTATTGGCAGTATTGGCATCGGCGAAGGCGCCGTCGCCATCGACCGGGACGGCAGAGCCACGGTTCTCCAGCTCCTCGAGCTGCGATTCCAGGTACGACTTCAGCCGCACGCGGTATTCGCGTTCGAAGGTCTTGAGCTGCTCGATCCGGCTCTCCAGCACGCTGCGCTGCTGAGTGATGGTCGCCATGATCTCGGTGTGCTTGCGCTCGGCGTCCGCCTGCAGCGCGTCGGCCTTTTCCTTGGCCTGACGCAGCTGGTTGTCCGAGCGGGTCTGCGCGTCCGACAGCATCGCATCCGACTTCTGACGAGCGTCGGCAATCATGGCCTCGGAGCGAGTTCGGGCATCTCCGACGAGTCGCTCGGAATTTGCCCGAGCGTTCGAAAGCAGGTTCTCCGCTTCGGACTTGGCATCGCTGGTCAGCCGGTCCGCCATCTCCTGGGCGAGGCTGAGCACCTTGGCCGCCTGCAGGTTCGCATCGGCGCTCGGCGCTTCCTTGGCGACAGGCGGGGCCACCGGCATCGGGGCGGGCGGCGGGGCCTGCTGCACCGGAGGCTTGATGGGCTCCGGCGGCGGAGCCTGCTGCACCGGAGCTTTCACCGCATTAGGGCTGGCAGGGCCGCGATTCTTCTTGGCATCGGCCAGTTCCGCGTCCAGCTCGGCGACCCGTTGACGCAGGTCGGCGTTCTCCTCGATCAGCCGCGAGAGCTCCTGCTCCACGAGATCCAGGAAGGCATCTACTTCATCCTCGTTGTAGCCGCGCTTCCCGATCGGCGGTTTGCTGAACGCGACGTTGTGCACATCGGCTGGGGTCAGCGGCATGGAAGGATCCCTTCACGCGTCTTTTGGAGATCTAGCAGATCTAGCAAGCTATCTTCTCGGTTCATTCTGTCACACCGGGGCTACCGGTTGCCCGAGCCTGCCCACGATCGACATCAGGATGAAGACGATGAAAAGCAAGACCATAATCGACAGATCGAGTCGAATTCCCCCCAGTGACACCGGTGGTATCAACCGCCTCAGGAGTTTCACCGGAGGGTCTGTGATCGTGAAGATCACCTCGAGGATGACGACGACGAAGCCGCTCGGGCGCCAGTCGCGAGCAAAACTACGGATGAACTCGACGATCACCCGGCTGATCAGCAACAGCCAGAAGATGAACAGTACGAAGTACAGCACCGCGAACAAGGCCACGACTTCACTCTGCCCGAAAATCCCCGCCGCGCAAAATGACCACACCGCCCCATGCGTGACAGGTCTGAGACCACCCCCGGATCACACCGCTATTTCTGGTTGTAGAAGCCGGTTTCCGCGATCCTGCGCCGCTCCTCGGCCGATACGTCCACGTCGGCCGGTGAGAGCAGGAACACTTTGGTGGCGACCTTGTCGAATGAGCCACGCAGGGCGAAGGCCAGGCCTGCGGCGAAATCGACGAGCCGCTTGGCATCGGCGTTGCTCAGGTCGACCAGGTCCATGATCACCGGGTTGCCCTCACGGAACCGCTCACCGATGATGCGGGCCTCGCTGTAGTCACGCGGGCGCAGCGTCGTGATCTTGGACAAGGGACCTCCGTCCTCGAAGATCCCAGGACGACGCGCAGGGGTGGGCTCGGGGCGCACGCGCTCCTCCAGCCGCCGCTCCTCGGCATCGGGATCGACGGCGAGCGCACCCCTGGTGGCTCCCCGCATCATCGGCGCGTTGCCACCGGCACGGAATCGGCCCGCGGTCGGTGCGGACTCGATCCGGGTCGGGCGACGCGGCGCGTCGTAGCGGTCGTCACCGTAGGGCTCGTCGGCATAGTCGTCCCGACGGGACACCGGGTACCCGGCCTTGTACGGAGACTTGTAAGCCGGCTCCGGGTAATCGGATTCGTCATCGAAGCGATCGGCACCGTACCGATCGTCCGAATAACGGGGGGCGCCATAGCCCCCACGGTCGGAGTAGTCACGGGGCCTACGGGTGGCACGCTCGTCCACGCCACGAGGGGCATGCTCGGCGACATAGTCGTCTTCGTAATCCTCGAGCGGAACCATGCCGAAGTACGCCTTGAACTTGTGCAGCGTGCTCATGACTGCGCCTCGCTGTCGCTCGGCTCCGTCATGACCACGATTGTGGCTGCGTCGGTTACTCGCTCGCTGCGCTCGCTCATTCTGGTCGACCTTCCTTCGGCCCCGGTGGCGGCCGGGTGTTGAAGTCTTGCTCAGCCCTCTTCTGCCCCAAGCATATGTGTCGAATGTGACTGATGAGGTTTCTTTGCTACGCCGAGGTTATCGGTCGGGCGCCCATCAAGGCGGTTCCGACACGCACACACGTGGAACCGTGTTCAATCGCCGATTCCAGATCACCGGACATTCCGGCGGAAAGTTCTCGTGCGCCGGGATGGTCACGCAGTAGCCGGGCATGCACCGCGGCAAGGCGGGCGAACGCGGCGGTGGGGTCGACATCGAGCGGCGGAATCGCCATCAGCCCAGCCAGCCGCAGCCCTGCGGCGTCGGCAACCCGGTCCGCCAGCGCCGCAAGCTCTTGCGGTGCGACGCCGCCGCGGCCGGGATCCTCGTCGAGGCTGACCTGAACGAGCACCTCGACCGGGTCGGTCCGCTCCCCCGCATCCACCGCGGCGCGCGCCGCGGTGTCAAGAGCCATTGCCAGTCGTTCGCTGTCCACCGAGTGCACCGCATAGGCCCAGCGCGCAACGGTGCGTGCCTTGTTGCGCTGCAATCGGCCGATCATGTGCCAGCGCATATCCACCAGCCCGCCCAGCTCGACCGCCTTCGCGGTGGCCTCCTGCTCCCTCGACTCGCCGAACTCGCGGCAGCCCAATCGGTGCAGGATGGCGACATCGGCAGCCGGGAAGAATTTCGTCACCGGTAGCAGCCGCACCGACGCCGGATCACGGCCTGCCACTCGACAGGCCGCGCCGATCCGCTTGTTCAGCCCGGCCAGGTTCTCCGCCAGCTCGGCGGTCCGGCCGTCTACTGCATCGGCCGCAATGGTTTCCGACTTCGCCGCAGCACTCATGACACCGCCGTCCCGGCGCTCGGCTCCGTCGAAGCCGCCGATGCGGCTGCGCCGATGGTTCGCTCGCTCATGCGCCCGCCTGTGCCCAGATCACACTGCCTATCCTGCCGGTAGGCGCGCCGCGGCGGTGACTGAACAGGGTGCGATCCTCGATGGTGCAGCGTGGATCGACCGCGACGGCGGCGACACCGGCCTCGGTGAGCTGCCTGCGGATTCCGGCGCGCAGGTCCAGCGCGGGGGTGCCACGCACGGTGGTGGTCGCGCTGCCGGGCAGATGCGCTTCGACATCGGCGCGCATCGCGGCGGGCACCTCGTACTGGCGGCCGGAGGCGGCCGGGCCGAGGAAGGCGCCGATCCGATCGAGCCGGGCACCGACGGAGATCATCGCGTCGAGTACCCGTGGCACGATGCCGATCCGAGCGCCGATGCGTCCCGCGTGTACGGCGGCGACCACGCCCGCTTCGTCATCGGAGAGCAGAATCGGCACACAGTCCGCACTCAGGACCACCAGCGCGAGCCCCGGCACGGAGGTCACCAGCGCATCGGTCGCAGGAACCGGCTCGGACCTTGGTCCATCGACAATTTCGACATGGCGGCCGTGGATCTGTTCCATCCACACCAGCCGCTCGGGCGCCAGCCCGATTCCATCGGCCAGCCGATCCCGATTGCGCTGCACCGTCGCCGGATTGTCCCCCACATGATCGCCGAGATTGAACGAATCGTACGGCGGCGCTGAGAAGCCCCCCGCTCGCGTGGTGGTCACCCGTCGAACGGTCAGCGTCGGCGCAATTGTCATGGCACCAGCCTAACGGCCGGCGCCGCTCGGCCCCGAATGCGCGTATCCCACGTCACAGCCGTTTTCGGCCCCCGTCGTCCCGGCGGCCACCGGGACCCGGCCCCCGCCGGATCCTGCTTCTTTACCTGCGCATGAACGAGGGCACGTCGACGTCGTCATCATCGTCACCCGAATCCGGGGGTTCGATGTGCGTGCGCGAGTTGTTGGCGATCGTCGGCTCGGCGAGGGTGCGTGCGCGTTCGCTGTCCCGATAGCTGGGCACGGATCCCCGAGTGGAGGCTGACTGGCTTGCGGCAGAAGAGGTTTCGGCACGCGAAGACGCCGCCACCTCGCTGGCGCGGCTCTGCGCGATTTCGCCTGCGCGCGCGGAACCGATCGTGCCCCGGTTCGCGGGTTCGAAAGTACGCCGCGCGGGCGCGCCGCTGTCGAAGCCCGCCGCGATCACGGTGACGCGTACTTCGTCGCCGAGCGAGTCGTCGATCACCGTGCCGAAGATGATGTTGGCCTCGATGTGCGCGGCCTCCTGCACCAGCGAGGCCGCCTCGTTGATCTCGAACAGGCCCAGGTCGGAGCCGCCCGCGATCGAAAGCAGCACACCGTGCGCCCCGTCCATGGACGCCTCGAGCAGCGGTGAATTGATGGCCGACTCCGCGGCTTTCACCGACCGACCCTCACCACGCGCCGAACCGATGCCCATCAGCGCGCTGCCCGCACCGGACATCACGCTCTTGACGTCGGCGAAGTCGACGTTGATCAGGCCGGGGGTGGTGATCAGGTCGGTGATGCCCTGCACACCGTTGAGCAGCACCTCGTCGGCAGATCGGAAGGCGTCCATCAGACTCACCGCGGCATCGCCGAGCTGCAGCAGCCGATCGTTCGGAATGACGATCAGCGTGTCGCAGGACTCGCGCAGTAGGTTGATGCCCACCTCGGCCTGGTTGCCGCGCCGCTTGCCCTCGAAGGAGAACGGCCTGGTCACCACACCGATCGTGAGGGCTCCGAGCTTGCGCGCGATCTGAGCGACGACCGGCGCACCACCGGTGCCGGTGCCACCGCCCTCGCCCGCGGTGACGAAGACCATGTCGGCGCCCTTGAGCACCTCTTCGATCTCGTCCTTGTGATCCTCGGCGGCCTTGCGGCCGACCTCGGGGTCGGCACCGGCGCCCAGGCCGCGAGTGAGTTCACGACCGACGTCGAGCTTGACGTCGGCATCGCTCATCAGCAGGGCCTGCGCGTCAGTGTTGACCGCGATGAACTCGACTCCCTTGAGACCTTGTTCGATCATCCGGTTGACGGCATTCACACCGCCGCCGCCGATACCGACGACCTTGATCACTGCAAGGTAGTTGTGCGGGGGCGTCATTGGCTCTCGCCTTCCTTCGATCTAAAGCCTGTCGTTTTCGGATTCTCGACACTCGGCCGGGAGCAAACCCTAAACCTCAACCATAGGGTTGGCGTTATGTCAAGTATCCGACTGGTGCGGAACGCTATTCGCCGCCGCCGCGATCCGTGCGCAGGCGCGCCGAAACGAGTGAGGAGAATCTTGTGTGATCCCTCTCGTCTCGCCGCACAACACACACTATCGTGGACGGTTGCCCCCCGGCGCCCCGTCTCGGCGACCACCTCCGAAAGCGGAGCAGTCCACCGAAAATTCCCCGGGCGCAATGGGTGTCGATCACCTTACCGTGACGAGATTCGGACTCGAAACGTCGTAGACCGTGCCGTCCCTGGTGAGCAGCGGCAAAACCACAGCCGCTTTGCGTTGGGCGTCGTTCGTCCCGCCCCACAGTACCGTGCGGCCATCGTGCAGATTCAGCGAAATATCCGAAATCGACCGCGCGACAACCTCGCCCACCTGAACACTCACCGCGGGCGGCAGCGCAACCAGCACCGATACCGCGGCCCGGGTGACGGGATCGTCGGCGCCGGGATGCCCGGTGAGCAGTTTCGGCACACCGATCGGGGTGGGCTCGATTGCGAATTCGACGCTTTCGCCATCCACCAGATGCGCCCCCTGCGGGCTGTCGAAGAACAACACGGGGGTGCGCTCCTCCACCGTGACCTTGACCGTCGACGGAAATACCCGCTGCACCCGAACCGTGTGCACCTTCGGGATGCCGGCCACCCGCCCCGCCACCGATGTCGTATCGATACGCAGCATCGAACGACCCGACGGGATCTCCAACTGCTCGCGCACCTGCTGTTCGGACACCGCGACCAACCCGGCGATCCGGACGGTGCGCACCGAAAGCATGGGGGTGAACCAGGCCAGGACACCGAGAACGACGAGTACGCACACACCGAGCGCTCCCCACAGCCGGATTCGCCGCCACGGCATCGCGTCTCACCGCCCGTACTGTGGACGAGCTCGCAGCCCGTCGAGAATTTGGCTGCCGAGCATCGTGACATCACCTGCACCCATGGTGATCACCACATCGCCCGGCAGCGCCAGCGCCGCGACCTGACGGCCGACCCGCGACATATCCGGTTGGTAGTGCACAGGTTTGGTGACCGACTGCGCGACAAGCGCACCATTCACCCCGGGCAGCGGCTTTTCTCGCGCGCCATAGACATCGAGCACGACCACCTCGTCGGCCAGGCTCAGCGCGGCACCGAAGTCATCGGCGAAAGTGGCGGTGCGGCTGTAGAGGTGCGGCTGAAACACCACGATGACCCGACCCTGCCTGGAACGGGCGCCATCGCGGGCTTCCTGCTGGACCAGCTCGGCGGCGGCGCCGAGCACCGCACGTACCTCGGTCGGATGGTGGGCGTAGTCGTCGAAGACGCGGACGCCGTTTTCCCGTCCCGCGAACTGGAACCGGCGGTGTACCCCGCCGAAACCCTCCAGGCCCTGGACGATTTCGGCCATGTCTGCGCCCGCGGCGCGGGCCGCGAGCAGCGCGGCGAGCGCGTTGAGCGCCATATGCCTGCCGGGCACCGAGAGCCGCAGGGTGCGCGGCGCGGGCTCATCGGCGAGCTGGAACTGAACGACGCCACCGACATCGCGCGGCTCCCAGCTGTGCAGGCGCACCCCGACCGGTACCGGCGCGTCGGACAGCTCGCCCGAGCCGTAGCCGAGCACCCGAATGTTCTTCTCCGCGAGCCGGGCGCCGACGCGTTCGGCCAGTGCCAGCGAACCGGGATCGTCCAAGCACACCACCAGCAGTCCGCCCGCGGAGAGCCGATCGGCGAAATCGTCGAAGACCTGCACATAGGCCTCGTCCGAGCCGAAGAAATCCAGGTGATCGGATTCGATATTGGTGACCACCGCGACGTGCGGGTCGTATTGCAGCAGCGAGCCGTCGCTCTCGTCGGCCTCGGCGACGAAGATCTCACCGGTGCCGTGGTGGGCGTTGGTGCCCGCCTCGTTGAGTTCACCACCGACGGCGAAGGACGGATCGAGCCCGCAGTGCTGCAGGGCCACGATCAGCATCGACGTGGTGGACGTCTTACCGTGCGTGCCGGAAACCAGCAGCGTGCGATGCCCCTGCATGAGCGAGGCGAGCACGGTGGGACGCAACAGCACCGGGATGCCGCGACGATTCGCCTCGACCAGTTCGGGATTGGTCTTCGGGATGGCGGCATAGGTGGTGACCACCGCGGTCGGGCCACCGGGCAGCAGGTCGAGCGCGCTGCCGTCGTGGCCGATGCGCACTTGCGCACCACGAGCGCGCAGCGCGAGCACGCCGCGACTCTCCTTGGCGTCCGAGCCGGACACCGCACCGCCGCGCGCGAGCAGAATGCGCGCGATGCCGGACATGCCCGCACCGCCGATGCCGACCATGTGCACCCGCTCGAGTTCGGGCGGCAGCGCCGACCGCGCGTCCACGGCGGCGGCTTCCACCTGATTAACGCTCGATTCGCTCATCGGCCCGACACCTGCACGACGATCCGCGCGACTTCGTCCGCGGCATCACGGTGCCCGGCGCCTGCGGCGGACAGGCTCATCTCGATCAGCCGTGCGGGGTCGGTCAGCAGTGGGATCACCTCATCGATCACATATTTCGGGGTCAGTTCGGAATCCGCCACAATTCTGCCACCGCCTTGGCCGACGACCGGCCTGGCGTTGAGCTCCTGCTCGCCGTTGCCGTGTGGCAACGGCACATAGAACGCGGGCAGACCGACCGCCGACACCTCGGCGACGGTCATCGCACCGGACCGGCAGACGACCGCGTCCGCGGCGGCGTAGGCCAGGTCCATGCGGGAAAGATACGGCACGGCGACATACCGCGATCGATCGTCACCCGGGTCCGCGACATCGAGTGTGTTCTTGGGGCCGTGCGCGTGCAGGACCGAGATGCCTGCCGCGGCCAGCTGCGGCGCGGCGGCGGAGACCGCCTCGTTCAGTGTCCGCGCACCCTGCGAGCCGCCGAACACCAGCAGCACCGGGCCCGTGACGGGCAGGCCGAAGTGTGCGCGCGCCTCGGCCTGCAAGGCCGCGCGGTCCAGCGACGTAATGGAGCCACGCACCGGAATGCCGACGACCTCGGCATGCGCGAGCCCGGAATCGGGCACCGCAGCGAGCACGCGGTCCGCGCGGCGGGCGCCGACCTTATTGGCAATGCCTGCTTTCGCATTCGCCTCGTGCACCACCACCGGCACTGCACGCCTGCGCCGCAGCACCCCTTTGCCCGCGGCCAGGTAGGCGGGCAACGCGACGTAGCCGCCGAAGCCGACGATCACATCGGCCTCGACCGCATCGATGATCGCCCTCGTCCTGGCCACCGAGGCACGGACACGACCGGGCAGCCGCAGCAGATCGGCGGTCGGCTTACGCGGCAACGGCACCGGCGGGATCAGCTCGAGCGGATAGCCGCGCTCGGGCACGAGGCGAGTTTCCAGTCCGCGTTCGGTGCCGAGGGCGGTCACCCGGATCGAATCGTCGAGGCGTTTGAGCGCATCGGCGACGGCGAGTGCCGGCTCGATATGTCCCGCGGTACCACCACCCGCGACAATCACCGACAGCGGTCGGCCTGCGGGCCGCACGTCACTCACCTGGATCTTCCCCGATCTCTCGCATGATTCACCGGATAATTCGGCTCCCAAGCCCTGGTCGCCCGCAGCGAACTCGTGCCCCGGCGCTCCGGGGCACGACGTCTGCCGGAATCGGAGCCGGGCTGCGGACGACGCGCGGGCGGCAGCGCCTGTCGTGCCCGATCGGCACGGGCCTTCTCTGCGGACCTGGCCGCCCTGGCCGCGGCCGAGCGCGCCCTTGCCGCGTCCGCCCGTGCGGGGGAATACACCTCCGGCTTCGGCAGCCGCAGCAACCTGCTGAACCGGCCGTCCTGCCCGGCATGCAGTGCGGCGACCGCCTCCGGTTCGTGCCGGGCGGCGTTGGCAATGAGGCCGAACATCAAAAGAGTGATCGCCAGCGATGAGCCGCCAGCCGAAACGAGTGGCAGCTGTAGTCCGGTAACCGGAAGCAACCCGACCACATAACCGATGTTGATCAGGGCCTGGCCCGCGATCCATGTCGTTGCGGACGCAGTCAGCAGCCGCAAGAACGGATCCGCGGACCGGCTGGCGATACGGATGCCGGTATAGACGAAGAGAGCAAGTAAGGCGAGCACCAGACCGCAGCCCAGAAAGCCGAGTTCCTCGCCGATGATCGCGAAGATGAAGTCATTGTGGGCATTCGGAAGGTAACTCCACTTGGCTCGGCTCTGTCCCAGTCCTCGACCCCAGATGCCGCCATCGGCAAGCGAGTACAGCGCCTGCCGTGCTTGGTAGTTATCGCCCTGTGTGTCGGTACCGGGGTTGAAGAAGGACCGAACCCGATTCGATCGATAGCCAGCAGACATCGCGAGAACGCCCGCCGCGATCACACCTGAGATCGCGATGGTCACAAAGAGCCGAACCGGCAATCCTCCGTACCACAACAGCGAGCCGAGGACGAGACCTACCGCGACCGTAGTGCTGAGATTCGGCTGTACCACAATCAACAGGCAGACCAGCAGGCCAGCCGGGACAAGGGGCACCAGAATGTCTTTGAGGCTCGCCTGATCGGACCGTCGGGAAGCAAGTAGATGCGCGCCCCACACGATCAACGTGACCTTCACGATCTCCGACGGCTGTACCGATACCGGACCGAACATCAACCAGCGTCGCGCGCCCTGCACGCTGGTACCGATGCCGGGAACCAGCACCAGCAGCAGCGCGAGCACCGATAGCGCAAATATCGGGAACGACGCTTGTCTCAACAGGCGCAACGGGATTCGCAGCGCGATGTAGAACAGCACGGCGCCGAACACTGCGAACAGTGCCTGCTGATTGAACAATGAATACGCCGAGCCGCCCCCCGCATACTCCACGACCCCAGACGCCGAGAGAACCATTACCAGGCCGAGTGTCGTGAGCAGCGTGGCAATAGTGACAACCAGATGGAATGACGCAAGCGGCCGCGCCAGCCATGAACCGGCGCGCGCGCCCAGCCACCGAGTCGATGCCGACGGCCCGCTCACCTTCTGCGAGCTACCTGTCGGCGCAGATTTCCCGGGCTTACTCATGCGGTCACGCCGACTTCTTCGGGCCGGTATCTCCGCGGCGGCAGTCACAGGTATGACCAGCAGCCGCACCGATAGCGGTCGATCCTGTCACGACCTGATCAATCCGCGACAGCCACCGGGCCTTTCGCTCCGCCTCGAGCGAAAGGGGCCCCACGTGATGAGCGCGTATCACGGAGATCATCGGAATTCCCCGGCCTCAGCGGTTCCCAGATCACCGTCTTCCAGAGCGTGCACCGCCGCAGCGAAGCTGCGCCCGCGGTGCGTGTAGTCGGCGAACATGTCCAGTGAGGCCGCGGCGGGAGCCAAAAGCACGGTATCGCCTTGACGGGCGAACCCGGCCGCCGCGCGCACGGCCTCGGCCATGACGGCGTCGGCCTTCTCGGTTCTACCCATTCTTGCATCGTCTCCCGCGCGCACCTCGACGACCGGGATCTCGGGCGCGTGTCGCGCCAACGCAGCCGCGATTATCGGCGCGTCGACCCCGAACAGCACCGCGGCGACCAAACGGTCGGCAACCTCTTGGACAAGATCCTCGACCGCCGCGCCCTTCAATTGCCCACCGGCGAGCCAGATCACCTGTGCGTGGGCCAGGATCGACGACCGCGCGGCATGCGGATTGGTGGCCTTGGAATCGTCGATGAACTCGACGCCGTCCAGCTCACGCACGAAGGCCGCGCGATGCGGACCGACCTTGTGCTCGATCAGCCCCTCGCGCACGAACTGCGGTGCGACATCGATGGCCCGGGTCAGCGCCGACGCCGCCAGTGCATCGGCGATGCCTGCGGGTCCCTGCGGGCTGATGTCGCCGACTTCGGCCAGGATCGCTGCCTTGGTGAAGGCACGATCGAGCAACTTGCCGTCGACGACGCCGAGCTCACCGTCGGCGGGCACGCCGATCCGGAAACCGATGACCCGACGGGCTTTCGCACGGCGCGCGAGCGAGGCGGCGACCGGATCGTCGAGTCCGACCACACCGATCCGCCCGACCAGCGCGCGTGCCTTCGCGGCGGCGTAGGCGTCGAGGCCGCCGTGCCAATCCAGGTGATCCTCTGCCACATTCAGCACCACGCCTGCCTCCGGTCGCACCGAAGGCGCCCAGTGCAACTGGAACGAGGACAGTTCGACCGCGAGCACCTGCGGACCGGGGTTGCGCCGCAGCGCATCCAGGATCGGCAGCCCGATATTGCCGCACGCCACACTGGCGATGCCCGCGGCGCGCAGGATCGAATGCACCATCGAGGTGGTAGTGGTCTTGCCGTTGGTTCCGGTCACCACCAGCCACTTGCGGACCGGACCGTAGATCCTGGCCTGATCGACCCACCAGGCGAATTCGACGTCGCCCCACACCGGGGTGCCCTCGGTCACGGCCGCGGCGAGCACCGGCGAGTCCGGCCGCCAGCCCGGGCTGGTGATGACCAGCGCGAAGCGGCTCCAGTCCGCGGACTCCAGTTCGGTGCACGTCGCGATGTCGAGGCCGAGACCGGCCGCCTCGGCGAGCGCGGACGCGCCGCCGTCGGTGACCACCGGCCGGGCACCGATATCGCGTAGCGGCTCGATCAGCGAGCGTCCGGAGACGCCCCAGCCTGCCACGAGAACATCACGGCCACGCAGAAATTCGAGCATGGGCCCCGGCGTTCGCAGGGCCCTCGGAGAATGTTCGACCATCGCTAGTTCACCCGACCGCGGAGAGATATTCGCTATAGAACAACCCGAGTCCGACCGCGGAAGCGATCGCCGCCAGCAACCAGAATCGGATGATCACCGTAGTTTCAGCCCATTTGCTCAGCTCGAAGTGATGATGGAACGGTGCCATCTTGAACAACCGGTTGCGCGTAGTGCGGTACACCGCCACCTGCAGCACCACCGAGGCCGCCTCCGCCACGAACAACGCGCCGATGACGACCATCAGCAGCTCGGTCCTGGTGGTGATGGACAAGCCCGCCAGCATGCCGCCCAGCGCGAGCGAGCCGGTGTCACCCATGAAGATCTTGGCGGGCGCGGCGTTCCACCAGAGGAACCCGACGCACGCGGCAGCACCCGCGGCACAGACCAGGGCCAGGTCCAGCGGGTCGCGCACGTTGTAGCAACCGGCTTCCGGTTTGATCGCGCAGGCGTGGTAGTACTGCCAGAACGAGATGACCACGTAGCCGCCGAGTACCAGACTCATCGAGCCTGCGGCGAGACCGTCGAGACCGTCGGTGAGGTTCACCGCGTTGGACCAGGCGACCACGATGATGCAGACGAACGCCAGGAAAATGATCGCGCCCATCGACACCGTGGTGATGTCACGGACGTAGGACAGGTGCCTGCTCGCCGGGGTGAGCCCGTTCGCGCCGCGGAACTGTAGGGCGAGAACACCGAAGATCACCGCGGCGGCCAGCTGGCCGAGGTACTTGCCTGCGGCGGTCAGCCCGAGATTGCGCTGCTTGCGCAGCTTGATGAAGTCGTCGAGGAAGCCGACGAGGCCGAGTGCGGTGGTCAGTCCGAGCACCAGCAGTCCCGACGCGGACGGGCCCTCGGCGTCGTAGCCGATGCCGATCAGATGCGAACCGAGGTAGCCGGCCCACAGGCCGATCAGGATGGCGACACCGCCCATGGTCGGGGTGCCGCGCTTGGCCTGGTGGCTGGCCGGGCCGTCGACCCGGATCTCCTGGCCGAACCCCTGCTTGGCGAAGGTCCGAATAAGTAGCGGCGTCAGCAGGATCGACACCGCTAGCGCGATGCCCGCCGCGAATAGAATCTGCCTCATCCTGCTGCCTCCGTGTCAGATCCCGCCCTGGTCCCACCCACGTGACCCCGCGCACGCTCCGTACCGGTCAGATGTTCGGCGACCTCCCACAGGCCAACCGACTTCGATGCCTTGACCAGCACCACATCGCCCGCCTCGACTTCCTCGTCGAGCAGCGCGATGGCCGAGCCGATATCGGGAACGATGATCGACTCCTCGCCCCATGAGCCTTCCATCACCGCTCCCTGGTGCATCGCCCGGGACGGCCTTCCGGTCCCGACCACGATCAGCCGGTCGACATCGAGGCGTACCGCCAAGCGTCCGATCCGGTCGTGCTCGATCACCGACTCCTCGCCGAGTTCGCCCATTTCGCCGAGCACTGCCCAACTGCGCCGCGCGGTATCACCCGCGCGCGACATGGTGACAAGCGCCTTGAGTGCGGCCCGCACCGAATCAGGATTGGCGTTGTAGGAATCGTTGACCACGGTGACGCCGTCGGTGGTAGTCCGCACATCCATTCGACGGGCCGATGCAGCATGAGCGCCGGAGAGCGCTCGAGCGATGGTGTCGAGATCGGCGCCGCATTCCAGGGCTACCGCGACGGCGGAAAGGGCATTGCCGACCTGATGTTCGCCGTGCACGGCCAGTTGTATCGGGGTGCTGCCGGACGGCGTGTGCAGCGTGAAGGCTGCCCGCGCTTCGTCGTCGAGCCGGATATCGGTGGCTCGGATGTCGGCACGCTCGGACTGTCCGACGGTGACCACGCGTGCGGTCGTACGGTCGGCCATTGCGGCGACTTGCTGATCATCGGCATTGAGCACGGCGAGTCCGGCGGTCGGCAACGCCTCCACCAGTTCGCCCTTTGCCTGGGCGATCGCCTCGCGACTCCCGAATTCGCCGAGGTGGGCGGTGCCGACATTGAGTACGACGCCGATCCGCGGTGGCGCAACCTTCGCGAGAGCGGCGATATGGCCAGGGCCGCGGGCGGACAACTCCAACACCAGGAATCGGGTGTCGGCATCGGCGCGTAGCGCGGTCCACGGATGACCGAGTTCGTTGTTGAACGATCCCGGCGGGGCCACCACCGGGCCGAGCGGAGCGAGCACGGCGGCGAGCAGGTCCTTGGTCGAGGTCTTGCCGGAGGAACCGGTCACCCCGACGACCGTGAGTCCGCCTGTCGCGGTGTTGGATTGGCGGCGCTCGCGGGGCTCTGCGTGGTCACGCTCCGCTACCTCCTCCGAGCCCGTCGCGCCCGCCGCGGAAAGCCGTTCGACGCTGACCCGCGCCAGCGTGGCCAACGCGGCCAGTACCGCAGCGCCCGAGCCGTCCGAATCATGGGCCAGTGCAACCGAAGTCGCCGGAACCGCGCCCGCGGCGGGCGTCACCACGATGGCGGGCGCCCCGACCGGCCGAGCGGCCAGGACCGCAACCGCGCCCGCGGCAACCACCGCTGCGGCGAAATCGTGACCGTCGGCGTGCTCGCCGGGCAGGGCAAGGAACAGATCTCCGGAACCGATTCGGCGCGAATCGAATTCGACCGAACCCGTAACCGTCACCTCCGGGTCGGGGACGTCGTGCAGCGTGCCGCCGACGACGTCCGCGATCTCCCGCAGTGTCATCTCGATCATGAAACCGTCAAGTCCTCCGCGTCCGTACCGTGCGGACTTCGCTGTGCCGACTGGAAATGTTGTGTTGCGCCACCGCGGGCGTCTCGTCCTCGTCCAGCTCTGTCAGACCCGAAGTCGTTGTCTGCGTGGGCTGTTCGACTCATACTCGCGCCTTGCTGACGCTCGGCTCCGACGGGTGTCGAGCACGCAGGCACACCATCGGCTCGGTCATCCCTGCGCCTCGCTGACACTCGACTCCCGCACGTGCCCGGCGCGGCCCTCCAACGCCTCCGCAAGCACGTCACGGTCGTCGAAGCGATGCTTGACGCCCTGGATCTCCTGGCCTGGCTCGTGCCCCTTACCCGCGATCAGCACCACATCGCCGACGCGGGCCCAGTCGACGGCTGCGGCGATCGCCTCGGCACGGTCACCGATCTCACGCACCTCGCCACGGTCGCCGGCCGGAATCGCCAGTGCACCTGCGCTCAGCGCCGCCCGGATCGCCGCCGGGTCCTCCGAGCGTGGATTGTCATCGGTAATAATCAGCAGGTCGGCGCCGCGCGCCCCGGCCGCGCCCATCAACGACCGCTTGCCCGCATCGCGGTCACCACCGGCGCCGACGACAACGGCCAGCCTGCCGGGAGCTTCCGGATTGTCGGCGGCGAGGTGCCCGCGCAGGGTCGCGATCACCGATTCCAGCGCGGCGGGCTTGTGCGCGTAGTCGACGATGGCGAGGAAGTCCTGGCCCCGGTCGACCCGCTGCATCCGGCCCGGCACATCGACGGTAGCCAGCGCGGGCCCAGCGATCGCGGGATCGACATCGGCGGCCGCGCACACTGCAACCGCGAGCAGTCCGTTCGCGACGTTATAGCTCCCCGGAAGACGTAGGCGCACATCCACATTCACACCGGGTCCGGCAGCGGTGAACTCCTGCTCGCCGCCGTGTGCCACCACCGGACCGGTCAGATGCCAGGTGCTGCTCGCCGCCGCGATCCCATCGATCGTGGCCACGGTGATCGGGGCATCGATGTCGGCGGCCAACCGCTTGCCCCACTCACTGTCGACGCAAACGACTGCGGTGCGCGCGGCGACCGGCGAATCCGGTTCGAACAGCCGCCGCTTGGCGGCGAAGTAGTCCTCGAAGTCGGCGTGGAAGTCCAGGTGGTCCTGCGACAGATTGGTGAACGCACCCACCGCGAAGCGCACGCCGTCGACCCGGCCCAGCGCGAGTGCGTGGCTGGAGACCTCCATCACGACCGCGTCCACGCCCTGCTCGACCATCAGCGCGAACATCGCGTGCAGCTGCGGCGCTTCGGGGGTGGTCAGCGCACTCGGCACCCGACGGCCGCCGATCCTGGTCTCGATCGTGCCGATCAGCGCGGTGGACCGGCCCGCGGCGGCGAGCCCGGCCTCCACGAGATAGGACGTCGTGGTTTTGCCGGAGGTGCCGGTAATGCCGATGATACGGAGCCGCTGCGAGGGGTTGCCGTAGATGGCGGCCGACAGTTCGCCGAGTACCGCGCGCGGCTGTTCGCGCACCAGCACCGGCACGCCGACCTCGCCCGCCAGTTCTGCGCCCGCTGCGTCGGTGAAAACCGCGACCGCACCACGCTCGACAGCGTCACGGGCGAATCGCGCTCCGTGCGCTTGCGCACCGGGCAGCGCGGCGAACAGGTCTCCCGGCAGCACGGCGTTCGAGCGCTGCTCGATGCCGGTGACCGACACCTCACGCGCAGTCGGCGCACCGCGTAACTCTGCGGCGACCGAGTTAGCCAGAGTCGTCAACAATGACGCCGGTGGGCACTCGGGCCGCAACGCGCGCGGTTGACCAGACTGCACAGAAACCAGGCTCCTCTCGGGGGCGGTGATCGACGTGTCAGGTTACCGGTGACGGCTCCCGGCACGGCCAGGCAGCCCCACCGCAGCATCAAGACACCGCCCTCGAACCCTACGACCCCCGCACCTCATCCGCGGGCTCCGCCACGCTGCCCATGGCACACAACCGGTAACCGGCCAGGCCGGTTTCGCCATGGCTGCCGAGCACTCCGTCACCGTGCAACCAGCGTGGTGTGGCGCACGCTGGGGGCGGCAATGGACGCGGCGCCGCATGAGCGGAATACACCTGTGCCCCGTCCACATGCAATGCGGACGGGGCACAGACGATCAGACCGGGGCGATTCCTTCATTCCGACTACGCCACACCACCTCGGCTACGTGGGTCAGTGTGCAGGTTCGACCCAAGTACAAGGATCCGACGGATTCTGCGGAGGATTATTCAACGCAGCACACTTCGACGGATCCGTCTGATGGCACGTCTGCATATAGCCATCCGAGTTGCAGAATATGTCGGCAGAAGCGGTCCCTGCGCCAATTCCGAAACCTATAAAACTTCCCCCGACCAGTACGACACCGAACGCAAGATGAGTACAGGCACGTTGAATACCGGCTGCATTTATTCGTTCCAGCATAGTTATCCAACTTTCTTTTACCGATAATAGATACATTTCAACGAAGATAATGCGACAAACGCGGAAATATAATCTACAGCCTGCCGAACATCTTCCGAGGTAGAACTCCCGGGCACAGCCCGGCCGAGTGATCAGGCAGCAGGAACGACGAGGATCCGCGCCGATACGGGATGGATTCTCCGGGGATAGAACAGCCCGTCATCCGCAAGGCTCGGGCACTCCACAGTAAACCGTGACTCGCAAAGCTCTTTTGGTTACGAACCACCCGCCGGCAGGTGCACTCCTACCCCACGATAATCCAGAGGGTACGCATTTGCAGTACCCGATCCGTCCAATCCAATCGCCGATACAGCGGCGATCGATATCGCAGCAACAATTCTCGTCAAGATGAACCCTCCCTGACTCACTCCCCATGTCCACAACATACTGGGGGCACCTCGACAGTACTGGGGTTCCGATCGGAAGTAAATACCGCGGCCTCTGTGCTCGATATGTTTGCAGCGAACACATAGGAGACGAACAGCAGGAAACAGGGCACCTGCGTCCACGCGATTGCGCGACCCCTTCATCAATTATCGAGGATTCGAAGGCACCTTTCACAGGCCACCGCATATCACGAGCGATGCCTCATCGAATTAATAGATTTGACACCCGTCAGCTCATCCGACAGGTTCGGAGGTCGGCATCGCGACAGGAATCTCGTCGATACCGATACCTGTCTCGCCGCGAACCTTCCGATACAACTCCCGGCAAGACACCACCACTATTGCGCTGTGTCGCGAACATCCGTAGAGAGCTGTCGGCCACGCTCTCCGTCGTTCGTCCAGACGTAGTCGACAGCCGGGTCACCCGGCCTGCAGCACGAATCGCTTCGGCGGCTCCGACGGCGGAATGCGGTCGCGCTGGAGTGCCCAGGAGGCGATGTTGTGGAACAGGGGGGCAACAGAACCCCCGCCACTACCATCCGAGCTACGCATGGGCGCGTCGAGCATGAGGCCGACTACGTAGCGGGGGTTGTCGGCCGGCGCGATGCCCGCGAAAGTGATCCAGTAGCTGGAAGTGGAGTAGCACTTGCAGCTGGGGTCGATCGCCTGTGCGGTGCCCGTCTTACCGGCGATCTGGTAGCCCTCGATGGCTGCGGGTGCGCCCGTCCCGGTCTGATTTCCATCCACACGGTCGCGCTGAACAACCGACTGGAACATGGTCCGCAAGGTAGCGGCGGTTTGCGGACTCACGACGCGGACGCCGTCCGGCTGCGGTTCCTCGGTGCGAGTGCCGTCCGGCGCGATCTCGGCCTTCACGATGCGCGGCGGGATGCGGACACCGTCGTTGGCAATGGCCTGATACATGCCGGTCATCTGCAGCGTCGTCATCGAAAGGCCCTGTCCGATGGGCAGGTTGGCGAAGGTGGAACCGGACCACTGGTCACGGGCAGGCACGACGCCGGAGCTCTCGCCGGGCAACCCGACACCGGTGCGCTGCCCGAGCCCGAAACGTTTCAACATGTCGGCGTACCGTTCCTCGCCGATCCGCTGCGCCAGCATCAGCGTGCCCACGTTCGAGGATCGCCCGAAGATTCCAGTGGTGGTGTACGGCGCCACGCCGTGCACCCAAGCGTCATTGACAATGACTCCACCCATGGAGATCGAGCCCGGAACCTGATGCACCTCATCGGGATTCGTCAGCCCGTATTCGATCGCCGCGGCCGCGGTAACGATCTTGTTGACCGATCCCGGCTCATACACATCGGACACCGATGCGTTCTTCGTGGTGGCCGAGTTCCAGTTCTGTGGACCGAGTTCCGGATTAAAGGTGCTGTCGTTGGCCATGGCCATGACCTGGCCGCTCTTGGCGTCCAGCACCACCGCGGACGCGCCCTGGGCGCCGGATATTTCACGGGCCTGCTGGACCTGCTGCTGCACGTAGTACTGCAGATCCGAATCCAGGGTCAGTTCGACACCGTTGCCGTTGACCACGGGCTGCTTATCCCGCCAGCTACCAGGAATGACAGCGCCGTCGGAGCCGCGATCGTAGGTTTGCGAGCCGTCGGTACCCGCCAGCACCGAGTCCATCGACGACTCGAGGCCGATGAGGCCGTGCCCGTCCCAGCCGGTGGAGCCGATCACATTGGCGGCCAGCGAACCACCTGGATACTTCCGCAGTGGCTGCGCTTCGGCACCCACCTCCCGGTACTGCAACCTGATCTCGGAGGCGATCCGCGCATCGACGTCGCGAGCCAGGTACACGAATTCCTCGTCGCTGTTCAACTTGTTCAGCAAGGCCGTCTCCGACGGCGCCTGCTTGCCGAGCTTTTCGTGAATGGTCTTGGCGATGGCTTTGAGCCGTTCCTCCGGATCAGGAGCCTTATCGCTCTTCGAGCGTGCGGCCTCGAGGTCTTTACGAACCTGAACCGGTTGGAAAGTCAGCGCTTTGGCAGGGGTGGTGAAGGCGAGCAACTTGCCGTTGCGATCGGTGATCGGGCCTCGGGTGGCGTATTCGGGCTCGTGGGTGATGCGCTGACTGGCTGCCTGCGCGGACAAGCCGGGCGCGGAAATGCTCTGCACCCAGAGCAATTGGATAGCGACGACCGTCAGCGCAACCAGCATCACGATCCGGCCCACGCCGAGGCGTAGCCGCAATGGCCGCTCCATGGTCGCCGCGGTGGCGGTCCGCGGTCTCGGAGCACGTGATGGTTCAGGCCCGCGGCGCTGCGGCGCGGGCCTGGTCTGTGTCAACGGGTGCCTCCGTCGGAGGCGGGCTGATCCTGCGGCGCCGTGGCCTGGGGCTGGGCTCCGGCGGCCTGCGGTATTTCCGGCTGTGGCTGCGGCGATTCGAGCTGTGGCTGCGGCGACTCCGGCTGCGGCACATCGACAGGCGCCGCGGACGCGGGCGGAGTGGCCTGCTGTGCCGTCGGCGGCGCCGCGACGGGCACCTGGCTCGCGGCGGCAGGGCTCGTCGGTGTCGGGCTCGAACTGGAGGTATGCGCCTGGGCGCCATTGGCCTGCTCGGTATTCGGCTGCCCTGGCACGGTCGGCTGCCGGGGGGTCGAAACCGGCACCACTCGTTCGCCCTGTGCCAGCACATGTCCTGGCTGCGACGCGAGCGGCGCGGTATTCAACGGCGGCACCGGGGGCCCCTGCGCCGGAGTCGGTTTGCCGATCACCGTCACCGTACCGTCCGGGGCAACGACGATGCGGGCCGGATCCTTGGCGGGGATCATGCCGAACTCTCGGGCTCGTGCCGCCAGCGCGGGCGCCGAGTCGGCGGCCTCCACCTCACGCTGCAGTGCGGCCCGCTCTTCCGAGAGCTTCCTGTTGATCTGCCTGGCGTCGCCGAGCTGATAGCTGTCCTCGGCCGCCCTCGTGGTCAGCAGCAGCGTACCGGCGAGACCACAGCCCAGCAGCGCAATGATGGCCGCCACGAATGGGATTCGGGTCGCCATGGCAGACACCCGCCGAGTCGGCAGGTCGGGCGTGTCGGTGAGCTGTTCGGCGCGCAGTCGGCGGCGGGCATAAGCACGTTGCGCCGCACCGGATTTGACCCGCTCGGCGGCCTGAACCCGGCGGGCGACCCGGCCAGGTGCCTCGACGGCACGCGCCCGAACACTCATGAATTCCCCTCCTGGATTCTCTCCGCCGCACGCATCCGTACCGGCGCCGCGCGCGGGTTCTCCTCGATCTCCTGCTCGGTCGCCTTCTCGGCACCACGGGTCAACAGCTTGAATTCCGGTCCCATACCGGGCAATTCGACCGGTAGGTCGACCGGGCTGCGCGATGTCGTGCGCGGCGCGAGCTCCTGCTTGACGACCTTGTCCTCGAGCGACTGATAGGACATCACCACGATCCGTCCGCCGACCCGCAGCGAATCCAGTGCCGCGGGCAGCGCGGCCCGCAGCGAATCGAGCTCGTGGTTGACCTCCACCCGCAACGCCTGGAAGGTCCGTTTGGCGGGATGCCCGCCGGTCCGCCTCGTCGCGGCCGGGATCGAGGCGTAGAGCACCTCGACGAGTTCGGCGCTCGTAGTGAACGGCTTCTGCTGTCGCCGCCGCACCACCTCCGACGCTATGCGGCCCGCGAAGCGTTCCTCCCCATAGGTTTTCAGCACCCGAGCCAGGTCACCGTGGCTGTAGGTATTGAGCACGTCGGCCGCGGTGATACCAGTGGTCGGATCCATCCGCATGTCCAACGGCGCGTCGACGGAATAGGCGAAGCCGCGATCGGCCTCGTCCAGCTGCATCGAGGAAACGCCGAGGTCCATCAGGATCGCGCTCACCGAGCCGGTGCTCGCAAGTCCGGCCTCTTGCAGCGCGTCGGCGATACCGTCATATCGCGTGTGCACCAAGGTGATTCGGTCCTCGAACGGACGTAGTCGCTCAGCGGCCAGCGCCAGCGCCGAGGTGTCACGATCGAGCCCGACCAGCCGGATCTGCGGATAGGTTCGCAGGAAGTGCTCGGCATGTCCGCCGAGTCCGAGAGTGGCGTCTACATAGACGGCGCCCGGCTCACCCAGCGCCGGTCCGAGCAGTTCATCAGCTCGCCCGAGCAGAACCGGAACATGACGGGGACCGTGCTGTTCACGGTTCACCTCGACCTCCCGGGATTTGCCTCGCGTCGTCCTGCACTACTTGGAGCGCCTGGGCGGATAAAAGTCCGACCATCGTACGGGTCGCCTTGATAGACAGCTGCTTTCGAAAATACGAATGCCGCGTGGTCTCTGTCCGAAACACGGCACCTGGCGTCGGGGAAGTACGTCAGGGTCCACGTCCGGGCAGAGGCCGCGTGGCACTCGTTCGCTCGGTTAGAAGATTCCGCCCAGCGACTCGTCTCTCGCTTCCGCGTAGTCCTCCTCGTGCTCGGCGAGGTAGGAATCCCACGCCTGCTTATCCCATATCTCCAGGAAGTCGACCGATCCGATCACGACGCATTCCTTGTCCAGGTTTGCGTAACGACGATGGTCGGCCGACAACACAATCCGGCCTTGGGCATCCGGCCGTTGCTCATCGGTTCCGGCTGCCAGCGCGCGGACGAATGCGCGAGCCTGCGGGTTGCTCCGAGACGCCGCCGCGGCTCGACGAGCGAGCGCGGTGAACTCTTCCTTGGGATACACGGCAAGGCTGTGGTCCTGACCCTTCGTGACCATCAACCCTCCCGCCAGATCGTCTCGAAACTTTGCAGGCAACGTGAGTCGCCCCTTGTCGTCCAGCCGAGGTGTGTACGTACCGAGAAACAACTCGATACCTCCCGGATCAACCCCACCTGCGCGGGGAGCACGATCACCTCGGATGTATGACTTTCCTGTAGTGCGCGCTCCACATTACCCCACTTTCCCCCACTTTCAATCGAAACGCGGGGTGATCTGGCTCCCCGCGTCGGCGATTGCGCAGGTCATCCCAGCTATCACCGCGGTGGAGAACTTTTCGGGTGCTCGCCGACACGCACCGCCCAGCTGGGTGGGCGCCCGACAACAACCAGCAAACGCCCTGGTGTCACCCTATTCACCGGATGATCGGTGCGTGGTGGGGGATCTTCGTGGGGCGATGTGGGGGATCGGACGAAACCTGACCGGAGATCATCTGACCGTTCGGCGTTTCGCACACACGACGGCGACGCCGCACCGAATCGGTGCGGCGTCGCCGTCTGTGCTGTGAAATGTCGGCTAAGCCCGAGCTACTCCTGCTCGAACCGTCGCCGGAATCGATCCTCCATGCGCTCGGAGAAACCGCCGGACTTGCGCTGGCGCCCACGTCCGCTCGATCCGCCGCTCGCGCCACCGGATTGGGCTTCGCCCGACCGGTCGCCCTTGGCAATGCCCTTCGAACTGCCGAGCAGTAGCAGCACGCCTGCGGCGAACATGACAATGAATCCGATCAGGCTGATGATCGGAAAGTCGCCCAGCTTGACCGGAGCGGCAATGCCGGCGACGAGTAGAAACAGACCAAGGACGAACAAAGCTGCGGCCTGGAGTCTGCGACGACTCGAGGTCGAGCGAAGGCGTCCGCCGCGGACGGACGAGGCGAACTTCGGATCCTCAGCATAGAGAGCGCTCTCGATCTGTTCGAGCATGCGCTGCTCGTGCTCGGAGAGTGGCACGGTACCTCCCCCGGCACTAGGACTTGGCTGCCGCCTCCGGGTAGGCGACAGACAGCCGACCTTGGCGGCTATCTGCCACCAATGATACGAGTTCGATCAATGCCGTACCACCTAATGGGCCCAGCCAGCCGAGTCTGTCGCCAAATTGCGGCGGGCGCAGGGCAGACGCGACAGTCGGCGGCGCGCCGCCGACTATGCGGTCATGCCGTTGTTCCAGCCTGGCACCGGACGCAAACGAGCCCCCGCGTCGATGAGATCTTCTACATCGTGCAGGAATGCGCCTACCCGCGAATAGAACTCGTCGGCCTGCTGGTCGTCGACATCACGATCGAGTCCCGCCTCCAGCGCGGCGCGCGTCTCCGAGCGGGCACTGAAGTAGTCCGCCCACATGACGAATTCGGGGGCCGCGCGTTGCAGGAGCACCCAGGCGCTGCGTGACCGTGCCCGCGGCGCGGCGTCAGCACCCGTGAACGCGAGCACCGCGCCCGCGCCGCGCAATGCCGCGAGGTACGCGGTCCGGAATCGTTCTCGCGGATCCTCCTCGCCCGCCGCCTGCATCAGCAGGCCGTCGGCCTTCTTCAGCAGTTTTCCCGCCCGACCGGGTTGTCCCGCATGTTCGATCCGACCAGACATCAGCCGTCCCTCCACAATCGCGCACCTGGCCCATCGTGTGCACGGGAGCCGACTTCCCAGCACCGCGCGGATCGAACAGGTATTCGAACGTTTGAATTGAGATTGAATATAGAGACACCCACCGACAAACTTCCGCGCCAGCGCGGCCCGACGAGAGCCATGACTGCCGTCAAGCCCAACCACACCCCCGCACCCGTCGTCGTCGACCTCTCGGTCGCGGCCCTGCGCTCCCGGCTCCACGATGCGCTGGCCGTGTATGTCGCGGCGATGGATTACCCGCGCGGCACCGAGCAGCACCGCGCGCCGATGTGGACCGAGCACACCACCCGTCCCGGCTGGCAGGCGGTCGCCGCCGTCGTACCCGACGATTCCGGGCACATCGACCTACGATCGTCGCCGATCGTCGCGATCGCCTACGGCTACCGCGGCGCCGCACATCAGTGGTGGCACCAGCAGGTGCACAGCGGCATGCGACGCTCGGGCTGGCCGGAACACTCTGCGCGCGAACTACTCTCGGACTATTTCGAGCTCACCGAGCTACACGTGCACCCGACCGCGCAGGGCCGCGGCATCGGCGCGACCCTCCTCGCCCGGCTACTGCAGGACCGGCCCGAACGGGCGGTGCTGCTGTCCACCCCGGAGGTGGAGAAGGAGAGCAACCGGGCGTGGCGGCTGTATCGCAGACAGGGTTTCACCGATGTGGTCAGGAACTTCGTCTTCGCGGGCGACACCAGACCCTTTGCCATCCTCGGACGACGGCTGCCGCTGTGAGAATCCGCGGCGAGCGGCGGAGTACGCCGGTGAGGGTCACGTGACGGTTGTGGTGGTCGGGTCGGGCCACAACGCGCTCGTCGCGGCCTGCTACCTGGCGCGCGCCGGACACCGGGTCGAGGTGCTCGAGCGCGACGAGGTGCTCGGCGGCGCGGTGTCGACCGTCGAGCGCTTTCCTGGCCATCTGGTCGATCGCGGGTCCTCCGCGCACATCATGGTGCGCCACACCGGGATCATCGAGGAACTCGAGCTGGCCCGGTTCGGGCTGCGGTACATCGATTGCGACCCGTGGGGGTTCACACCGGCAGATCCGGGCGGCGGCGCACCGATTGTGTTCCATCGCGATCTCGATCGAACCTGTGCCTCGATCGCGACGGCCTGCGGTGCGCGCGACGCTGCCGCCTACCGACGTTTCGTGGAGGTCTGGGGGCCGCGCAGCGCACGGGTGATGCGCGCGTTCGGCGGCTCCCCCACGCCGGGCCGGTTACTGCGCTCGTTCTGGGGGCTCGACGCACGTGCCGGCGGCAGTGCGTTGTCGCGGGAGTTTCTACAGACCGGGGATGCCCTGCTGGACAGTTACTTCGACGACGAGCGGCTCAAAGCGTCGCTGGCCTGGTTCGGTGCGCAGTCGGGTCCGCCCATGTCGGAGCCGGGCACCGCGCCCATGGTCGGCTTCGCCGCGCTCATGCACACCGTGCCGCCCGGCCGCGCCGTCGGTGGCAGTGGTGCGCTGTCCGCCGCGCTCGTCGCGCGCTTGCGTGCCGACGGCGGCGACGTGTCTGCGGGCGATGCCGTCACCGCGCTGGAACGCGCGGGCGCCGGCTGGCGCGTGCGCACCGCATCCGGTCGAAACCTGCATGCGGACATCGTGATCGCGGGCGCCCATGTGCTGACCACCCTGGACCTGCTGCGCGAAGGCGGATACGACCCCGCCGTGCTCGAGGACTGGCAGCGCCGCATCCGGGTCGGGCCCGGCATCGGCATGGTGGTGCGGCTGGCGACTCGATCGCTGCCGAAATATCCCGGCAGCTCGACCGAAGAGTCCGCACACGGCCTGCAATTGCTGGTGTCCGATCGGCGACAGCTGCGGCGGGCGCACGGCGCCGCGCTGGCGGGCGACCTGCCACCGCGCCCTGTCGTGCTCGCGATGAGCTTCAGCGCACTCGACCCGACCATCGCCGCCCCCGGGGAACACCAGCTTTCGCTGTGGGCCCAATGGCACCCTTACCAACTTGCCGACGGCACCGACTGGTCCCAGCACGCCGACCACGAGGCCGACCGCATCATCGCCGAAGTCGATTCCTACGCACCGGGTTTCGCCGACTCGGTGCTGCGACGCCATGTGCAGACTCCGGTCGACCTCGAGCGCGAGATGGGCCTGCGCGGCGGCAATGTGATGCACATCGAAATGTCGCTGGATCAAATGATGCTGTGGCGACCACTGCCCGAGCTCTCGGGGCAAAGGGTGCCGGACGCGCCGGGGCTGTATCTGACCGGCGCATCGACCCATCCCGGCGGCGGTGTTTCCGGGGCGAGCGGGCGCAGCGCCGCGCAGCTGGTCCTGCGCGACCAGCGCCGGAATCGATTCCCTCGACTACGTAGACGATGACCGACCCCACTCGGCAGAATGCGGCGCGTCGACCAGTGGCCGATCCAGGCGGTCCGGGCAGAGTGCGGCGTTATGCCGCGACGCTCCTGCGGCAACTCGCGACGACGGGATCCGCTGACGCGACCGCTGTTGCACCACGGCCGCGAGACCTGATACCCGCGCTCTCGGCGATGCTGTTGGTCCTCGCGCAGATCGCCTATCCGCTGACCTCGGGGGTCGGCCGCGATCAGGTGACCGTCGTGGTGGTGTTGCTTTCGGCGGCCACCGCGCTGGTCCATGCCGGGATGACTCGAGGACCGAGATATGCCGCCGGATTTCTGGTCATCGTGTCGGGGTCGGGGCTGGTTGCCGAGATCATCGGCACCGCAACGGGTTTCCCGTTCGGCTGTTACGACTACGCGGACGGCAGGCTCGGTCCTGCCGTGGCCGGGGTGCCGCTGGTGGTGGCGCTGGCGTGGACCGGCGGGCTGTATCCGGTCTGGGTGGTGGCCGGTTTCTTGACGCGCCGGGCGGTCGGCCGGATCGGGTTGACGGCTGTGGGTGCGGTGGGGTGGGACCTGTTTCTGGATCCACAGATGGTCGCCGATGGGCAGTGGAGCTGGTGCGATGGCGATTCGGGGCTGCCAGGGCTCGCCGGGATTCCGTATACCAATTATCTGGGCTGGTTCGCGGTGGCGCTGCTGATGGCCCTGGCGCTGACCGGTTGGGAACGCACCGCGCGCGACCTGCGGCCGTCGCGGTCGACCATCGCGGTCCCGGTCGTTGTTTTCCTGTGGACCTGGCTCGGGTCCGCACTCGCACACGCGGTGTTCTTGGGGCTGCCCACCTCGGCCTGTTACGGCGGGATCGGGCTCGGGATTCTCGGAGTACCGCTGGTAGTGCGGCTGCGTCGGTCCCGAGGGCGACACAACGGGGACGGTTCCGCCCGTCGCGTGGCCATCTGAACCGATGGCCTGGCACGATGTGACCCGTGCAGCCGAGTCCTCTCACCACGCCGCTAGATGCTCAGGTTCTACCGTCGCCGCGCTCGCCCCGCTTAGGGGTCAGGGTCGCGGCGGCAGTTCTGCTGGCGGCATTACTGGTGCCCGTGCTCGCCGGCTGCCTGCGCGTGCAGGTATCGATGGGCGTGTCGTCCAATGACCGGGTATCGGGACGGATCGTCGCCGCGGTCGTCCCGGTCGACCCCAACGACAAGGGCCCGCAGCTGAAGTCGCCCGACTCACTGGCGGCGAAGGTTCGGGTGGAGCCCTACAACCAGGACGGGTATGTAGGCAGCAAGGTGTTCTTCGAGGATCTTTCCTTCGGTGAGGTCTCCCAACTCGGCGGCCTGTCCGAACAGACACAGGGCATGTTCAACCTGCAGTTCCAGCGCACCGGCGACCTGGTCAGTCTCACCGGCAGGGTCGACCTGAAATCCGTTCCGCCGCACGGCTCGGACGTGCAGTTCACGGTGGCGTTCCCGTCGCGCGTCGCCAAGACCAACGGCAACCGCGAAGACGATTCCACCGTGTCGTGGAAACTGCCGCCCGGTGATGTGTCCACGTTGCGCGCCGAGGTCAGCTACGCCGACCCGAACACCCGCTCCTTCGCAGGATGGGCGGGCATCGTCGGCGGCATCACCCTTGCGGTCGCCGCGATCGTCGCCGCGATGGCCTTCATGAACCGCAACCCCGCGCCGCCCGGCGCGCCCGAGGGCTTCTCGTTCAGCAGCTTGTGGCAGCCGCGCCGGCGCCGCTGAGCCAGTGACCGAGCGCGTGACCCGACGGCCCGCCGACGCGGATCTCTGTCCATCGGCACTGGCGCTGACCCGTATCGGCACCGGTATTGCGCTGACCGGCAGTGCGATCGCGCTCTACAACCGGTTGACCGTGCCCAGACTGCCCGAGGTCGCCACCCCTGTCGTCGAACCGATCGCCGTCTGCGTTCCTGCGCGTAACGAGGCGGTGCGGCTACCCGCGCTGATCGGCGATCTGCGGGCGCAGGTCGGGGTCCCCCGATTGCGGGTGCTGATCCTCGATGACGCCTCCATCGATGACACCTATGCCGCGGCCATCGACGCGATAGCAGGCGACGAGCGATTCATGGTGTTGCGCAACGAGATCGAGCCCGGTCCGGGGTGGACGGGCAAGGCCGCGGCTTGCGCACGGTTGGCCGAGCTCGTCGACGCACCCACGGTGATCTTTCTCGATGCCGATGTCCGGCTGGCACCGCATGCGATCGCTTCGGCGTCAGCCGAATTCCACCGTCGCGGTGTCGCACTGCTGTCGCCGTGGCCGAGACAGCGAACCGGATCGGTGCCCGAGGCCGTGGTGCAACCGCTGCTGTGCTGGTCGTGGGCGTCCACGCTGCCGATTTCGATCGCCAACCGCAGCAGCAAACCGTCGACAGTGGTCGCCTGCGGGCAGTTCCTCGTCTTCGATACCGCCGCCTACCGCGCCGTCGGCGGCCATGGCGCGGTGGCGGCCAGTCCCACCGAGGACCTGGATATCGCTCGAGTCTTGCGCCGCAATGGCTTCCGCACCGCGCTGGTCGCCGCGGGACGCCAGGCGGAGACCAGAATGTACTGTGGCGCCGCTGAACTGGAAGCGGGCTACACCCGCTGGCTGTGGTCGGCCTACGGCGGCTCCGCAGCGGCCGGAGCGGCCGTCGGAGCGATTGCTGCGCTGGGCTATTGGATTCCGCCGCTGGCTGCCGTCGTGGGCAGCGGCGCGGTCCGTAAAGCCGGTCTGCTCGGCTACTTCGCCGCCGTGGCAGGACGTTTACTGTCCCGTTCCACCGAACTCCCTTGGCCTATCGCAGCAGCGGATACCCTTGCAGCCCTTGCTCATCCACTGTCCATCGGCGCATACCTGGGTCTATGGATAGAATCCCGCCGCGCTCATCGGCATGGCACGCTCCGTTGGAAAGACCGCGCGGTCACTGCCTGACCAGCCGCGCCCAGTGGATATTCTCCGAGGCTCCTGCATAGCCGGCCGCTGGAACCCACCGAGCCCAGAGAGTTGGCTGCCTCTCGGCTGCATCACTTCCACCCGGCCCGTCCGCCGAAAGGGTCGGGCCGGGCTGGCTATTTGACCGTGGTGATGCCGATGGTCGGGAGGAAGAAGCAGGTGTTGCCGTCGTTTTCGACGGTGCCGAAGACCGCGGCGAGCACCGTTCCCGAGCCTGTGTCCACGGGGACGGCGCGGATGCCGCCGGCCGGGAGGGTGGCGAAGAAGAAGTCCTGGATCGCCCGCTCGACGAGAGGGCGGACTTCCGCGGGGACCTGGTCCGGGACCATAGCCCGGAAAATGTCGGAGAGTGGGCCCATCGAAGTGAGGCCGCTGCGCCCGTTCTTCAGGTTCACCCAGGCGACACGCATGCCCGACTCGGTCGAGGTGTCGGGGGCGACACCATAGGGCACGAAAGTGAACATGACCTCGCCCTTTTCGACGGCGGTGAGGTCCAGGCCGGGGATCTTCATGGCGTTCTTGGGCCACGGGCCCGGGATGGCGCCCGCGACGGCGGGGACCAGGCCGAGAGTAGTGGCGTCGGAGCAGAATGCCGCGGCGGTCGGGTACAGGAACGGGTCCATGCCGAGGGCGCGCAGCGCCTCGACTGCCGACTGGTACGTGCCGGCCAGATCGTTGGGCGCGACCGTCTGGGCAAGACCGGGCTGCTCGGCGGACGCTGCCGGAGCAGCAGGGGCAGCGGGAGCAGGAGCAGCCGGGGCGCCGAAGGCGGTGGCGGCAAGGGCCAGCGCGGCAGCACTGGTCGCGATGGCGGTAAGCGTGGTCAGACGGCGCACAACGGTCACTGTGGACCCTCCTCAACGTCGGCACGATCGAGGTCAGGGTACTTCAGCAAACTCGTACAGCAGGAATTCTTCGAGATAGCAACTTTCCGGCGCGTCGCACACCCGTGATCTGCGCTTCGGGCCAGAACGTAGGCGCTACTCGCGACGACGGGCTCAATGATCGCGGGCACCGGACGCTCGGACAAGGGCTGCGCTCACGCTGATTCGTAACCTTGTTCTGGAGTGCCCTTACTTCGCATGCTATTTCGGCTAGACCTTCGACGGCCCGCGCTCGCCGCGGGTCGCACCATCCAGAGCGACCGAGAGACCTGGCTCGTCGACGTCGCAGCAACCCCCCGCTCGCCGGGTGCGGGTGCTTCCGCCGGGAACGATGGAGGAACCGAAATGATCACCGAGCAATGCGTCAACCGCTGGGCCCGTCGCCATGTCGACCAGTGCCACATCACCGCCGCGAGCTGTCGCGACTGACCGCACCGCCAGATTGAGCACCCGTCACTGGCCGGGTGATGTGACCGCCTGATGAGGGGCCGGTCTCGTTCGTTTCTTCGAAGGACCTCGATATGAGTGCGTCCATCGCATCCGGCGCAGCCGTCTTCGGCCCAGCCGCCGCCGTCGGCGGTGCACCCGGCTCCCCCGACGCGCCCGGCACAACGGCTGCACCCGGCGAGGCCGCCACCCCGGCCTCCGGCGAATCCGCCACTTCCGGCACCGTCGAGTCCCGTGGCATCGCCCATCCGCCCAACGCGGGTGCGACGACCTCCGCTGGACAATCCACCGCCGCCATCGGTGTGCCCGCAACCACCGCGACCGAGAACGTGGCAGCCGCACGCAGCACGCCCGCGCTGAAGGTTGCTCCGACGCGGCATCCGTGGCGGTGGGTGATCAGTGCGGTGGCGCTGGTGCTGCTTGCACAGTTCGTCCATGGTTTGGTGACCAATCCCGGCTGGGATTGGTCCACGTTCGCGAAGTACTTCACCGCGAAGTCGGTGCTGTCGGCGCTGCGGGTCACGCTGGAGCTCACGCTGTGGGGCACGGCGCTCGGGTTCCTGATCGGTACCGTGCTCGCGATCGCACGACTGTCGAACAATCCCGTGCTGCGGGTGATCTCGTGGGTCTATATCTGGGCGTTCCGATCGATTCCGTTGATCGTGCAGCTGCTGTTCTGGTTCAACCTCGCCTACCTGTACAACACCCTGTCCCTCGGAATCCCGTTCGGCCCTTCATTCCTGACCTTCGAGGTGAACGGCGTGATCAGCGGGTTCAGCGCGGCGGTGATCGGGTTGGCACTGCACCAGGCGGCGTACTCGGCCGAGATCATCCGCGCCGGTTTCATCTCGGTCGATCCCGGCCAGCTGGAAGCGGCGGCGGCGCTCGGTATTCCGCGGCTGCGCCAGTTCCGCACCATCGTCGTTCCCCAAGCGATGCGCTCCATCCTGCCGAACGCGACCAATGAGGTCATCAGCCTGTTCAAGGGCACCTCGATCGTGTCGGTGATGGCGATCGCCGAACTCTTCTACCAGGTCCAGGTGGTCTACGGCCGCAATGGCCGAGTGGTGCCGCTGCTGATGGTCGCCACGGTCTGGTACATCATCCTGACCACGATCCTGTCGGTGGCGCAGTTCTACATCGAACGTCACTACGCCAAGGGCGCGCAGCGCACACCGCCGCCGACACCGTGGCAGCGGGCCTGGCAGCGGCTGCGCGAGGTTGCCGACATCGGTTCGGCCGCACCGCGTGGAGCGACCCGATGAGCGCCGGGGCACTCGACACAGTGGAGCAGCGCACCGAAGCGGCTCCCGCCGTCGAGGTTCGTGGCGTGCGCAAATCGTACGGCGCACACGAGGTGCTTCGCGGCATCGATCTGACCGTCGCCAGGGGCGAAGTGGTCGCCGTGATCGGCCCCTCCGGTTCCGGCAAATCGACGCTGCTGCGGGTGATCAACCATCTGGAGCCGCTAGTGGCGGGCACCGTACACATCGACGGCGAGCTGATCGGATATCGGCAGCGCCGCAACACTCTGCACGCACTGTCCGACCGCGAGGTCCGCAAGCAGCGCTCGCACATCGGTTTCGTGTTCCAGCAATTCAATCTCTTCCCGCATCTGACAGTGCTCGACAACGTCACGCTCGCGCCGATTTCCGCGCAGGGCCGCCCGCGTCAGGAGGTCGAGCGCGAGGCGAAGGCGCTGCTGGACCGCGTCGGCATCGGCGAGCTCGCCGATGTCTACCCGCGGCGGCTGTCCGGCGGACAGCAGCAACGGGTGGCGATCGCACGGGCGTTGGCGCTGCGACCGCCGGTGATCCTCTTCGACGAACCCACCTCCGCGCTGGACCCCGAGCTGGTCGGCGAGGTTCTCGACGTGATCCGCGGACTTGCCGACGGCGGCACCGCGCTGGTCATCGTCACCCACGAGATCGGTTTCGCCCGCGAGGTAGCCGACACTGTCGTGTTCCTCGATGCGGGCGCGATCGTCGAGCAGGGCGCACCCGCCGCGGTTCTCGACAACCCCGAACATCCGCGCACCCGCGCATTTCTGTCCCGAGTCCGCTGAGCGCACGATGCGCGCTCCCCTGATGAACAGGTATTCGATGAAGTTCTCCGCCCTGGTCGGCGTCGCCGCCACGGTTGCAGTGCTGGTCTCCGGCTGCGGCACCGATCCCGACGAGGATACCGTCGTCGCGCCTGCGGGCACGGTCGCCTTCGACCTCTCCCCCGCCCAGTCGGGCCGGGTGCACACAGCCAAGGTCGACGCCATTGCCGCCGAGGTGCCCCGATCCATTCGCGACCGCGGCACCCTGGTGGTGACCGGCGCGTCCGGCACCGCACCTCCACTGCGCTTCTACGCCACCGACGACAAGACCGTGGTGGGTTCCGAGATCGACTTCGCCACCCTGATCGCCGACATCCTCGGACTGAAACTCGAAGCGACGGTGGCAGATTGGACACAGAACTTCGTCCGGGTGGATTCCGGCGAGGTGGACGCGTTCATCGGCAATGTCACCGTCACCGAGGAACGCAAAGAGAAGTACGACTTCGCCACCTACCGCACCGACAACGTCGCACTCGAGATCCCCAAGGACAGCACGCTCGACTACCGGGACCGTAAGAGCCTGGCAGGCAAGCGCATCGGCGTCGGCACCGGCACCAACCAGGAACAGCTGCTGGTGAAGTGGAACGAGCAGAACGCCGCCGACAAACTACCCGCCATCGACATCGCCTACTTCGACAAGACCAGCGACTACTATCTGGCGCTCGCCTCGCATCGCCTCGACGGCTACATCGGACCCAACCCCACCGCGATCTACCACGCGGCAACCGCGGATCAGACCAAGATTGTGGCCACCTTCTCCGGCGCGGGCGAGGCACTCCAGGGCGAGATCGGCGTGCTCACCAAGAAGGACAACGGGCTGATCGGCGCGGTGCACAAGGCCATCGACCACGCCATCCGGTCGGGCACCTACCAGCAGGTCATCGACCGGTGGGGGCTGAAGACCGAAACGGTGACCAGCTCGCGGATCAACCCGCCCGGCCTGCCGAAGAAGTCGTGACAGCCCGATGACACAGCGACTTTCCTCGAATCGGCGACTTTCCCCGGCAACACGACCCGAGCTGTGCGTGCACGCGGTCGCCCAGGACGATCCGTTGGCCACGCCCCTGCTCGCAGAGCTCGCCGTCGAATACAGCAGGCGCTACGGCCGGACCGTCGGTGCGGTGCACGACTCGCTGCGCGACTATCCGGCCGCGGAGTTCGCGGCGCCGGACGGTGCGCTGCTGGTCGTCACCCGCGACGGCGAACCCGTGGCAGGTGGCGCTTTCCGACGCTACGACGACGACACCGCCGAGCTGAAACGCATCTGGACCGCACGTGAGCACCGCAGGCAGGGACTCGGGCTCTTCGTGCTCGAACAGCTGGAGACCGAGATCGCACGGCGTAGCTACCGCCGCATCTACCTGACCACGGGTCCGCGCCAGCCCGAGGCCGTCGCCCTGTATCTGGCCCACGGTTACACCGCGCTCTACGACCCGGACATCCCGTCGGAAGAGATCGGCCCGCATCCCTTCGAGAAGTACCTGCCCGCCCCACATCCCGCCTCCGACCCGGTAGGAGCCCACGCATGAAGTTCCTGCTTTTCACCCTGGTCACCCGGGTTCCGGACCCGATAACCGGACGGCTGCCCGGCACCAGGGAGCGCCTGCGCAATGTCATCGAGCAGGCGGGCATCGCCGAAGAGCTCGGCTACGACGGGTTCGCCGTCGGTGAGCGGCACGAGGATCCGTTCCTGTCGGCCGCACCGCCGGTGATCCTGAGCCACATCGCCGCGGTCACCTCGCGCATCTCGTTGTTCACCGCGGTCACCACGCTGAGCCTGCTGGATCCGGTGCGCGCCTTCGAGGACTACTCGACGCTGGACAATCTCTCCGGCGGCAGACTCGAACTGATCATCGGCAAGGGCAACGGCAGTGCGCAGGCGGAGCTGTTCCACGTCACCACCGACGATCAGTGGGACCGCAATCGTGAAGGCTACGAGCTGTTCCGGGAGCTCTGGGCCAGCGACAGCGTGACATGGTCCGGCCGGTTCCGGCCCGAACTCCGCGCGGCCAAGGCGCTGCCACGGCCATGGCAGCCGCGCATCCGCATCTGGCACGGCAGCGCGACGAGTCGCGACTCGGTGGAACTGGCCGCGCGCCACGGTGATCCGCTGTTCTCGGCGAACGTCACCAATCCCATCGAGCCGTATGCCGAGCTGGTGCGCCACTACCGGGAGCGGTGGGAGTTCTACGGGCACGACCCCGCCGATGCCATGGTCGGCGCGGGTACCGCCGGATTCCACGTGGCCAGGACCTCGCAGGAGGCCGCGGAGGTGTTCCGGCCGATCTTCGAGGCGCGACTCGCGCTGGCCCGCAAGCTCGGGTTGCCGGTGGTGTTCGAGACCCTCGACGACTTCCTCGCCCGCAGCTCGGCGTTGGTCGGCAGCCCGGAGCAGGTGATCGACAAGGTCAGCCGTCAGCATGAGCACTTCGGCCACGAGGTGACCCACTTGGCCGCGGATCGCGACGGACGCACCGCAATTGCGCACCGCGACAGCCTCGAGTTGTTCCAGTCCGCAGTTGCCCCGGAACTGCGCAGGCGGATTCAGAGCAGGCCATTGGCCGTGCACTCGGCCACCGACCATCCCGTTCGACCCACCACCGACTACGACCTCGATTCCCAGGGCGACCTCGTCCGCACCGAAACATCTGGAGTACCACAGTGATCCGACCCCGCTATCGAATCGCGGCCGTGGCCGCAGCCGTCACTGCGGCCGCGAGCCTCGCCGCCTGCGGCAGTGATTCGGCAGGGACCGGCGCGGACGCGGGCCCGCCCAAGCCGGGTGGCACGCTGCGCTACGGCCTGTCGGTGGCGCCGACCTGCTCGGACCCCGCACAGTCGGGCACCAATCAGACGCTGTATGTCAGCCGTCAGATCGTGGATTCGCTGACCGATCAGGATCCGAAGACCGGTGAACTGAAGCCCTGGCTTGCGCAGAGCTGGGAGGTCACCCCCGACGCGAAGGTCTTCACCTTCCACCTCTTCGACGGCGTCACCTTCAGCGACGGCACGCCGCTGACCGCGGAATCGGTGCAGAAGACCTTCGACTCGGTCCTCGAGCTGGGCGCGGCGAAGGCGCCGCTCGGCGCGAGCTATCTCACCAACTATGTTGCGACCACTCCGGTGGACAAGCTGACCGCCCGCGTGGAGTTCAGCAAACCGAATGCCCAATTCCTGCAGGCCACCTCGACCGCGCAGCTCGGCATCCTCGCCGACGTCACCACCGCGAAACCCGCCGAACAACGCTGCGCGGGCGACAACGTCGGCAGCGGCCCGTTCACCTACGCGAACTACCGGCAGGATGCCTCGGCGACGCTGGCCAAACGCGCCGGATACCACTGGGGTTCGGCGGTGTTCGCGCACCGCGGCGAGGCCTACCTCGACAAGATCGAGTTCACCGTCGTCCCCGAGTCCGGAGTCCGCACCGGAAGTCTCGGCTCCAATCAACTCGATGCCATCAGCGACGCCCTGCCGCAGGACGCACCCCAGATCGAGGCGACCGGCGGGCGGGTGCTGAGCACCGCGAACCCGGGCGTGCCGTTCGGCTTCCAGCCCAATGTCACCCGCGGGCCACTGCGCGATCCCGCGGTCCGCCAGGCGCTGCTGCCTGCCATCGACCGCAAGCAGCTCATCGACACCGTGCTCGGCCCGCAATTCAAGACCGCGACGAGCTCGCTGGCCAGCACCACGCCGGGCTATCAGGATCTGTCGGCCACACTGCCCTTCGACCAAGCCAAGGCACGCAGCATCCTCGAGCAGGCGGGCTGGACACCGGGCGGCGACGGCATTCGCGTGAAGAACGGTGAGCGGCTGACCTTCTCGGTCCTGTTCAGCCAGGTGTTCGCGGGCAATCAGGCGATCCTCGAACTGGTGCAGCAACAGCTGCGCCAGATCGGCGTCGAACTGCGGCTGGATCTGGTTGCGGTCGCGGAGTACACCGCGCGGCAGAACGCCAAGGACTACGACAGTGTCTATTACAACAGCACCCGCGCCGACGGCGACATCCTGCGCACCGCATTCAGCGTGGACAGTCGCAATCTCAATGTGCGCGAGCGTATCCCGACGCTGGACGACGCACTCGACGGACAGTTGAGCACCGGCGACGCCGCCGCACGCAACGCCCTCATCCGCACCGCGCAGCAGGCGGTACTGGATTCGGGTCTGTGGATTCCGACGGTCGAACTGTCGCAGGCCATCGGTGCCGGCGGCAACGTGCAGGATCTGAAGTTCGAGGCCTCGGCGCGACTGCAGTTCTTCGACACCTGGCTGAGTGGGCGGTAGCGATGGCGCGCTACGTGACGCTGCGAGCACTGCAGGCGGTGGGAGTGCTGTGGGCGGCCTTCAGCATCTCGTTCGTGGTGCTCTACCTCCTGCCCGCCGACCCGGTGTCCATCGCCGCCGACGCGGGCGGTTCGGGCACGGCGGTGGACAAGGCCGCGGTCGCGGAACTGCAGGCCAGATATGGGCTGGATCGCCCATTGCGGGAGCAGTACTGGACGGCGCTGACGCACGCGGTGCGCGGCGACCTCGGCCATTCCATCTCGACCGGCCAACCGGTCACCGACGCGATCGGCGACGCGCTGCCCTCGACGCTCGGATTGGCATCGCTGGCATTGCTTTTCGCGACCGTCGGCGGTGTGTCGGTGGCCTTCGCCGCGACGTACTCGCGGCGCCGCTGGCTGCGCAACGCGCTGCGGTCGCTGCCCTCGCTCGGCGTTTCGGTGCCGACCTTCTGGACCGGACTGCTTCTGCTGCAACTGTTCTCGTTCCAGTTCCGGCTTGTGCCGGCATTCGGTGGCCACGGCTTCGCAGGAACCATTCTGCCCGCCATTACCCTCGCCATCCCGATCGGCGCGGTGATCGCCCAGGTGCTCGCGACCGGACTGGAATCGACGTGGCGGCAGCCGTTCGTCGATGTGGCCGTGGCCAAGGGCGGTTCGCGCTGGTGGGTGCAGCGCAAGCACGTGCTGCGCTCGGCGGCGCTGCCCACCTTCACCATCGCGGGTGTGCTGGTCGGCAACATGCTGGCCGGATCGGTGGTGGTGGAGACCGTGTTCGCCCGCACCGGCGTCGGACGTCTCACCCAGACGTCCGTGCTCGCTCAGGACATTCCGGTCGTGCAAGGCATCGTGCTGCTGACCTCGGCTGTCTTCGTCACGGTCAATCTCGCGGTGGACCTGCTCTATCCGCTGCTGGATCCGCGCATCGCGGGGCGCACCCGTCGTGCGCCGAACCGGACCACCGCCGACATCACCACCGGCGAGGAGGTGGGTGCCCGTGCCTGATCTACCCGCGGCATCGCTGCCGAAACGACTGGGGCTCTCGTGGCGCCGCACTACCCCATCGACGCCGGCTCCACACACCTTTCCGGCCGACCGCAGATCAGCGCAGTGGCGCGATGCACCCGTCGTGCGTGACAACACTGTGCTGGCTCTGCTGCCGGAATGGCCTTCCCTCGGCTTCGCCTTCGCGCCGTGGCTGCGCATCGACAACATTGCGGAGGTGAACGTCCATGGTTGACGTACTCGACGAGCGGCGCAGCGTGGCAGCGCCGTGGTTGCGGCGGCCAGTATTGCGAGGGAAGACCTTGCGTGGCAATGCGGCGCAGATCATCGCCGTCCTGGTCGTGCTGATCGCGCTGGGGTGGGCGTTATCGCCGTCGGTGTTCGCCAGTGGCGATCCGCTGACCGGCGTGCCCGCCGAGAAGTTCCGTGGGCCGAGCGCTCAGCACTGGTTCGGCACCGACAATCTCGGCCGCGATCTCTACACACGGATGGTGCACGGTGCGGGACTTTCGCTGACCGCAACGCTTTCGGCGGTGGCGATCGCGCTGGTCGCCGGGTCGGTGCTCGGCTTGCTGTCCGGGTCGATCGGCGGCGTTGTCGACACCCTCATCATGCGATTCGTCGACGTGCTGCTGTCGATTCCCGCGCTGCTGCTTTCGCTGGCGCTGGTCACCGCGCTCGGGTTCGGCACCCGCAATGTGGCTATTGCCGTGGGTGTTTCGCTGGTCGCCAACTTCGCCAGGGTGATGCGCTCGGAAGTGCTGCGGGTACGTCAAGCACCGTTCGTGGAGGCGGCGCACGCCTCCGGCGTCCGCTGGTACAGCGTGCTCGCCCGGCACGTGCTGCCCAACGCCTACCAGCCGGTGCTCGCTCTTGCCGCCGTCGAGTTCGGCATGGCGGTGCTCTCGGTCTCGGCGTTGAGCTTCCTCGGCTACGGCGCGAAACCGCCTACTCCCGAATGGGGCTCACTGATCTCCGAGGGCCGCAACTACCTCGCCACCGCCTGGTGGATGACCACACTGCCCGGCCTGGTGATCATCGCGGTCGTCCTGGCCGCCCAGCGCCTCGGCCGCACCGTCAGCGGGAGTGAGCACGCATGAGCGACAACGATTTCCGCAGCGTCCATCCGGCCGATCACCACGCGGTACAAACGAGCGAAGGTGACGGGCCGGCTGGCGGCCGGCCGCTGGTGACGGTCGCCGAAGCGCCGGTAGGTACCAGCGCCGACCCGGTCGCCCCCGGCCCGATCGGGGTCGAATCATCGGCACCTGATGCCGCACTCCTTCGCATCGACGGTCTCCATGTTCGCTACCGTTCCGACTCCGGTCCCGTCACCGCGTTGGCCGGTGCCTCGCTCACCGTGGCACGTGGTGAGGTTGTCGCCTTGGTCGGTGAATCCGGTTCCGGTAAGTCGACGCTGGCGCAGGCAGTGATCGGGTTACTCGGGCCGAATGCCGAGATCAACGGCGGGACGGTCACTTTCGACGGGGAGATCGTGGACACCGGGTCCGAACGGGCGGTGCGGCGACTGCGCGGGGCTCGGATCGGATTCGTCCCGCAGGATCCCGGGCTGTCGTTGAATCCGGTACAGCGGGTGGGCGATCAGGTCGCCGAGGCGTTGATCGTGCACGGTCTGGCCGACCGGCGCGATGCCGAGCGGCGGGCCGTGGAGTTGCTCACCGAGGCCGGGCTCGATCGGCCGGAACTGCGGGCCACGCAGTATCCGCACGAGTTGTCCGGCGGACAGCGACAGCGGGTGCTGATCGCGGCGGCGCTGATCTGCGGGCCGGAGCTGGTGATCGCCGACGAGCCGACCAGTGCGCTGGATGCGACGGTGGCGCGCCGGGTGCTCGATGGGCTTGCCGCGCAGATCGCTGCTCGTGGCACGGCCGTCCTGCTGATCACCCACGATCTCGCGGTGGCCGCCGAGCGGGCCGATCGCCTGGTGGTGCTGAACGGCGGCGAGATCGTCGAAACCGGTCCCACCGCAGCCGTGCTCGCCGAACCGCGACACCCCTACACGAGGCGCCTGCTCGCGGCATCGCCGAGCCTGGCTCCGTTCGGCGGGTTCCGGCCGCGCCGCCACCCCGAAGAAAAGCCGCTGCTCTCGGTCCGCGAGGCGCACAAGCGCTTCCGTGCGCACTCCGGCGGATCGGTGACCGCGGTCGCCGGCGTCGGCTTCGACCTCGGACGGGGCGAAACGCTGTCGCTCGTCGGCGAATCCGGCTCCGGCAAGTCCACCACCGCACGCATCGCGCTACGGCTCTGCGAACCCGACAGCGGTGCGGTCACCTTCGACGGACGCGAGCTGACAAAGGTCCAGGGACCCGAGCTGCGGGCGCTGCGCCGGCGCTTCCAGGTGGTGTACCAGAACCCCTACGCCTCCCTCGACCCACGCTGGCGCGTCGGGTCGATCATCGAGGAACCGTTGCGCGCGTATGGAGTCGGCGACCGCAAGGCCCGGCAGACGCGGGTGCGGGAACTACTCGAACAGGTTGCGCTGCCGGAGCAGTTCAGCCGGCGGCGACCCGCCGAACTGTCCGGCGGGCAGCGGCAGCGGGTCGCCATCGCGCGAGCGCTCGCGCTGCACCCCGACCTGCTCGTACTCGACGAACCGGTCTCCGCGCTCGATGCTTCGGTGCAGGCCCAGATCCTGGAACTGCTCGAGCGCCTCCAGGCCGAACTGCGATTGAGCTACCTGTTCATCTCGCACGACCTGGCAGTGGTGCGCCGGATCAGCGACCGGGTCGCGGTGATGCGCAACGGACGCATCGTCGAAACCGGCCACACCGCCGACATTTTCGACAACCCCCAGCACGAGTACACCCGGGAACTGTTGTCGGCCATCCCCGCCCACGCCGCCGTCACGAAAGGGCAGTTCTGATGCACATCCTCGCCGGACCCGGCCGCCACGGCGCACAGATCGCCACCGCAGCGGACTACCCGCCCCTCGAATCGACTGGAAAGGATCGTGCTGATGCCTGATTCGGATTTCTTCCTCGGTGTGGAGCTCACCGGAACCGGTGTGCATCCGGCGTCGTGGCGGCGCGACGATTCACGAGCCGAGGATCTGTTCACCGGCGGCTACTGGGTGGATACGGTCGCGGCCGCCGAAAGCGCCGGGGTGGACGCGGTTTTCGTGCCCGACTCGTTCGGCGTGCAGCAGGGCGGGGCCGGGGTCGCCAGGGGCGTGCTCGATGCGGTCGCGATCGCCGCCAGGGTCGCCGCGCGCACCCACGGCATCGGACTGATCGCACAGGCTGCGGTAACACACACCGAACCGTTCCATCTGTCCAAGGCGATCGCGAGCCTCGATTTCGCCTCGCTCGGCCGCGCAGGCTGGGAGGTCACCGTCTCCGAAGGCGCCGAGCAGGCACAGGTATTCGGCCGCAAGGACGCCCAGGCGGCCGCGGCGCTGTGGCATGAGGCGGACGAGGCGATCGACGTGGTCACGCGGCTGTGGGACAGCTGGGAGGACGACGCGGAGATCCGCGACGAGTCGACCGGCCGCTTCATCGACAGGGACAAGCTGCACTACATCGACTTTGTCGGCGAGAACTTTTCGGTCAAGGGCCCGTCGATCACCCCGCGTGCTCCGCAGGGTCTGCCGATCATCGCGATCCGCGCCGCCGACGCAGCGAGCACGGCGGTAGCGGTCCGCCACGCCGACCTGATCCGCGTCGCCGCCGCCGATCTCGACGCGGCGGCCGCACGACGCGCGGCGCTGCGTGCCGCGCTTGCGGCCGCGGGACGCGATCCGGAGAAGGTCCGAGTACTGCTGGATATCGACATCCACCTGGCCGACACGGTGGCTGCGGCGCACGACGAGGTGGCTCAGCTGGACCGCTGGGCCGACCCGATCGCCACGGCGGACACCAACGCACCGAACACGCTGCGCCACCTCGGCACTCCGGACACACTGCGCGAGCTCATCACCACCCTCCGCGCTTGCGCCACCGACGGCATCATCCTGCGCCCCCTCGCCGCACCTGCCGCCCTCCGCATCCTCGCCATAGCACCCCTGCTCGGGGTCCCCACCCATTCAGGGCACCCAGCAGGCGTGCGAATCCCGACAACAGGTGCGGACAGCAGCAGCCCAGGAATGCTGCGGTCACGCCTCGGGTTGGCGCGGCCGGCCAGCCGCTACGCGCAAACCTCCACCGCTACTTCGGAAGGGACGCTGTGATGAGTGGGAAACCTCGCAAGGCGGTTCATCTTGCCGCGCACTTTCCGGGGGTGAACAACACCACCGTGTGGAGTGATCCGGCATCGAAGAGTCAGATCGATTTCGAGTCGTTCGTGCATCTGGCCCAGACCGCCGAGCGCGGGTTGTTCGACTTCTTCTTTCTTGCCGAGGGGCTGCGGCTGCGCGAACATCTCGGACGGATCCACGATCTCGATGTCGTGGGCAGACCGGATACGTTCACCGTGCTGAATGCACTGGCCGCGGTCACCGACAAGCTCGGGCTGGCGGGCACAATCAACAGCACCTACAACGAGCCCTTCGAGTTGGCCAAGCAGTTCGCGTCGTTGGATCATCTCTCGGGTGGTCGGGCGGCATGGAATGTCGTCACCTCGTCGGATGCCTTCACCGGCGAAAATTTCCGGCGCGGCGGCTATCTCGAGCACAGTCAGCGCTACCGGCGGGCCGCCGAGGTTATCGAAGTCAGCCGCGCGCTGTGGGACAGCTGGCCGGGCGATTCGCTGGTGGTAGATCGCGAGGCGGGCGTTTTCGCCCGCGATGTTCCCGAAATCAGCTATCGCAATACACAATTCGATATCTCGGGCCGGTTCGTGCTGCCACCGAGTCCGCAGGGACACCCCGTGTTGCTGCAGGCAGGCGATTCCGACGAGGGCCGGGAGTTCGGTGCGGCCAGCGCCGACGCCATCTTCACCGGGCACGGCTCGCTGGCAGCCGGGCAGCAGTTCTATGCGGATGTAAAGGGCCGCTTGGCGAAATACGGCCGCACCCCCGACGAGCTGAAGATTCTGCCCGCCGCGACCTTCGTGCTCGGCGACACCGCCGAGGACGCGCAGGAACGGGCCAGGCACATCCGACTCCAGCAGGTCGGCCCGCAGACCGCCATCGCCTTCCTCGAACAGGTGTGGGGCCGTGACCTTTCCGGCTACGACCCGGACGGGCCGCTGCCCGATGTCGAACCATCCGGCGACGCCACCATCACCCGCGGCCGGGTACGCCACGCGAAGGACCCACGCGCCGTGGCCGAGGGATGGCGCGCGAAGGCCGAGGCGGAGCAGCTCAGCATCCGCGAGCTGATCATCGAGGTCACCGCGCGCCAGCAGTTCGTCGGCACGCCGGCCGCGGTCGCCGAACAGATCGACACCTATGTACAGGCCGACGCCGCGGACGGCTTCATCCTCGTCCCGCATCTCACCCCCGCGGGGCTCGATGAATTCGTCGAGCGCGTGGTACCGGAGCTGCAGGAACGCGGCAGTTTCCGCACCGAGTACACCGGCGCCACTCTGCGCGACCATCTCGGCCTGCCCCACCCGCACCAGAACCACCGCAGCACCGCACACGAAGGAGCCCGAGCGTCATGACCACCAGCACCACAACACTTTTCGAGACCGAGTGGGCTTCCTGGCAGCACGCCAGAGAGGATCAGCTGCGCGACCCGCTCGGCTTCCTGAGTCTGACCGGATTGCATTGGCTCACCGACCGACCCGAGCGCCTGCCCGGGGTGCCAGGAACCTGGTGGGTGACCGACGACAAAGTGTTCATCACCGCACAGCCCGCCGATCGGCTGGAGTTCGACGGCACCGGCATCGCGGGCGTGCAGATCCTCACCCCCGCCGAAGGTGCACCCGGACTCACTGTGCTGCACGAGGATCGAGTGCTGGAAGTGATTCGCCGCACCGGACAGTACGCGGTACGAGTACACGATCCGGCCGCGCCGACACTGCTGAGGTTCGACGGCATCCCGGCCTACGCACCCGATCCACACTGGGTGGTCGAGGGCCGATTCGTTCCGTTCGACGCACCGCAGACAGTGACCACCGGCGCCGTTGTCGACGGTCTCGAACATCACCACACTGCCGCGGGCACTATCGAATTCCGCATCGGCGAGGTGACCGAACGGGTCATCGCCTTCGGTGAGCCCGCGAACCTGCGGGTGCTGTTCACCGACGCCACCAGCGGTGTCACCACCTACCCCGCGGCCCGCTCGCTGGCCGTGGACGCACCCGACTCCGACGGCACCGTCCGGCTCGACTTCAACCGAGCGGCGAATCTGCCCTGCGCCTTCACCGATTTCGCGACGTGCCCGCTGGCGCCCGCGGAGAACCGGCTGCGCGTGGCCATCGAAGCGGGAGAGCAGAATCCGCGGCTCGGCAGGTCGGCATGAGTGTCCCACTGTCCATCCTCGACCTCGCGCCGATCAGCGCCGGGTCGACCGCGCAGCAGGCCATCCGCAACACCATCGATCTCGCGCAACACGCCGAAGACTGGGGCTATCACCGGTATTGGCTGGCCGAGCACCATTTCGTTTCGGTGGCCAGTTCCTCGTCGATCACGCTGATCGGTCTGGTCGCCGCGGCCACCTCGCGCATCCGGGTCGGCTCGGGCGCGGTGCAGGTGGGGCACCACACATCCGCGTCGATCGTCGAGGCGTTCGGCACCATCGATGCCCTGCACCCGGGTCGCCTCGATCTCGGCCTGGGCCGGTCCGGGCACCGCCGCGCCCAGTTCGGTGCACAACCAGAGCATCCGAAGAAGAGTCATCCGGTGCTCGACACGGTGACCGGGCGCACCGAGATCAGGGACGGTGTGGTGGTCCCGCCGCCGTTCGATCCCGGCCGGATCGCCGACCGGTCGAAGTTCATCGCTTCGATCGCCGCGCTGCAGCAGGAGGGCGCACAGCCGCTGGACTTCGCCGATCAGGTCGACGAGGTCCGTGCACTGCTCGACGGCACCTACACCAGCGCCGATGGTGTTGCGTTGCACGCGGTTCCCGGCGAGGGCGCGCAGGTGCAGTTGTGGCTGTTCGGCAGCTCGGCAGGCGAAAGTGCCGAACTCGCCGGGCAACTCGGTCTGCCGTTCGCCGCGGCTTACCACGTCGCACCGGGTACCGCGCTGGACGCGGTCGATGCCTATCGGGGGGCCTTCCGGCCGTCGGCCCAGCTGGCCGAGCCCTATGTGGTGATTTCGGCGGATGTGGTCGTCGCGCCGGACGATGCCACCGCACGACACAGGGCCTCCACCTACGGTCACTGGGTGCACAGCATCCGTAGCGGAGCGGGCGCCGCCCGCTATCTCGATCCGGACCAGGCCACTGCGCTGACGCCGGAGCAGCAGCGCCTGGTCGACGACCGCCTGGCCACCCAGTTCGTCGGCGCACCCGCCACCGTCACCGAACGGCTCGCCGCACTGCAACGCGTCACCGGCGCCGACGAACTCCTCGTCACCAGCATCGCCTACGACCACGAGGACCGCCTCGAATCCCATCGCCTGCTCGCTGAGGCATGGGGGCTGCGCGCAGCCCGCGCTGCCTGAACCGCAGCACCCGATCCGGCGGGCTCCACCGAGGAGGCCGCCGGATCGCCTGTCTGTCCTACTTCGGGCTCGAATCTCCCGGTGACCGTCGATCGGCTATCACAGGGAGCTGTTGCGCCGGTATTGCGTCACCGCAGCAGACACCCGGATGCGGCGCGGCCACTGGTGGACCCGACCGACTGATCCAGGCTCGACCGATCAGGCGCTGATCGGCGCGGCCGTCACCCCGTAGCCGAGGTTGGTGAGGACCTCGCTGGTCGCCTTCGCGAAGTTGAGGGTGATGAAGTGCAGGCAGGGGGCGCCTTCGTTGATGAGGCGCCGGCCCATTTCGGTGGCGATCTCGATGCCGACCTCACGGACCGCGGCCTGGTTGGCTTCCGGGTTGTCGCCCGCGGCCCGGTGCAGCCGCTCTTTAACCGCACTGGGCAGCGGGCGGCCGCACAGTTCCTCGGCGCGCGCGACGGTGCGCAGGGAGGTGATCGGCATCAGCTCGGGGATGATCGGCTTGGCAGCCTCGATCGGGTCGCACGCGGCCATCCGATCGCGCAGGCGCAGGTAGTGCTCGACGTCGAAGAACATCTGGGTGATCGAATACTCCGCGCCCGCACGCAGTTTCGCGGCCAGGTACCGGGTATCGGTATCCAGATCAGGCGAACGGTGATGGCCCTGGGGGAACGACGCGACGCCCACGTGGAAGTCGCCGAGGTCACGCACGATGCGCACCAGTTCCTCGGCATAGGCGACACCCTCGGGATGCTTGGTCCATTCGCCGAGCGGATCGCCCGGCGGGTCACCACGCAGCACCAGGATGTTGCGGATACCGGAATCGGCGTACGCGCCGACCAGCGAGCGCAGTTCGGCGAGGCTGTGCTCGACGGCGGTCAAGTGCGCCACCGGCAGCAACGTGGTCTCCTGCGCCAGGGCGCCGGTCACTCGCACGGTGCGGTCGCGGGTGGACCCGCCCGCGCCGTAGGTCATCGAGACGAAGGCCGGATGCATCCGCTCGAACTGTCGCACCGCACGCCACAGCCTGGCCTCGGCCGTGGCGTCGCGCGGCGGGTTGAATTCCACGGAGAACGGCACCGCAGTGCTCGAATGGGTCCGCAGGCTCTGCACAACCGAGGGTGTTCCAGAGACGTTCGGTGGCGTCGGGGACGGTCGGCCAGGGGTCGAGGGTCCCCGTACGTTGTCGAAAGTCACCGGTCCAGTGTAGTGGTGGGCAGTCGCAGCCTCGCCGGGTCGCCAGGGCTGCTGTTCCCTGCGGCCGCGTATTCTGCGACCAGGCGGCATGGTCGCCACCGCCGAGCAACACGCGCGACAGCCCGGCACCGAAAACTTGCTGCGTCCGGGACAGCACGCACCCGACGCCGTCCACGACCCGCACGACCTTGGAGGCTCCCCTGTCCGCCGGACCCGGTATCCAGACGCCTCGGGGCACGCCGTCGACCGATGCAGGCACGTCGACGGCGTCCAGCGACATCGCATCAACCGACTACGCAGCGTTGAAGGCCGGTACCCCCGCCTTCGTCCAGGCCGTCGAAGCGGCGCTCACCGACTTCTTCCGCACCCGCCGAGCCGCGGTCGAACCACTGGGGCCGGTATTCGTGCAGGCCGCCGAGACACTCGTGCTGTTCGTTCTGCGCGGCGGCAAACGGACCAGACCGGCATTCGCATGGACAGGTTGGCTCGGCGCGGGCGGCGACCCCACCGGACCCGACGCGGCGGCCGTGCTGAAAGCCTGTGCCGCACTGGAATTGGTGCAGGCGTGCGCGCTGATCCACGACGACATCATCGATTCCTCGCGCACCCGCCGCCGCTTCCCCACCGTGCACGTCGACTTCGAGCAGCGCCACCGCGACCGCGGCTGGGCAGGTGATTCCGAGCACTTCGGCACCAGCGTCGCCATTCTGATCGGTGACCTGGCGCTGGCCTGGGCCGACGATATGGTGCACGCCTCCGGGCTGGAGCCCGCCGCCATCGCCAGGTTCGCGCCGGTCTGGGCGCTGATGCGCACCGAGGTGCTCGGCGGGCAACTGCTCGATATCAACGGCGAGGCAGGCGGCGACGAATCGGTGGCCGCCGCACTCCGAATCAACCGATACAAGACGGCCGCCTACACCGTCGAACGTCCGCTGCACCTCGGCGCGGCCATCGCCGACGCCGAGCCGCGGCTGGTCGAGGACTACCGCACCTTCGGCACCGACATCGGCATCGCCTTCCAGCTGCGCGACGACCTGCTCGGCGTCTTCGGCGACCCCGCCGTCACCGGCAAGCCCTCCGGCGACGACCTGCGCGAGGGCAAACGCACGGTGCTGATCGCCGAGGCGCTACAGCGCGCCGACCGCACCGACCCGGACGCCGCCGCCCTGCTGCGCGCGAGCATCGGCACCGATCTCACCGCCGACGAGGTGGAACACCTGCGTGCCGTACTCACCGGGCTCGGCGCGGTCGACGAGGTGGAACGCCGCATCACCGACCTCACCGAACAGGGCCTGGCCGCCATCGAATCCAGCTCCGCCACCCAGGCGGCCAAGCAGCAGCTGCGCGCGATGGCACTGGCAGCGACGAGGCGTGCGGCGTGAAAGTCGTTGCAGGACCGACCGATCGGGTCGTCGTCGTGGGCGCAGGTCTTTCCGGGCTCGCCGCGGCGTTGTATCTGACCGGCGCAGGCCGGACCGTGACGCTACTGGAGCGCGCCGACCACCCGGGCGGTCGCGTCGGGCTGTACCGCGGACCGGATTACGAGATCGACTCGGGCGCGACTGTGCTGACGCTGCCGGAGCTGATCACCGACGCCCTTGCCGCCGTGGGGCGGACCCCGGAATCCTGCACGCCGCCACTGCGCGTCCACCGGCTCGCGCCGAGCTATCACGCCCGATTCGCCGACGGCGCCACCATCCGAGTGTTCGCCGACCCAGAGGCGATGGCCGAGGAAGTGACCCGGGTCTGCGGGCCGGAGGAGGCGCGCGGCTATCGGCGACTGCGCGCCTGGCTGGCGAAGATCTATGAGGCCGAGTTCGGCGAGTTCATGGACACGAACTTCGACTCGCCGCTGGACATGGTCCGCAAGCCCGAGAAGCGGCGTGCGCTCGCCGCGCTGGTGCGGCTCGGCGGGTTCGGCAGGCTCGGGCCGCGTGTCGGCCGGTTCCTGCGTGATCAGCGGCTGGCCCGCCTGTTCACCTTCCAGGCGCTCTATGCGGGCATGCCGCCCGCCGAAGCGCTTGCCGTGTACGGCGCGATCCCCCATATGGACACGTCATTGGGCGTCTACTTCCCCGAGGGCGGGATGCGCGCCATCGCCGCCGCCATGGCGGACGCCTTCACCGCCGCGGGCGGCTCCCTGGCACTGAGCACCGAGGTCACCGCGATCGACTACACAGGCAGGCGTGCACGGCGGGTCCGCACCGCCGACGGCCGGATCTTCGACTGCGACGCCCTGGTGCTCACCGCCGATCTCGGCGCCATCGAACGATTCGGGGTGCGCCGCCGCCGACCGCTGCGCGCCGCGCCGTCGGCCGTCGTCGCGCACGGCACCGTCCCCACGCAGGTCGCCGCCACCTGGCCGGTGCAGGCGCACCACACCATCGATTTCGGCGCGGCGTGGGATCGGACGTTCACCGAGATCGCGGCGGGACGCGGGAAGGGCAGGGTGATGAGCGATCCGTCGCTGCTGCTGACGCGGCCCGCGCTCACCGACCCCACCCTCTACATCGACAGGACCGACGGCCGCCACGAGCCGTTCTCGCTGCTCGCGCCGTGCCCGAATCTCGAATCGGCGCCGCTGGATTGGGACCGGCTAGGCCCGTTCTATCTGTGCGAGCTGCTGAACATCCTGGAATCACGCGGCTACCGCGGCATCGCCGAACACTTCACCGTCGATCATCTCGACACCCCGAGCACCTGGCGCGCACAAGGCATGCTGGCCGGTACCCCGTTCTCCGCGGCACACCTGTTCCGGCAGACCGGCCCCTTTCGTCCACGCAATTTTCCACGCACCAGCGACAATGTAGTTATCGCTGGTTGCGGCACCACCCCAGGTGTGGGAGTGCCCACTGCTCTGCTATCTGGAAAACTGGCAGCAAACCGCATAACCGGCGCTCCGAGCCCCGCTCGGGATGAAACCCCACGCACCACCGGGATAGTGTTCCCAGCGAACCACTAAACTCAACGCCGACCTAATTCGCTCGCGGTTGCGACCGCCGACCACTCCGGGGGAACCGACACCGTATGCCACCCCCCGAAGCCAGCGCCGCAGCCGACACCGAGGACTCGATCATCAACACCAACACGAGCCTCGCGGACCGCACCTCGAGCACACCGGATGTCCGGCTGAGCCGACGCGGCGCGTCCAGGACCGCCGCGCCCATCGTTGCGTCCGCGCACGGACTCCGATGGTGGGTGCGGACCTCGGCCGATTTCCTTCGCAGCCCCGAAGGGCATTCGGCGCTGCTCGGTTTCTTCGGCGCGGTGATGATCACCTTCGGTGGATTCGGCGCGGGCAGCGTCCGCAAACGCGATCCGCTACTCGAGGCGATGCACCTGTCCTGGCTGCGATTCGGCCACGGCTACGTGTTGTCCACCATCGTCATCTGGGTCGGCGTGCTGCTGATGATCACCGCGTGGGTTCGGCTCGGCCGCACCACCATCGGCTTCGGAGACCGGCCGGGGGCCGGCGTCACGCTCAACGAGCTACGCGCGATCGTCGGCATCTGGATCTTCCCACTGCTGTTCGCCGCACCGATGTTCAGCCGCGACGCCTACTCCTACCTGGCCCAGGGTGCGCTGCTGCGTGACGGGTTCGACCCCTACCAGGTGGGCCCGGTCGCCAATCCCGGTGTGCTGCTGGACAACGTGAGCCCGGTGTGGACCACCACGACCGCGCCCTACGGGCCGGTCTTCCTGCTACTCGGCCGCGCGATCACCGCCATCACCGGCGACAATGTGGTGGCAGGAACGATCGCGCTGCGGCTGGTCATGCTGCCCGGCCTCGCGCTGATGATGTGGGCGGTGCCGTATCTGACCAAACATCTCGGCGGTAAGCCGACGGTGGCGCTGTGGCTGGCCGTGCTCAATCCGCTGGTGCTGATCCACCTCATCGGCGGCGTGCACAACGAGATGCTGATGGTCGGCCTCATGTGCGCAGGCATCGCGCTGGTGCTGGAGCGCCACCATGTGGCAGGCATCGTGGTCGTGGCGGTCGGCGTTGCCATCAAGGCGACCGCTGGGATCGCGCTGCCGTTCCTGGTGTGGATCTGGATGTTGCACGAGAAGGAACGCCGGGCGCTGGAGCGAGCCGCGAATTCCCCCGGCGCCACTGCGCCGCTGGAAGGCGAGCCGGATGCGGCCAAGTCCAGCGCGGAAATGCCCCACCCCGCACAGATGTTTGCCAAGATCGCCGGACTCGGGCTCAGCGTGTTCGCGGTGGTCTTTGCGGTGGCCTCGGTGGCGGCCGGTGTCGGCATCGGCTGGCTGACCGCGCTGTCGGGTTCGAAGAAGATCATCAACTGGCTGTCGCTTCCGACGATCATGGCGCACGTCACCACCTGGGTCACCCCGTGGCGGACGGAATCGGTGCTCGGCGTGACCAGGACAATCTGTGCGGCGGCATTGGTCGCGGTGTTGGTGTGGACGTGGTGGCGGTTCCGCCACAGCGAACGCGAGGCCGTGCTCGGCATCCTCATTGCCTTCGTCGGAATCGTCATCCTCTCCCCCGCCGCGCTGCCCTGGTACTACTCCTGGCCGCTTGCGCTCGCCGCGGGCTTCGCGCTGTCGACCACCACCCTGATGGTGCTGGTCGGGCTCTGCACCTGGCTCATGCTGGTGTTCCAGCCCGACGGTTCGATCGGGCTGTACGACTTCCGGCACGTGGCCGCCGCGACCTTCGTCGCCGTAGTGGCGGCACTGTCGCTGCGGAAGGTGGACCCGTTGCGCTTGCGGGCCACCACGTCGGCGGATTCGCCGGCACCGTCCCGGCCGTGACCGGTTCCGCCGTGGCCGTAACGGGTTCCGTGATAGAACTCCCCGGCGCATACCGCGAATGCCGGCAGATCGCCGCGGCGCACGGCCGCACCTACTTCCTGGCGACCCGCCTGTTGTCGGCCGAGCGAAGACCCGCAGTGCACGCGCTCTACGCGTTCGCGAGGACAGTCGATGACATCGTCGACCACACGGACGCCATCGAAGGAACTCTCGACCCTGCGGCGATCGCCTATCGCGGCGAGGACTGCGCCGGACTGCTCGATCGGATCGAGAAGCAGCTGCGCCTTCGCCTGGAAGGCAACCCGCTGTCGGAGCAGATCGGCGAACAGCGGGACCGGGTCCTCCTCGCCCTCGCCGACACCATCGAACGTTACGACATTGCCCACCAGCACTTCTGGACGTTCATGGACGCGATGCGGATGGACATCGTCGGCACGCCGCAGTACCGCGACCGCTACGCGACGATGGCCGAGTTGCGCGAATACATGCGTGGGTCGGCGGCGGCGATCGGACTGCAGTTACTGCCGATACTCGGCACCGTCGTGCCGGTGTCCGAGGCCGAACCCGCGGCCGCCGCACTGGGCGAGGCGTTCCAGCTGACCAATTTCCTGCGCGACGTCGCCGAGGATCTCGATCGCAGGCGTGTGTACCTGCCCGCCGACGAACTCGCGGCGTTCGGGGTCGATTACGACCTGCTCGTCCACTGTCACCGCACCGGGCGCACCGATCAGCGGGTGCGCACGGCGCTCGCCCACCTGATCGCGATCAACCGCGACATCTATCGTGTCGCCGACCGAGGCATCGACCTGCTGGAACCGCGCGTCCGACCGGCCATTCGCACCGCGAGCACGCTGTATGCGGGAATTCTCGACCAGATCGAAAATGGCGACTACGCCATCTTCCGCAGACGCGCGGTAGTGCCACGCCGACATCGCCTGCGCGTCGCCGCGCTGGAATTCGGCGCCGCCGCGCTTCGCGGCCCGCACCGGCCGAACCCACGTCCCTGACCCGCATCGGCCTGCGACGCGGGTCGGGGACGGGTCGGGTCAGAAAGGATCGGCAGCGGCGCGGCGGATGACTTCTCGGGCCAGTGGGCCGTGCAGGGCATCGATCGGTCTACCCGGCAGGGTCTCGTCCTCGGTGAAGATCCACTCCAGGATCTCTTCGTCGGTGTACTTGGCATCCTTCATCACGGTGATCAGGCCGGGCAGCGGTTTGACCACCGCACCCGTATCGTCGAAGAACCGTTCGGGAACGCCCGCGACGCCGCCGCGGCGCACCGCGAGAAGTTGATGGTCGCGCAGCATCTGATGCACCCGGGTCACCACGAGCCCGAGCTTGCCGGCCACCTCGGGCAGCGGCAGCACGGCCACGGACTCGGGAAGGACATCATCGCTGCAGGGAAATGCACTCACCCGGCTAACGGTAGACGGTCCGCCGCCGCACGTCGTGAGACACCCGGGGCGCATTCGCCGATACCATCGTGGAGGCCGCACCGGGCGGCATGTCGCTTGTCGCGCTAACAGCGAGGGGTGAGAACTTTGTGAAAGCCGGAGGACATCACTTGATCGGGCAAATACTGGAAGGGCGCTACCGCATCGACGCGCCGATTGCTCGCGGCGGGATGTCGATGGTCTTCCGGGGTGTGGACACTCGCCTGGACCGCCCGGTCGCCATCAAGGTGATGGACCCGAAGTTCGCCGCCGATCCCCAGTTCCTTTCGCGGTTCGAATTCGAGGCGCGCGCGGTCGCCAAGCTCAAGCATCCATCGCTCGTCGCGGTGTACGACCAAGGCGTCGACGGCGAATATCCGTTCCTCATCATGGAATTGGTGGAGGGCGGCACGCTGCGCGAGCTGCTGCGCGAACGCGGCCCGATGCCGCCGCATGCGGCGCGGGCGGTCGCCGAGCCGGTGCTCGCCGCAATCGGCGTCGCGCATGCGGCGGGTCTGGTGCATCGCGATATCAAGCCGGAGAATGTGCTGATCTCGGATGCCGGCGAGGTGAAAATCGCCGATTTCGGTCTGGTCCGCGCGGTGGCCGCGGCCAACACCACTTCGGCGAGCGTGATCCTCGGCACGGCGGCCTACTTGTCGCCAGAACAGGTCACCAGCGGCACCGCCGATTCCCGCAGCGACGTCTACTCCTTCGGCGTGCTGATCTTCGAATTGCTGACCGGCCGGGTCCCGTTCACCGGTGACACCTCGCTGTCGGTGGCGTATCAGCGGATCGAGAACGACGTGCCGAGCCCGAGCCAGTTCATCGCGGGGGTGCCCCCGGAGTTCGACGACCTGATCGCGCGCGCGACCGCCCGTGAACCCGGGCACCGCTTCGCCGACGCGAACGAAATGGTCGCCGCTCTGCATCAGATTGCGGTCGCGCTGAGCCTGCCCTCGTATCGAGTGCCCGCCCCGCAGGAATCGGCCGAGCATCTCAGCGCCACCTACCGCATCGCCGCGCCGGATCAGCAGGCAGGCCAAGCCGCTGCCGGCCGCCAGGAACCGCATCCGCCGCAGCACACCAAGGTCGTCACCGCGCCACGGCCCAGGTACGCCGATTACGGCCCGCCGGACGACTACGAGCCGCAGCCCTCGCACCTGCCGCAGCCCTCGCCGTATCAGGAATTCGACTCCGAACGCTCCCGCTCGCGCCGCACGACGCTGTTGTGGGTGGCCGTGGTCGCCATCCTGACGCTGATCGTCGGTGTCGGCGGCTGGTGGCTCGGCGTCGGGCGTTTCTCCGCGGTCCCGCCGATCGCCGGGCTCGATCAAGAACGCGCAATCGCCACGCTGCAGAGCGCGGGCTTCTCCACCGAGATACGACAGAAGGCCTCGGACACCATCCCGGTCGGCGGCGTGGTCGGCAGCGATCCGCCCGCCGGGTCCAAGATCACCAAGAGCACGACGGTGGCGGTGCTGGTGTCCAGCGGGAAACCCCGAGCGCCGGATGTGAAGCCCGGCGATGTCGTCTCGAAGGTCAATCAGCTCATCCGCGACGCCGGGCTGCAACCGGTGGACTCCGGCGAAACCGGAAGTTCCGCACCGAAGGGCTCGTTGGCGAAGATCGATCCGGCGCCCGGCACCGTGCTTCCGATGAACGCCCAGGTGAAGGTGTATCGCAGCAACGGGTCGCAGCCGGTCAAAGTGCCCGACGTGCGCGGCCGCGCCACCGCGGACGCCACCAAGATGCTTACCGATGCCGGGATCACGGTGCGGGAGACCCGCATGCAGTACGACAAGAACGTCGAGGGCGACAAGGTGATCGGCACGGACCCGGCCGCGGGCACCACGGTCCAGTCCGGCGACAGTGTCGCACTGCTCGTCTCGAATGCCGTGAAGATACCGACGGTGGTCGGGCAAAACGTCGCCGACGCGCGCGCCAAGCTCCAAGGCCTGGGCCTGCAGGTGACGGTGCGCCAGCTTACGCCCTCGGACTCGTCGCTGGTGATCTCACAGAACCCCGGCGGGCTATCGAAGGTCGAGCCGGGCACCACGGTCACGCTGGTCGCACTCCCCTGAACACACCGAACGTCACATCGGGCGTGCGCCCGATGTGACGTTCGGTCGTGCCGAGAAGATCAGCGCAGCATTTCCGCGACCAGGAACGCCAACTCCAGCGACTGCTGGGTGTTCAGGCGCGGATCGCACGCGGTTTCGTAGCGTCCGGACAGATCCAGATCGGAGATGTCCTGGGCGCCCCCGAGGCATTCGGTGACGTCCTCACCGGTGAGTTCGATGTGCAGGCCGCCCGGGTGGGTGCCCAGCGCGTGATGCACCTCGAAGAAGCCCTGCACCTCGTCGATGATCCGGTCGAAGTGGCGGGTCTTGTAGCCGGTGGACGCCTCATGGGTGTTGCCGTGCATGGGATCGCACTGCCAGATGACCTGGTGGCCGGTGGCCTGCACCTTCTCGATGATCGGCGGCAGCACATCGCGAACCTTGCCGTTGCCCATGCGCGAGACGATAGTGAGCCGGCCGGGCTCGTTATTCGGGTCGAGCCGCTCGACGTACTCCACGGCCTGGTCAGGGGTGGTGGTCGGACCGATCTTCAGGCCGATCGGATTGGCGATCAGTTCCGCGAGGGCAATGTGCGCGCCGTCGAGCTGACGGGTGCGCTCGCCGATCCACAGGAAATGCGCCGACAGGTCGTAGAGCACCGGTTCGCCCGCCGGATTCTCGCCGAGGCGCAGCATAGCGCGCTCGTAATCGAGCACGAGGGCCTCGTGGCTGGCGTAGATGCGGGCGGACTGCAGGCTCGGGTCCTTCACCCGGCATGCGGTCATGAACGCGAGACCGCGGTCGATCTCCTCGGCCAGCGCCTCGTAGCGCGCGCCCGCGGGCGACTGGGCCACGAAGTCGCGGTTCCAATCGTGCACCTTGTGCAGGTCTGCCATGCCCGCGCCGGTCAGCGCGCGCACCAGGTTCATCGCCGCGCTCGCGTTGGCGTAGGCGCGGACCAGTCGCGACGGGTCGTGCGCGCGCACGGCCGCGTCGGGGGCCAGCGAGTTCACCATGTCGCCGCGGTAGGACTTGAGGCCGAGCGAATCCGTATCGGAGGAGCGCGGTTTCGCGTACTGGCCCGCGATGCGCGCGACCTTGACCACCGGCAGACTCGCACCGTAGGTGAGCACGACCGCCATCTGCAGCAGGGTGCGGATGTTGCCGCGGATGTGCGGCTCGGTGTTGTCGGCGAAGGTCTCCGCGCAGTCACCGCCCTGCATGAGGAACGCCTCACCACGCGCGACCTCGGCGAGCTGCACACGCAGCTCCTCCACCTCGGCGGGCACGCAGATCGGCGGCACACTCTCCAGTACCGTCCGCATGTTGGCGGCCTGCTCGGGATCCCACGACGGCTGCTGCAGCGCAGGCCTGGCGAGCGCGTCGTCCAGCCGTCGCCGCAGCTCTGCGGGCAGCGGCGGCAGTTCCGGCAGGCGATCGATGGGTACGTCGACGGTCCAGTTCACCAGTTCAGAATACGGACCGCATGGTCGGACAGATACCCGGAGGTGGGGGGAAGCTGACATACCGAAGGTGTCGAGAATCTCCACCCGAGAACCCCTGGAGCGATCGGCGGGCTACCGGCATAGGGTTGCGGGGTCCGGCACCTCTACAACCGCTTCGACTACCGAGGAGAAGACCGATCTCTCTGCGATATTTTTACGATTGCGAATTCATCGAGGACGGCTCCACGATCGACCTCGTTTCCATCGGCGTCGTCTGCGAGGACGGCCGCGAATATTACGCGGTCTCCACCGAGTTCGATCCTGACCGGGCCGGCCCCTGGGTGCGCAAATATGTGCTGCCGCAGTTGCCCGCACCGTCCTCGCCGCGCTGGCGCAGCCGCGAGCAGATCCGCGACGACCTCTACAAGTTCCTGGTTCCCCGCTCCACGGTGCAGCCCGAACTGTGGGCCTGGGTCGGCGCCTACGATCACGTGGCGCTGTGCCAACTGTGGGGCTCGATGGTCGACCTGCCGAGCACACTGCCCCGTTACACCAATGAACTACGCCAGCACTGGGACGCGCACGGCCGCCCCGAACTGCCCCCCGTGCCGGCGGACGCCCACGACGCGCTGGCCGACGCCCGCCATAATCTCGCGAAGTTCGAGGCGATCGAAGTCGCCCGCCGCGCCGCCGCTCGCTCGTAATCCCGTCATACGAAACACGAAGGCCCCGAGTCGGATTCGACTCGGGGCCTTCGCTAACGCCAGCGATCAGTGGCTGTTGTTGCCGCCGTGACCGTTGTCCTTCTGCTGTGCCTTTTGCAGCACGGCGAGCTGCTTGTGCTCCTCCGCGTGCTCGATCTCGAAGGCCTGCTCACTTTCCTGCCACGGGTCGGGCCGCAGGAAGCTGCCGGTGCCCGGCTTGCCCGCCGAACCCAGCTTGTTCATCTTCTTGGGCACGTGGGCGCCCTGGTACTCCAGCGGGATCGGGTGGCCGTGGTCGTCGACCGGGCCGAGCGGCTGGTGCACCTCGATGTACTCACCATGCGGCAGCCGCTTGATCACGCCGGTCTCGATGCCGTGCTCCAGCACCGCCCGGTCGCTGCGCTGCAGGCCGAGGCAGAACCGGTAGGCGACGAAGTACGCGACCGGCGGCGCGACCAGCAGGCCGATGCGGCCCATCCAGGTGGTCGCATTCAGCGAGATGTCGAACTTCAGCGCCAGGATATCGTTGACGCACGACAGCGTCAGCACGACATAGAACGCGATCGACATCGCACCGATGGCGGTGCGGACGGGCACGTCCCGCGGCCGCTGCAGCAGGTTGTGGCCGACGGTGTCGCCGGTGAGGCGCTTCTCGATCCACGGGTAGACGATCAGCACCGTGAACACCAGACCCATGATCAGCGCGACCCAGAACACAGCCGGGATCGTGTAGCGACCCAGGTAGAGCTCCCACGGCGGCATGAGACGGGCGAGGCCGTCGGTCCACATCATGTAGAAGTCCGGCTGCGAACCCGCGGAGACCTGCGACGGGTTGTAGGGCCCCAGGTTCCAGATCGGGTTGATCTGCAGCAGACCGCCCATGATTCCGACGATGCCGAGGGTGAAGGCGAAGAACGCACCCTGGTCCGCGGCGAACACCGGCACGATGCGCGCGCCGACCACGTTGTTCTCGGTGCGGCCGGGGCCGGGGAACTGGGTGTGCTTCTGGTACCAGACCAGGGCGACGTGCGCAGCGATCAGCGCGAGGATGATGCCGGGGAACAGCAGCACGTGCGCGATGTACAGACGCGGGATGATGATGTCGCCCGGGAAGTCGCCACCGAAGATCAGCCAGTGCATCCAGGTGCCGATGATCGGGATGCTCATCGTGATACCGCCGAACGCGGCCCGCAGGCCGGTGCCCGACAGCAGGTCGTCGGGCAGCGAATAACCGAAGAAGCCCTCGAACATCGCCAGGATCAGCAGCAGGCATCCGATAACCCAGTTCGCCTCGCGCGGCTTGCGGAACGCGCCGGTGAAGAAGATGCGGAAAAGATGCACGATGATCGACGCCGCGAACAGCAGCGCGGCCCAGTGGTGGACCTGGCGGACGAACAGGCCGCCGCGCACCTCGAAGGAGATGTTCAACGCGGTCTCGTAGGCCCGCGACATGGTCACGCCGCGTAGCGGCTGGTAGGCGCCGTTGTAGACGACCTCGGTCATCGATGGGTCGAAGAACAGGGTCAGGTAGACGCCCGACAGCAGCAGGATGATGAAGCTGTAGAGGGCGATCTCACCGAGCAGGAACGACCAGTGCGTCGGAAAGACCTTGTTGATCGACCGCTTCATGAACGCTGCGGCCTGATACCGCTCGTCTGCGGCGTTCGCTTGGGCTGCGGCCTTACGACCGAGTGCTGAGGTCATGAACGACGCTCCCAGTAAGCCGGGCCGAGCGGCTCGATGAAGTCGCCATTGGCGACCAAGTAGCCCTCGGAATTGACGGTGATCGGCAGCTGCGGCAGTGCGCGAGCGGCGGGACCGAAGACCGGCTTACCCCATTCGGTCGCCAAGAACTGCGACTGATGGCAGGGGCACAGGATCTTGTTGGTCTGCGACTCGAACAGCGAGGTGGGGCAGCCGAGGTGGGTGCAGATCTTCGAATAGGCGAAGTAGTCGCCGAAGTTGAAGCTCTCCTGGCCCTTGCGCTTGATGGCCTTCTGCGCGTCTTCGGTGCGCAGCCGGATCATCATGACGGCGTTACGGATTCCGCGCAGCGACTGCAGCGTCGCGTGCTCGTCGCCGCGCCACTTTTCCTTCCACGGGAAGACCGTCTCCATGGCGCCCGCGTCCATGTCCTCCGGACGCACGAGCACGATGTCCTCCGGGCGACCGGTGTCGCGGCGGATGTAGATGGTCTCGCCGGGGAAATCCGGAGTCCAGCCCGAGACCCACAGCGGCGACTTGTCGCCCTTGGCCCACGGGTTCTTGATCATGCCGCCGACGAAGACGAGCAGCGCGCCGATACCGAGCACACCGACGCCTGCACCCGCCGTGCGGGTGATCATCTTGCGGCGACCCAGCGTCGAGGTATCCAGTGCGTCGCTGAGCTCAGCGACCAGGGTGCGGCGCTCGACCTCGGGCGACCTGCCGTCGTGACGGTCCTGGATGGACAGCTCGGCGGGGATGAACTTCTTGCGGATCAGCACCACCGCGACACCGATGACCAGCACCGAGATACCGAAGCTCAGGCCGACCAGCGGCGTGAACAGCGAAAAGGCGGCGTTGCCTTCCTCGTCCTTGCCCTTGTACTCCCAAGGCCAGAACAGGAACACACCGACGAGCACCGCGGCGGCCAGGCCGGACACCGCGAACCAGAACGACACCTGCCGCTCAGCCCGCTTCTCGGCGCGGGTACCCGGAATCGGGAACCGCTCGCGCCGGTAGGCGACGTCGACGCCGTCACGCGCGGTGCCGAGCTTGACCAGCTCGTCGCGCGACATCGTGTCGAGCTCTTCCTCGGTGGGGTCCAGGTTCACAGTGCTGTGATCGGACGTTGCCCCGGCTTGCTTGGTCACAGCGGGGGTCGCCTCATCTTTCAACAGCTCGATGCTGTCGTCGCCCTCATCCGGCCGACCCATGTCGTTTGGCTCCTTATCCGTCATGACCTTGATCCGATCCACATCGCGGCGCCGACGACGAGCACGATGCCGACCACCCAGATGGCCAGAGCCTCGGTCGCGGGACCGAAGCCGCCGAGACCGTACCCGCCCGGGTCGCGCTCTTCGGTGGCGTTCTTGACGTAGGCGACGATGTCGCGCTTCTCTTCCGGGCTCAGCTGCCGGTCGGAGAACTTCGGCATGTTCTGCGGGCCGGTAAGCATCGCGTCGTAGATCTGCTGCTCGCTGGCAGGCTCCAGCGGCGGCGCGAACTTACCGGAGGACAATGCGCCGCCCCTGCCGGTGAAGTTGTGGCAGGACGCGCAGTTCATCCGGAACAGCTCGCTACCGCGGGCGATGTCCGGGCCGCGCAGCGATTCCTGGGCGATCTCACCGTTCGCTTCGCGCACCACGCTCGGTCCGCCGCCATTGGCCGCCACGTACGCCATCAACGCATCGGTCTGGTGCTCGTCGAACTTCGGTGGCTTGCGCTGCGCCTGGGCCTCATTGCGCGCCATCGGCATCCGGCCGGAGGACACCTGGAAGTAGACAGCGGCTTCGCCGACGCCGATGAGGCTCGGGCCGCGGTCGACCACACCCTGCAGGTTCGCACCGTGGCAGGTGATGCACGAGGTTTCATACAGCTGCTTGCCGTCGCGGATCAGCGCGGACTGGTCCTCGTGCGCGGTCGCCACCTGCGGATCCGGCGTGAAAACCGAGGCGAGGAAGCCAGCTCCGACCAGACCCACCAGCAGTGCGAGCCCACCCGCGATACGGCGGCGGGCGCGGCGCTGCTTACGCGTCTTGCTGGCCTGGCCGCTATCGGGGCCCACGGGCTCTGGCGCTGACGGGGGAGATGAACTCATCTGTGTCCCTTTGGAGTAGACGGAACCGACTTGTACAAGATTGCGGGTTGCGTGCCCGGCTCAGCGGACGAAGTAGATCGTGGCGAACAGCCCGATCCAGACGATGTCGACGAAGTGCCAGTAGTACGAAACGACGATCGCGGCGGTGGCCTGCGCCGGGGTGAACTTACTGACCTTGGTGCGGATCAGCAGGAACACGAACGCGATCAGACCGCCGATGACGTGCAGGCCGTGGAAGCCGGTGGTGATGTAGAACACCGAGCCGTAGGCACTGCTCGAGATCGAGGTGCCCTCCTTGACGAGGTTCGTGTACTCGTAGCCCTGGCCGAGCACGAAGAGGGCGCCCATGATCAGGGTGATCACATACCAGCGGCGCAGGCCGAACACGTCGCCCTTTTCCGCCGCGAACACACCCATCTGGCAGGTGAACGAGGAAGCGACCAGCACGGTCGTGACCGGCACTGCGAGCTTCAGATTCAGCTCGGTCGGCTCCGGCGGCCAGACACCGTGGGCCTGGGCGCGCGCGACGAAATACATCGCGAAGAGCCCGGCGAAGAACATCAGCTCGCTAGACAGCCAGATGATGGTACCGACGCTCACCATGTTTGGCCGGTTCAGCGAATGCACACGCTGAGTAATGGCCGATCCTGGGGTCCCTACTGCGGTCGTCACGGGGGTAAGTATGACTCGTCGTAGTACGACACAAGTACCCGGGTACGAAACTTGTCCGTCCGTGTCGGAAAACGCACGGACAGACAGGCTCTCGTGTTCGATTCGACGTGCCTCGACGCGGCGTGTCGGCAGCGCCCGCGGCCCGGCGTCCGAACAGCCGAAACTCGAGCTTCGCCGCATCCGCTGCGGCCGCTGGGACGTGCGGGCGGCCGCGGACGGCGCTGGTCGGGATCGCACCGAGGTGGCCGGGCGTGTTGGGTGCTGCCAGTCTGGCAGGCGACGGTAAGTAGAAGCTGAGACGAGGAGGCGGATGTGACCCCACGGTGGTGGCGACGACTGCGCGGCCAGGTCGGGTCTGCGGCCCTGGACCCGGATGCTGCCGATCTGGTGGTTGTCGCGAGGAGTTTCGACGACGCCGAGGCCTGTTCGGCCGTGCTGGAGCGGGCCACGGCGTGGCAGCCCGACGCGCCTGCGGTGTTGCGCCACCACCTACGTGTCCCCGCCGAGCAGGTCGAGCGAGTGTGCGCCATCGCAGCCCAGGACGCGTACGCGCCTGCTGGGCAGTCCGAGGCCGCAGGTTCGGATGACCTGGCACCGGTGATCCTGCAACGGGTGCAACTGCTCGATGCGCTGCATTGCTCGCAGGAACGCTCGCGCATGGCGGGGCTCGCGCAGCGGCACGACGGCACGGCCGACGGATGGGACGCGCTGCAACCAGGTCACACAACCGAGCAGCAGTAATAAGGTCTGGCCCACTAAGCTGCATCGCAACAAACTGGTGTGCGAACCAGTGTGACGGGAGAAGTGGACATGAGGGCGCGCAGCGAGCGAACGATCGGCGCGGCCGTGCATCGCACGGTCATGCCGCAGTCGAGCCTCGGCGAGGCGGAGGCATGACGGTACGCAGCTGGCCCCAGGTACTCGGGACCCTCGCCGACGGTGGCGACCTGGCCGCAGACGACACGGCGTGGGTGATCAACGAGATCTTCACCGACAATGCGACGCAGGCGCAGATCGCCGCCTTCGGTGTGGCCATGAAGATCAAGGGACCGACACCCGCCGAACTGTCGGGCATGGCCTCCGGGATGCTCGCGCACGCACGCCTGGTCCAGGTGGACGGCGATGCCGTCGACATCGTCGGCACAGGCGGTGATCGGTCCGGCTCGGTGAACATCTCCACGATGTCCGCGGTCGTGGTGGCCTCGGCCGGTGTGCCGGTGGTCAAGCACGGCAATCGGGCGGCGTCTTCCAAGAGCGGCGGCGCCGATGTGTTGGAAGCGCTGGGTGTGAAGCTGGCCCTCGGACCGGCGGCGGTCGCCCGGTGCGTGCGGGAGGTCGGCATCGGTTTCTGTTTCGCACCACTGTTCCACCCCGCACTGCGCTTCGCGGGACCCGCGCGGAAAGAAATAGGCATCCCCACCGTTTTCAACGTGCTCGGCCCGCTCACCAACCCGGCGCAACCGCGGGCCGGATTGGTCGGCTGTGCCTTCACGGATCTGCTGCCGGTCATCGCGGGCGTGTTCGCCGAGCGCGGCGCCAGCGCGCTGGTAGTGCGCGGAAACGACGGTTTGGACGAGATCACCACCTCTGACACCACCGCCGCCTGGATCGTCTCGGGTGGACGACTGCGGGAGACGACGATCGACCCGGCCCGTCTCGGTATCGCCCGAGTGGATCTCGACGCGCTGCGCGGTGGGGATGCCGAGGTCAACGCGGGCATTGCCCGCGATGTGTTCGCGGGCTCCCCCGGCGCGGTCCGCGACGCTGTCCTGGTGAACTCCGCCGCGGCGATCGTCGCCTACGACCTGTCCCAGGGCGTCGGTGATCCCGATGCCGATGTGCACGACGCGCTTGCCGCCGGTCTCGAACGGGCCGCAGCCGCGATCGACACGGGCAAGTCCCGCGCGCTGCTCGACCGGTGGTCGAAACTGACCAACACTCTCGGAGACAGCTGAATGAGCCGCACCGTTTGTCCGGATTCGCATCATAGTGACAACTATGTTTCGCGCCGCATGTCGTCAGTCTCGTTGTGTCATCGGCAGTTACAGTGACGGCGCAAATCGGCGCCTCGCCCCACGTTCGGCCTCGGGCGTGCGCCGCCCGGCTCGACTTGCAAGGAGCACACACATGAAGCGGGGCGTTTACGCGGTACCCGGCGTACTGGCGGTGGCCGCGACGATCGCGGCCGCACCGGCCGCCTTCGCGGCACAGGGCACCCTGGTCGTCAACAACACCGTGTATCGCGAGCCGTCGGGCTGCATGCAGATCAACACCGGGGTTGCGCCGCTGGCACTCGAGAACCACACCGACAACAGAGTGACGATCTTCAGCGGTTCCGGCTGCCGTGGCGATGTGACGGCAACCCTCACGCCGGGTGAATCCCGCGCGTCCAACGGGTCCTCACTCCAGATCGGCTGACCCGCTCCACCTGCGGCTCACTCCCCCAGCGAGAAACCGGCCTCCACGTCCGCGCTCGAATACGACTTGAACGCGATGTGGGTGATGGTGCGCGCGACACCGGGGGTCTTGTCGATACGGTCGGTTACCACCTCGGCGATCTGCTGGTGATCGCGCACCCGCACGATCGCGATCAGATCGACATCGCCGGCACAGGAGTAGACCTCGGCGACGCCCTCGGTGTCGGCGAGCGCCTGCGCGGTTTCCGGGATGCGGGCATTCTCGGCGTTGATCATGACGATCGCGGTAATCATGGGTGTCAGCCTAGTGTCCATAGCCGGACCCAGTCCGTAATCTGCGCCGGGCCGAGCGCAGGCAAGGCAGCCGCCTAATGTGCACAGCCGGACGCAGTCCGTCCATAGTCTGCGCCGGGGCGAGCGCAGGCGAGGCAGCCGCCTGAGCGCTCGACATATTCCGCTTCGGGGAGTTGGGCACGTACCGCGGCATCCGCTAATTCCACCCATCCCATCCAGCGACCTGCCCCGTAGGCAGGCTCGTGATAGCCGTCGGTGGTGCGCACGATCCGGGCCCCCGGACGCGCCAGCCAGCGCGCGACGAGTGCTACTTCTTCCGGCGACGCTCCGCGCAGCGGAGGCATAGTCGACGCGGCATTCCGACGTAGCGCCGCAACACGGCGCGACCGCGAACCTCCAGAGCTCGCATCGACCACCGCGTCGGCCATGTCGCTTCCCCCGACAACATCGCCTCCGCCAACAACATCGGCATCGGCATCGGCATCGGCATCGGCATCGGCATCGGCATCGGCAGACCGGAGCGCACCGGAGCCCGGGTCGCCACCGGTGGGGATGACGGTTTCCGATGCCGCAACGATGTGTTCGACCACCGGCATCGGCGACACACCCCGCGCCGCGTTGCCCGCGCCCGCGAGGCGGCCGTAGCGGATCACCGAGAATTCCCATCCGCCTGTGCCATTCGGGTGCGCGACGATCAGCTCGGCGATCCTGGCGACGGCGGCCAGGCGTTGGGTGCGGCGCAGCGCGCGCACGACCGCGACCACGCGATCGCGCAGCCGGGCGGCTGCTTCGAAATGTTCGGCACGCGAATGGGTTTCGATGCGGTCGAGCATGGTGCGTAGTGGCGCGTCGGAGGTACCCGCGAACAGTGCGCGGACAGCCGCAGACGCCGGCGCGTATTCCTCTCTATTAATAGGGAGACCGGTGACAGTCGCGGCCGGGCAGCCGCCGACCATCGCATGCAGGCAATCGTGCAGGCCCGCAACCGATAACCGAGTGGTGCAGGTGCGCAGCCCGGTGTACTCGGCGACGGTGACCGCCACCTCGGTGGCATCCATCCGAGAGTTGAAGGGGCCCAGCGCATCCCGGTTCGGCGTTCGGACGATCGCGAAGCGCGGGAAGGGTTCGTCGGTCAGCGTGATCCACCAGGCGCGCTTGGGAAATTTCGAGCGCCGATTGTAGGGCGGAGCGTGCGCGACGAGCAGTCGCAGCTCACGCACCCCCGCTTCCAGCGCGTGCGCGCACACCACGTGATCGACGCGGGTGGCCAGCGACACCATTTCCTTCATCCGCCCCCTTGTTTCGGAACCGGTGAAGTAGTTGCGAACTCGGCGGCGCAGGTTCACCGCGGTGCCGATGTAGAGCACCTCGTCGGAAGGGCCGCGGAAGAGATAGACGCCGGGACTGGCGGGCAGGTCGGTGGCGAACACGCGCTTGGCGCGCTGCCTGGAGGTCACCCCCGGCAGATAGTCGAGCAGTTCGGTGAGGCTGTGCACCCCTTGATTGCCGACGCGTGCGATCAGTGCGTGCAGGACGTCCACGGTGGCCCGCGCGTCGTCGAGGGCACGGTGCGTCGGCTGCGTGGTCGCACCGAGCAGCGGAGCGAGCAGGCCGAGCCGGACCGACGGTGCTTCGTCGCGGGTGAGCACTCGCCTGGCCAGCTTCACCGTGCACAGCACCGGCGCCGAGGGCCACGCGGTTTCGCTGCGGGCCGCCGCGGCGCGCAGGAAAGCCATATCGAACCGCGCATTGTGTGCCACGAGGACAGCGCCCGCCGCGAACTCCAGGAAACCCGGCAGCACCGCCTCGATCCGCGGCGCTTCGTAGACCATGGCGGTGGTGATCCCGGTGATCTGCACGATCGCGGGCGGGATGTCCTGCCCGGGGTTGACCAGGGTGGCGAACTCGCCGAGTACCTCTCCGCCGCGTACCTTGACCGCGCCGATCTCGGTGATCGCGTCGCCCTCCGGACTGGTGCCGGTGGTCTCCAGGTCGACGACCACGAAGGTGGTGTCATAGAGCGGCGTATCGAGCTCATCGAAGGCCAGTTGCTTCGCGGCGGCCGGGCGCGGCACGGGGTCGGGCACGGCCTGGAGCGTATGGGGTGGGTCCGACAGGAACGCGCGCGAGATCGCACGCGAAATGTCCGTATTTATCCGCGAGGATTTCGTTCCGATACCCGCTAAATGATCTTCAATTCACAAAAGTGACCCAGATCACATTGTTATCAGAAAGGCATCAATCGGCCGAGTGGGCCCCGGGGCGCCGCACAGGTGCCATCGGCACGCTAGAGCGTGTCGCACCGGGGCGACCCGCCCATCCGGTATCGAATCGCCACCACTCCCACCATGACCGCGTCGACCTCGGGAAATGCCACAGGATCGGACCCATCGACTGACCCAGACGGCGCTTCCGACGCGCCGGGTAACGACTCGGCCGCCACTCGATAACGGCCGGTCGTTATCGTTTCGTGATTGTTGTGACTTATCTCGCATTTCATGCTTCGCATTTTTGTTGAGCACCGGCATTTCGGATGCGCTCGGCTTTACAAACCACCGTGATGGGTTCGTAACCTTTTTGAGACCTCACGGAGTTCCATCGCGCTGCAGGGCCGGTGAAACGAAGTCCGCCGCACCACCGGGTACGGCGTCGTGGGGCAGATTCGGAGTACCGCATCATGGCGATCAACACCGTCAAGCGACAGGCGCAGCGTGCCGTTGCCGCCGGAGCCGTCGGCGCTGCCACCATCGGCGCGTTCCTTCTTCCGGCCGCCCCGGCCGCGGCTCAGCCGGTGACCATCCCCGGCATCGGAACCTTCGAGGTTCCCAACGAGATCCCGATCCCGGCCGACATCCCCGGCATCCAGCTGGGCAACCCTCCCGCGCTGCCCTTCATGGCGCCCATCAAGACCCTCGGCGAGGTCGCGCTCGACGCTGCGATGACCAAGCTCGGCGCGCCCTACGTCTACGGTGCCGCGGGCCCGAACGCCTTCGACTGCTCCGGCCTTGTCAAGTGGGCTTACCAGCAGGCCGGCGTGGAGCTGCCCCGCACCAGCGGCGCCCAGCTCGCCGCGGGCGCCGCGATCTCGACCGACGATCTGCAGCCGGGCGACCTGGTGTCGTTCTACGGCGGCGGACACTCCGGTCTGTACGCGGGCGACGGCAACGTGATCCATGCGTCGACCTCCGGCACCCCGGTGATGCTCGCCCCGATCTCGTCGATGCCGATCGCAGGCGCTCGCCGCTTCTGACCCGCTCCCCCGCCCCTACGACACGGTGGGCCCACGGGATGGCTTACGTGATCATTTCGTGCCCTACTGGACACAGCCGTACGCCATTCCGTAACCTAAATGAGACCTTCCGGAGCCTCGCGGAACAGACCGACCGTTCTCGCAGCTCACGAAGCCGATGCGGCTCATCGAGGGAATGCGTCCGAGCACTTGACGAGAGAACGGGGCACGGCAGGCTGTGGCACATCACCGGAGACAAAGCACGAAACGTCTGGTGGGAGGGGCGCTCGCGGCCGGAGTCCTGGCCGCATCGCTCTACGGTGGCAGTCCAGCCGGAGCCGATCCGGCCACCCTGCCGACCACGGCCAGCGAGGCCGTACAGCGGATGATCGATCTGTCGAGGCAGTCCGAGCAGCTCAATCAGCAAGCGCTGAACGTGCAGGCCGACCTCGACGCCAAACTGGCCGTCCAGCGCGACGCCGACGCCAAACTGTCCGCGAGCACCGAGGTCGCCGACAATGCGCGCAACGAGGTGCGCAAGTTCCAGCCGATGGTCGACCGCACGGTGATCGCCGCATATCAGGGCGCGCGGACCAACCGCCTGTTCGCCGTGCTGGCAAGCAACTCGCCACAGCAACTGCTCGATCAGATGTCCACACTGGATGTGTTGTCGGCCAAGACCTCTGATCAACTGAACCTCTACAAGTCGGCAACCGCCGCCGCCACGGCGGCGGAAACCGCCGCCCGCACCGCCGACGACGATGCTCGCGCCGCCGCGACCAAAGCGGATCAGGTGCGTGCCGAGCTGGAACGCAAGCGCGCCGACCTGTCCGGTGCGATCGCGCAGGTGGTCTCAGCGTGGGGCACGCTGTCGGCCAGGGACAAGACCGCGCTGGCGGGCTCGCCCTTCCCGCCCGGCTTCGACCGCGACTCGCTGCTGAGCGGCCTCGTGCCAGGTAGCGGAACCAGCGCTCTGGCCGCGGGACTCACCCGCATCGGCGACCCGTATGTCTGGGGTGCGACCGGTCCGAGCCAGTTCGACTGCTCCGGGCTGGTGCAGTGGGCGTTCAAACAGGTCGGCAAGAACGTGCCGCGGACCAGTTCGCAGCAAGCCGGCTACGGCACCCCGGTGGACAAGGACGATCTGCAACCCGGCGACGTCGTGTTCTTCTATTCCGACATCTCTCATGTCGGCATCTACGCGGGCAACGGACTCATGTTGCACGCTTCCACTTTCGGTGTCCCGGTGGCCGTGGCACCCATGGGCTCGACGCCGTACCACTCCGCTCGGCGATACTGAGTCGCTATGAGCGAGCGCAGCAGTGTCGGGCAGGTCCGCGCGTGGCTATCGGCCCGGCGGCGATTCCAGTTCGTGCTCACCGTCGCGATGGTGATGCTGCTGACCGCCACGTGTGTCGGGTTGCTCATGGTGCCGAACCCGGTGCTGCCGAAACTACGGGCCGCCCAGCAGGCCAGGGCCGAGAGCCTCGGGCAGGTCGCGGCCGCCGATGACGATCCGCGGCTGGCTCAGGTGCGTCGCACCGTGGAACCCTTCGGCCAACTCGTCACGCGCGTGGTGCCCACCGGAGCCGGGCAGGAGTCGCTCGTCGTCGGCCATCCGGCCCAGCGGATCGAAATAGACGTCCTCGCACGCGAACTCGGCGCGGCGACCACCGCCGTGACCGACCTGTGGGGACCTGACTGGGCGCAGTCGGCGCTGGTGGTCGTCGCGTCCGCGCCCGCCGAGTTCGCCACGTTGCTGCGCGCCACCACCGACCTGCCCGAGGACGTCGCCGCCGCCTCCATCGCCGATCCGTTCACCCCAGGCACCCGACCCACAGCCCAGCGCGTGGTTTTCAGCCCCGACGCAGGCCGCCGCCTCTCCCCCGACGGGCTGCGCACGCTGCTGCGCCACGAACTCACTCACGTCGCCACCCGCGCCGAGACCGTCGACGGTGCTCCCTCCTGGATGCTGGAGGGCTTCGCCGAATACGTCGCCCACCGCGGCCAAGACCACCACTTCGGCGATATCGCCCCCACCGTCACCACACGAGCCCGCGCCGGCCAACTCCCCACCGACCTCCCCGCGGCAGCCGTATTCACCGGCACACCGGCCGTCCTCGCCTACGAGCAAGCCTGGACGATCTGTGCCTTCATCGCCGACAAATACGACGAACCCCACCTGGTAGACCTCTACCGCCGCATCGCCGCGAGCAAACAGGACCCCGCCTCCGAGGACCGAATCCTGCAGGAAGTCCTGCACACCACTCGAGCAGACTTCGTCGCCGATTGGCGCGCCTGGCTCAGCCCTCGCGCCGCCTGAGGTTTACGAACCCGCACTGATAGCGCACCCGACGGAACTGCAACGCCACCGACACACCTCCAGACAGAACAAGCCCTGCCAGCGATTTCGCAATCAGCTGCCCACAACCGAAGCGCACCCCAGTAACGCCGTAAGCACCGAAACCAGCCGCACGGCGAGCCTTACAACCAACCGTCCGCAGCAAGCTTGTTGCCGAGCCGCATCGAACCTGGCCGCGACCAGCGACACCGGCGCCCCTCACCTCCCGAGCGCAGCGAGACCGAACACCAGCGTTCGCGCCCGATCCCACCCCCACAACAGCCGCAGCGCACCCACCAAACTCGCAAGATCGCCATCGACGCCCCCACTCGACACGATGACACCTCCCGAGCACAGCCACACCGAACACCAGCGTTCGCGCCCGATCCCACCCCCACAACAGCCGCAGCGCACCCACCGAAGTCGCAAGCTCAGCTACCAACGCCCCCACTCGGCACGATGACACCTTCCGAGCGAAGCGAGACCGAGCACTAGAGTTCGCGGCCCGTCTCGCTTCCGAGCCGTCGAAGCGCATGCGCCGCAGGCGCGAGTCTCGACGGCTCGGAAGCGAGACCAAGGGGGCCGCGAACACGCCGCGGCGTAGCCGCGGCCAATCCAACACAGCCGCGAACACGCAGCGCCGCAGGCGCTGCAAATCAAACACAGTAGGTTGGTGCGCATGGCCCGAACTCTGCTGGTTACCAATGATTTCCCGCCTCGGCCAGGCGGTATCCAGTCGTATCTGCAAGCGTTGGCCGGTGAGCTGCCGCCGGATGATCTGGTTGTCTATGCGCCGAGGTGGCGTGGGGACAGTCATCTGAAATTCGATGCCAAGCAGAAGTTTCAGGTGGTTCGTCATCCGACCACGTTGATGTTGCCGACGCCGCTGGTGATGCGGCGGGCGGCACGGTTATTGCGTAGTGAGAACTGTGACACCGTCTGGTTCGGTGCGGCGGCGCCGTTGGCATTGATGTCGCCGATGCTGCGGCGGGCGGGGGCCGAGCGCATTCTGGCGAGTACGCATGGACATGAGGTCGGCTGGTCGATGTTGCCCGGCGCCAGGCAGGCGTTGCGGCAGATCGGCGAGCACACCGATGTCGTCACGTATGTCAGTCGGTATACGCGTGGCCGGTTCGCGTCCGCATTCGGCGCGAATGCGGCGTTGGAGTATCTGCCGCCGGGGGTCGACACCGAGGTGTTCCGGCCGGATCCGGCGGCGCGGGCGGAGCTGCGCGATCGTTATGGGCTCGATGATCGGCCGACCATTCTGTGTCTGTCTCGGCTGGTGCCCCGTAAGGGCCAGGATGCGCTGATCGTCGCCATGCGCGAGATCCGCGAGCGCATCCCCGGCGCAGTGTTGGTGATCGCGGGCGGCGGGCCGTATGAGGAGAAGCTGCACGGGCTCGCGGCGGCGCTCGGTGTCGGCGACGACGTGGTGTTCACCGGGCGAGTGCCGTCGTCGGAGCTGGCCGCACATCACACGCTCGCGGATGTCTTTGCGATGCCGTGCCGCACGCGCGGTGCCGGCCTCGATGTCGAGGGGCTCGGCATCGTGTATTTGGAGGCGTCGGCCGCGGGTGTTCCGGTGGTGGCGGGTCGCTCGGGTGGCGCGCCGGAGACGGTGTTGGAGGGCAAGACCGGCCGGGTGGTGGACGGCCGCAAGACCTCGGAGATCGTCGAGGCCATTGTCGGCATCCTGTCCGATCGCGACGCCGCCGCCAAGATGGGCGCCGAGGGCCGGGCCTGGGTGGAGCAGCAGTGGCGATGGGACAGTCTCGGCGCTCGATTGCGCCACTTGTTGCGGTGAACACCGCCCAACGGGACGGTATACCGCCGGTGGCTGCCTGCCACGACGAGAGCCGAGCGGAGCGGAGCATCGTCCTGGCAGGCCATCCATTACGCTCAGCGAGGTGAGCAGCATCCAGGTCGCAGATATGACCTTCGTCGCCGCAGACGGGTCCGCGGTCGCCGACGTCGTGGCGGCACCGAACAATTGGCGCCGCTGGTGGCCCGACCTCACCCTGGAGGTCCGAGAGGACCGGGGCGACAAGGGAATCCGCTGGTCGGTGACCGGCGGGCTGACCGGAACCATGGAGGTATGGCTGGAGCCCTCGCTCGACGGGGTGATCCTGCACTACTTCCTGCATGCCGAGCCCTGGTCGGCGAACCGGATGTCGCCACGTCAGCTGCTCGCCGCCAATCGGGCACGCCGGGTGGCCGGCAAGAACATGTCTTTCGAGGTGAAGGCGCGACTGGAGGCAGGCCGCCCGGCCGGCATCGCGCCCGCGAACGCAGACTGACGCGCACACCCGCTCACCACATCAACTAGGCCACAGCACAATAGAAGGCACAACACCGTAGCTGGAAAGGAACCGTTGTCCGCCATGGCCGACAGGACCCAGAGGTCGATCATCATCGAGGCACCATCGCAGCGGGTGATGTCCGTCATCGCCGATCTGGAGTCCTACCCGGAGTGGGTTTCGGCAGCCAAGTCCGTCGAAGTATTGGACAAGAGTGCCGACGGCCGGGTGCGCACCGCGCGGTTCGTGCTCGATGCCGGCGTCGTCAAGGACACCTACGTGCTGTCCTATACCTGGCGTCCCGATGACAAGGCCGTCAGCTGGACCCTCGTCAGCGGTGACCTGCAGAAGGCACAGGACGGGACTTACGAACTCATCGACCAGCCCGATGGCACCACGCAGGTGACCTACGAGCTGACCGTCGACCTGAACATCCCGATGATCGGCATGTTCAAGCGCAAGGCCGAGAAGGTGATCACCGATACCGCGCTGAAGGAACTGAAGAAACGGGTCGAAGGCTGATCGCGCACAGTATCGTGCGCCGCACCCGGGTCGAGCTGTTCATCGGCAAAGGCGGAGTCGGTAAGACGACATTGGCGTGCGCGACCGCAATGTCGTACGCGCGGGCCGGTTCCCAGGTGCTGGTGGCCTCCCTCGACCAGGCGCATTCGCTGGGCGACGCGCTCGGATTCCGATTCCCGCACGATGCCGGCACGGTGACCGGGATCGCGAACGTTATGCCCGGCCTCGACGTGATCGAGGTGGATTCCCTTGCGCTGCTGGAGGATCGGTTCCACGAGGTAGTGCGGATACTGGCGTCGGACTCCAGGCACGAGCACGGTATCGATGTCGCGGCGCTCGATCCCGCCGAGCTGACGGGGCTACCCGGCGTGCAGGAATTGTTGATGCTGGTGGAGATCACCCAGTTCGCGAACGAGGACGACTGGGATGTGATCGTGGTGGACTGCCCGCCCTCGGCGGACATGCTGCGCATCATGACCGCGCCCGATACGCTGCTCGGCTACGTGGAACGGATCTGGCCGCCACACGCGCGCGCGATGAGCACGATCGGTACCGATCTGCGCCGCGCGGTGCTGGCGGCGACCGTCGAGAAGATCGTCGCCGCGGTCACCGAGGTGCGTGATCTGCTCGCCGACCACGGCCGCACCGGGGCCAGGCTGATCACTGTCGCCGAACAGGTGGCGGTTGCCGAATCCGAGCGGGTTCGCTCAGCCGCCGCCCTGCTCGGCCTGCGACTGGACGCTGTCGTAGTGAACAAAGTGCTGCCGCCCGCGCCCGCGGAGCCGGCCGAGGCGGCGCATCCCGCGGTGCACTGGTATCTGAACCGACGCAGCGAACAACTGGACGTCATCGCACGGTTACAGCGCGATCTCCCGGGCATCCCGGTAGTGATCGCCCAGCACAGCGGCCCCGAACCGGTCGGGCTCGCTTCGCTGGCGGCGCTGTCGTATGCGGTGGACGCGGACTCGGCGCTGCGCGACAATCCCGCAGAGGTTCGCACAAGTTCCGGGGATCCAGTGGTTCGATGGGAATCGGGCACCGGACTGCATTCGGTGTACGCGTTGCGAATGCACCTGCCCGTCGTCGATTCGGCGACGCTGCGACTGGGACGAGTGGAGGACGATTTGATCGTGGGAGCGGACGGGACCCGCCGACGCGTGCGCCTGGCACCGGTGTTGCGGCGGTGCACGGTCGACGCAGCCGAACTCGACGGGGGCTATCTGGTCGTCCGTTTTCGTCCCGACCCGGAGGCCTGGCCGACATGAGCGGCAGTGATGACGCGGGCGACGAACGACAGCACGGTATGGATGGCGGCGGCGCCCAAGCAGATTCCGGCCGCGGCCGGCGTCCCGGATCGGGCATTTTCGACGACGTCGATGGGCTCGGCGAGTTCGCGGCGGAACTGAAATTGCTGGCCGAGGTCGTCTTGGAGCGAGTCGAACCGATGTTGCGGCACGCCGCTGTCGAGGGCCAGACCGAATGGTCGAGTTGCAGTTGGTGCCCGGTCTGCGCGGCCGCGGCGCTGGTGCGCGGTGAGCACCATGACGTGCTCGCCGCGGTCGCAGATCACGGCACCGCGATCGTCACGGTGCTGCGCGAGGCGTTGGCCGGAGTGCCCGTAGAGCCGGTGTGGCAACCCGACGACGTTGCGCCGACAGCCCCATCGGACGATAACTCTGTGTCCCACAATCACACACCACGAGACGACTCGATGCCGAACGACGACAGCACAGCAGCGCACCCGCGCGACGGTCATACCGCGCAGCGCGCCGGCCGAACGCGTTCCCGGTACGTCGGCATTCCCGTGACGATCAAGGCATGACGCGCCAGATGGCGGGCGCGCGTCCGCTGACGGTCGGTATCGACGTCGGCGGCACCAACATTCGCGCCTCGGTGGTCGATGGCGACGGCGAGATGCTCGACACCGTGCAGGCGCCGACACCGCATTCGGCACGCGCTCTGGAAGACGCATTGGACCGGGTGGTCCGCGAACTGTGCCGTCGGCACCCGATCGGCGCGGTGGGGCTGGCCGTGGCCGGGTTCATCACCGCCGACCGTTCGACCGTGCGGTTCGCACCGCACCTGCCGTGGAAGGACACCCCGGTCGCGCGGCGGCTGAGCGAGCGTCTCGAGCTTCCGGTGATCCTGGAACACGACGCCAATGCGGCGGCGTGGGCCGAATACCGATTCGGTGCGGCGGCGGGCGGGCACAACGTCGTGCTCGTCGCGATCGGCACCGGCATCGGTGCGGCGCTGCTCATCGACGGCGAACTGTATCGGGGCACCCACGGTGTCGCGCCGGAGCTGGGGCATCTGCAGGTGGTGCCGGACGGGCGAGCCTGCCCGTGCGGGAAGCGCGGTTGCTGGGAAAGGTATTGCAGCGGAACAGCGCTGGCCGACACCGCGATCGAGATGCTGGCCACCGACCCGGTGCATTCGACGGTGCTGGCCAGGGATATCTTCCGCGATCCCGGCTCGTTGACCGGACGTCGGGTCGCCGGGGCCGCACAGGACGGCGACCCGCTCGCGGTGCAGGTCATGGCGGACTTCGCACGCTGGCTCGGACTCGGTCTCGCCTTCGTCAGCGACATTTTCGACCCGGATCTCGTCGTCATCGCGGGCGGAGTGAGCAGTTCGGCGCCGCTGTTCCTCGACGAGGCGCGCGAGGAATACGCCCGCGCGATCACCGGCGCAGGCCACCGCCCGCTGGCCAGAATCCGCACCACACAACTGGGTGAGGCCGCGGGCATGATCGGCGCCGCCGAACTCGCGCGGGCCACTCTGGCCGACACCGGCCGCGGCCGATCGCGAGTCGCTCGTACCAGCCACTGAGAACAGACCAATCAGCCACTGAGAACATGTGGTGAGATACGCCGCTCGGCTTGGATGTGATCTGTAACCAGCGGTAAAGTCGGCAATTGAAGCAGGTGTGCCCGCAACGATCCCGGTTTCGGGGGAAGGACGTCATGTTCTACTGGCTGCTGAAGTATGTGCTGCTGGGACCGTTCATGCATCTCTACAACAGGCCCACGGTCGAGGGTGTAGAGAACATTCCGACGGACGGTCCGGCAATCATGGCGGGTAATCACCTCTCCTTTGCGGACTGGCTGTTCGCGCCGCTGCTGAGTCCGCGGCGAATCAACTATCTGGCCAAGGCCGAGTACTTCAATACCCCGGGCATCAAGGGCGCCTTCCAGAAGTGGTTCTTCACCACCTCCGGTCAGTTCCCCATCGACCGCACCGGTGCCGACGCCGCCGAGGACGCCCTCAACGCGGCGCGCAAGCTGCTCGATCAGGGCCGCCTCGTCGGCCTGTACCCCGAAGGCACCCGCTCCCCCGACGGCCGCCTGTACAAGGGCAAGACCGGCCTGGCGCGGCTCGCCCTCGAGACCGGCGTCCCCGTCATCCCGGTTGCCGTCATCGGCACCGACGAGGTCAGCCCGCCCGGACCGTTCCGCTGGCGTCGCCGCAAGGTCACCGTCAAATTCGGTACCCCGATCGACTTCTCGCGCTACGAAGGCATGGGCGGCAACCGCTTCGTCGAACGCGCTGTCACCGACGAGGTCATGTACGAGCTCATGCAGCTCGGCGGCCAAGAGTACGTCGATGTGTACGCGGCCAGCCTCAAGAAGGGCGTGCCCTCCGGGCCGCGCGAAGCCGCCCGCATTCCGGAATCGGCCGCCAGCTGATCTATTTCGTCCGGCCGGGAGCGCACGAGTCTGCGCTCCCGGCCGTTATCGTCTATCCGTGACGGTGCGCGCGAAGATCTGCGGGATCAGGTCCGAAGCCGATCTGCGCATTGCGCTGGCGGCCGGGGCCGATGCCGTCGGATTCATCTCGGGTGTCACCCATATCAGCGAAGACGCGCTCGATGCCGAGCTGGCCGCCGAATTCTCCCGTGTGGTACCGCCCTTCGTCACTCGCGTGCTGGTGACCCATCTGGAAGCGGCGGACGCGATTCTGGAGCTGGCCGAGCGGGTCGGCGTCGACGCGATTCAAGTCCACGGCCTGGTATCGGATGACACCCTCCGTGCGGTGCGCGCGAACGCCCGCGGGCGCAAGATCATCAAGGCGATCCATGTGGTCGGGCCGGATGTGGTCGATGCCGCGCTGCGGGCGGCATCAAATTGTGATGCCGTACTGCTGGATTCGCGCACCGAAGACCGGCTCGGCGGCACCGGACGGACCCATGATTGGTCGGTGAGTACGGCCGTGGTGACGGCGCTGCGCGGTCTCGGCCGCCCGGTGATCCTCGCGGGCGGACTCGGACCGCACAATATTGTCGAGGCGATAGCGCGAGTCGATCCCTTCGCGGTGGACGTCAATAGTGGAGTCGAAACAGCCACGGGCGATAAGAATCCCGATGCCTGCGCGGCGTTCGTGACAGCGGCACACCGGACCGGTCACACCGGATAGCAGCCGGCTATTCCAGAGCGCATTTCGTCCAGAGGCTGAAAGGCCCGGAAATGCCGTAGACAGTTTCGGCGTTGCTGATCGCTTTGCTTTCGGCCTCGGCAATGGTGTCGCCCCGTTCGGAACCCCAGCCGTCGGTTTGGCCGATGACGAGGCTGATGCAGCCGTTGTGCGACCAGCGGGCGGGTGGGCAGCCGGTGCCGCACGCTGCCTCGGCCTCCTGCGCCGCGGCCTCGCCGCTGACCTGGCTGCGGACCCACGACACCTTGTCGGTCTGCGCGTTGTAGGTGGCGGCGATCCAGCGATCATCGGCGTTCGGGACGGGCGCGGTGGTAGCCGCCGCGGTCGCGGGAGCAACCGGTTTGTCCGAGGTGGGGACGGCCGGTGTGGTGCGCTGCGTGGTGGTCTGGTTCTCGCTGGTGCCCGTGGCCTTGATGTCGGCTTGCTCGTTGTACTCGCGCACCCCGATGATCGCGGTGATCGCGAGCACCCCGACCAGTATCGAACCGAACACCACTACAAACCCTGTGGCGCCATCGTTTTCGTCGAGCAGCTCATCCGGTTCGTCCAGTTGCTCCGCCCGCGCGGACCGCCGAACCGGAACCTGCTCGGACTCGTCCGGATACGGCTGCCGAGACGCCCGCTGCCCATCAGGAGGCGGCCGCCTCGGCGCGCGCACTGGTCCATTCGGATATGGCGCGGCCGGCGACTGCTCCGTAGGCGGGCGCAGCGCTCCCGGCCGGTACGGCCCTGCGTCCGGAGACGAAGGATCACTCGACGGCGGTCTAGGCGACCGCACGGACCCGGGCGGGTGCGGCTGCCGAAGAGCCGAGGGCCCGGCAAGAGCCTGCTCCCCGGGTCGACGCGGCGGAGAATTCGGGAACGACTCATCCAGCGAGTGCTCGCCACCCGGATGCTCGATCCCCATCGGGTGCTGCCCACGGGGCGGCGAGTACCCCATTGGAGGCTGCCGCCTGGATGGATGCACCCACTCATCCTCGAACTCATTCACCCGGGAGTACGAGTCATTCGACGAGTGCTCGCTGGACGGACGCGCTGTCCCCGCTGGCCGGGACCGCCCGGAAGGCAAGTAACCCGACGAAGGCTGCCGCCGGGCAGGACGCCCGGGCTCATTCGAGTACAACTCATCCGAAGCGTGCCCGCCGACGCGCCGCTCGACCTCTGGTAGGTGTGGCCCGGCAGGAGGCGAAGGCTCGACTGGAGGCCATTGCCTCGGTGGATGGGCAGGCCCCGGTAGGTGCGGACGTCCGGACGGCGACTGCGCGCCAGGTGGTTGTCCGGAACCGGAGGGGTAGGGCGGGCGGGACCGAGGCGACTGTTCGGCGTGCGGTTGTTCGCTCGGCGGACGGACGGATCCCGGTGGCGACGGCCGCCCGGTCGGAGATGAAGGATCAGTCGGACGCTGTGGTCTCGACGGGCGAACGGACTCGGGTGAGTTCGGCGCGGACTGCTCACGCGGCCGGTGCACGGGCTCGGAGTGGTAAGGCTGTCCTGGCCGGCCCGGCTCATCCCTGGACGGACCCGTCGGATACGACTGCCGCAATGCCTGCTGTCCGGGCGGGGACTGCCTCGGTCCGCGGACCGGCTCGGCGGGATGCGGCGGTTCGGCAGCCGGCCGGCGGGCCGGTGGATAGGCGGATCCTGGCGCGTACCGCTGCCCGGATGGGGGCGGATAGGGCTGCTCAGGGTTGCGCCCGTGCGGGGATGACATCCGTCCCCCCAATCGTTCTCGTCCGAATAATCCAGCGGCCCCACCCTATCCGTCGAGCGCTCGACCTGCGAGGGTCACAAACCACCACAGGCCATGTGAAGCGCGGATCCGACAACCGTGGTGCATGACTTGCAGTTCCGATGGCGGCTCGATGATCTCGGTCACAGGATTCGGTGGCGTCGGCTTGCCGAGCACCGGATGTGACAACCACTCGATATGCGGCGACTCCTCGGTGCACAATCGGCGACTATCCGGTGGCTGGGCAGGCGGGGACGGTGTTCGTGGTCCCGTCGCAACGCCACATCTACGCGTATCCGATGACGACCCTCGCGGTAATTCGCGCCACGACCGTGCTCGCCCAACTCGCCGTGCTCGGCTACACCCAACACCCGTGGCCGGTCAGCCGGGACGTGTACTGGTGGCGTCGCGACGGCATCGACCTCGCCGCCTCTGTCCAGCACGATGCCGATGAGCTGTGCATCTATCCGTCCGAGACTTCCTCACCGCACTGGACGAGCTCCCCGCCTGACCGCGCACCGGGCCGCCACGAGAATCCGAGCGGCAGTCCGAGATCGAGTGCGGGGAAACGCAAGCAGCTCGCTGTACTACAGCAGTATCCGGGCCGGATTGCAGGCGATGGCCGAAAGATATGCGCAATGATGTTCGGCTCGGACGCGCCCCCGCGCGCAACAACGCGAGGACTCCGGTCTACTCGTCGCGGCAGCGACAATGTGCAGGAGACTGCCGCCCGCACGGTACGACTCCCGCTCCGCGGCAACGGGATCCGGGCCGCGATCCGACAGCGCCGATGCGACGCCCCGACTTCCTCGTTCGGGGCGTCGCGTCGGCCGCAGACTTCGGGCAACCGCCCGACGCCGCGTAAGAGGTTACGCCGCAACCATTTCGGCGGCAGAGGAACCCGCCCAAATTGGGCTTTATGTGGCGGTCGCATGCGCGGATAGAAGCGGTTCGGAGTGCGATCGGACGCCGAGACTTCGGCCGCAGCGCGTTCGCCGCTACACCCCGCGCCGTCCCGGTAGCCCTGATGGAAGTCGGCGATTTCGGTTCCGGCCCAGTGGATTCCACGCACCGTTTGCCACCGGCGGAACCAGTCAAGATCCCAGAGCGTGTGGTTGCGGTGGGCCACCCGTTCCGATCCCATCAGGTGATGGCATCGAGGTGGGCGATGGCCGGATGGCACCAGCGCTCGCCGACGAACCCATATCGGGCAACCTGTCCATTCGTGGCCGCTTGCCGTGTGAACATTGTGCAAGGCCGGGTCAACCCGACAACAGCCGTTCACCCGCCGTTGAGCTCATTGCGCAAAGGTTGCTCCCATGATTCTCGGTGGTTCGGACTTCGGCGTCTCCCGACGCACCCTGCTGCGTGCCGCTGCTCTCGGTCTCATCGCGACCCCCGCGGTGGCCGCCTGTTCGTCGAACGACGGTCCCACGCTGATCCGCAACCGCCCGAATCTCACCCACGGCGTCGCGGTCGGCGATCCGCGCACCGACGGTGCGCTGATCTGGGCGCGTTCGGATCAGCCCGCGAAGCTGATCGTGGAGACCGCGGCCACCGAATCCTTCACCGACGCCAAGCGCTTCACCGGTCCGCTGCTGACGCCGGACTCCGACGGCACTGGCCGCGTGCGCGTCAACGGCCTGCCCGCGGGTCAGCAGGTGCACTACCGGGTGACCCTCGAAGGCGAGGACGGCGCGCGCTCCGAGCTGATCACCGGTGTCTTCCGCACAGTCCCCACCGGCGCTTCCGATATCAAGCTGCAGTGGTCGGGCGATGTCGTCGGCCAGGGCTACGGCATCAACCCCGACCTCGGCGGCATGCAGATCTTCTCCGTTATGGCCGCGCGTGACCCGCACCTGTTCATCCACTCCGGCGACTCCATCTACGCCGACGGCCCACTGCAGGAATCGGTGACGCTGCCCGATGGCCGGATCTGGCGCAATGTGGTGACGGAGGCGAAAAGCGCTGTCGCCCAAACCCTCGACCAGTTCCGCGGCAACTTCGCCTACAACCTGACCGACCAGAACTACCGTCGCTTCAACAGCTCGGTCGCCCAGGTGGTGCAGTGGGACGACCACGAAACGGTCAACAACTGGTACCCAGGCGGCCTGGTCGCGGCATCCAAGGGCTACGCCGAGCGCAGCATGGACACCCTTGCGACCCGCTCCTGGCAGGCCTTTCACGAGTGGATGCCGTTGGAGCCGAAGGATGCGGTGGACGGACGCCTCTACCGCAAGATCTCCTACGGCCCGCTGCTGGAGGTCTTCGTGCTGGACATGCGGACCTACAAGGACACCAACGACATCGACAACGGACCCAGCGGACGCATCTTCGGTCCCGCACAAACGACATGGCTGATCGAAGGGCTACGCGATTCCAAGGCCACCTGGAAGCTCATCGCCAACGATCTGCCGCTCGGCGTGATCGTCAAGGACGGCGAACAGAAGGACACCACCGCCTACGAAGGCCCGGCCAACGGCGATCCCGGCGCACCGTCGGGCCGCGAAACCGAGATCGCCCGAGTGCTCTCGGCGATCAAGGCGAACAAGGTGGGTGGTGTCGTCTGGCTGACCGCCGACGTGCACTACACCGCGGCCCACCGCTATTCCCCCGAACGCGCCACGTTCACCGACTTCGACGAGTTCTGGGAATTCGTCTCCGGACCGCTGAACGCCGGCGCATTCGGCCCGAATCCGCTGGACGCGACCTTCGGTCCGGAAGCGGTCTTCGTGCATGCCCCACCGGTCCAGAACGCCGCGCCGCTCGACGGCGCCTTCCAACATTTCGGTGAGGTCCTGATCGATGGCAAGTCAAGGGAACTGACGGTCAATTTGTGCGATGCGACCGGATCCGTGCTGTTCAGCCAGCGACTTTCCCCGCAGGATGGATAAGTGACGACTTCGGGCGAGCAAGGGAGGCCGCGCTGTGGTTAGCTTTCGTGCCATGAGCACGCCGCACACTGTCGCCGCCGAAGAATATCTACCCCGTGACACTGCGGATGTCGTTCGCACTGTACGAGATTCGCGCAGCCGCGCCGATCGGCTCATGGTGCGCGGCGGCGAGCCGTTCGACGACGGGCTCTCGCTGCCCGATCAGCGCACGGTGCTCTCGCTGCGGCAGATGAATGCGGTGCTCGATATCAATCTCGGCAGGCGCACGGTGCGGGTACAGGCCGGCGCCAAACTGTCCGATATCGACCGCAGACTCGGCGCGCACGGCCTCGGCCTGCCGATCGTCGGCGACCACCGCGACATCACCGCGGGCGGTTTCGCGTCGGTCGGCGGCGTGAGCACGGCCTCGCACAAGTACGGCATGTTCATCGACCAGATCGTCGATCTGGAGTACGTCGACACCGACGGTCGCATCGGCACCTGCGGACGCAACCATCACACCGAGCGCTTCCACCGGATCCTCGGCGCGGGCGGACGAGCGGGCATCATCACCGCGCTCACCCTCGACGCGATCGACATCGACAAGGACCACACCTGGCTGACCACCCATGCCGGCCGGTTCCTGGACTTCGACTCCTTCGTCGAACACGCCTATGCCGAAGTCGCTCGTCCCGGCAACGCGGCACTGCAAGTGGGTCGCTGGGTCGACACCGCGCCGCTGAAGGTGTCGCGGCCGGTCGGCACCGGGCATGTGCAGTTGGGTACGGTGCGCTTCGGCCAGTGGTCGAGCCTCTACCCCACCACGCCGACCCGATCGCTGCGGGCGCGGCGTGAGGTCGGCACCAAGACCAGAAAGTCATTGGGCGTCATCGCCTCTGCCGCGGGCGGGCGCGCAGGCGCCCCGGTGCGCAACGCCGCGGCGGGCGCGTTGATGTTCGCCCCGAAGGTGCTGACGCTGCGCGATGCGGAATACCTCGCCGATACAGTGATCAGCTCGTCCGAACGCGGACCCGCCTACCGAGTGGCCATTTTCGCGCCGCTGTCGAGCTACACCTCGGTGTTCTATCGGCTGCATGATCTGTTCGCGGGTCACCGGGAGCGGACCGGATGCTTCACCGTCATCTCCGCGATGACCTACGGCGTGCGCTCGAAGTACCTGCAATCGGAGGCTGCGGCGCACAATCTGCCCGCGGAGGACCACGGCCTCATCACCTTCACCTGCCGTTTGCGGCCCTCGGCGCTGCCCTCGGAACTGTTGCGCGACATCGTGTCCGGAATCGATGAGATCTGCCACTCCGAACAAGCCCTGCGCTACGACTCCACAGATTAGAGTCCTGTTGCGCCGCACATAGTGGCCGGCCGATAGCTTGTCGCTGCCGGCGGGCACGGGCGGTCGACTCCGACCTGTCGGCGGGGTGTCGATGCACTAGTTCAGCTCTCTCCTGTGAAGGTGCTGTTCGGATGCTCGAATTCGTCCGGCGGCGAACTATTTCGGCCCGCTACAGCTGACGTTGGCCTGCCCGCCATGCTTGACTCCGGCTCCGGGCAGGCGATCAATGTGGGTCCATGGAGCCCGAATACCGGCGCCGCACCGAACTTCGCGCCCTACGCCGGCTCACAGGCCGCGTGGACCACTTTCGGGCAATGTATGGAGGCCGAGCTGTCGCCGCGCGGCATCCAGGTCCCCTCGGTGCACTATCCCGCGCACCGCGCGGACAACGCCGTGACGATCGCGCACTGCAGCGAGGATCCCGCCCGCGAGCCTGCGGCGGCGGCCCGCTGGATCGACACCGCCATCCGCACCCACCCGGCCCGCCTCGAGCCCCGCTTCGCCAGCACCCTCCGCGGCCTCGCTCCACCCACCGCCTCATACACGCCTTCGGCATCTGAGATCCCCGCCCTGAGGGTCTGTCCGGCGATGAGGGACGGGCAGCCGAACGCAAAAGCGCCCCATCGGATCCGCCAATCCGATGGGGCGCTTCGTTCTGAACAAGGCAACTGATCTCGCGAGCACATGGGTACTCACCGGGCACCGACCAACTCACCAACCAGGTGACCGCCGGCCGCCGACGCCACTGTCGCGGCACCCAGATCCGGCCTGAATACGCGCCAGAGGCGGACCAGTCAGTGCTTCTCTGGGCCGAGGTAGTACTCGAACACCAGACCAGCGGCGGCGCCGAGGATGCACACCACGCCGATGGCGATCAGCCAGAGCTGGAAGAACGCGAAGCCCAGTGCGGTGATGGAGCCCGCGGCGGCCAGGGTGATGGGCCAGAAGCTGCCGGGCGAGAAGAAGCCCAGGTCGCCTGCACCGTCCACGATCTCGGCATCCTCGTAGTCCTCCGGACGCAGGTCGAGGCGACGCGCGACGAAGCGGAAGTAGGTGCCGATGATCAGCGACAGGCCGGCTGTCAGCACGGTGGCGGTGGTGCCCGCCCACTCGACGCCGGTACGCGACTGCCCGGTGAAGTAGCCGTACACGATTGCCACGATGACGAAGAACACCGTGAGCAGCTCGAAAATCCGCGCTTCGATCTTCATGTCAGATCAGTCCTCACTTGCTGTCGGCCGCGGCCGCGCTCTTGGTCGTGCGGTCGGTGTTGAACGGCCTCGTGGAGGTGGCGACCGGAGATTCACCGATGGACTCGAGCGCCTCGGCGTTGGTCTTGCCTGTCTTGCGCGACTCGATGTACTTGGCGAACTTCTCCGGCGACACGGCACGGACCTCGAAGTTCATCATCGAGTGGAAGGTGCCGCACATCTCGGCGCACCGGCCGACGAACGCGCCTTCCTTCTCGATCTTGGTGATCTGGAAGACGTTATCCGAATGGTTTTCCTTCGGGTTCGGCATCACGTCGCGCTTGAACAGGAACTCCGGCACCCAGAAGGCGTGCACCACGTCGGCGGCGGCCAGCTGGAATTCGATGATCTTGCCGGTCGGCAGCACCAGAATCGGAACCTCTGTGCTGGACCCGACGGTCTCGATCTTGTCGTAGTGCAGGTAGGACAGGATGTCGTTCTCCGGCTTGCCGTGCACAGGGCCCGGCTGCGGGTGACCGTCCTTGGTCCGCTCCTTGTACTCCTCGAGCTGCTCCTGGTTGGCGGCCTCACGCGTGGTGTCGATGCCGTCGAACGTGAAGCCGTTCTTGAGGTCGACATTGCGGTAACCGAACTTCCAGTTCCACTGGAACGCGGTCACGTCGACGGTGACGTCGGGGTTGTCGACCTTCTCGTGCACGTAGTTCTGCACGACGACGGTGAAGTAGAACAGCACCGCGATGATGACGAACGGGATCGCGGTGTAGGTCAACTCCAGCGGCACGTTGTAACCGGTCTGGCGCGGGAACTCCGGGGAGTCCTTCTTCTTGCGGTGGAAGGTGATGGTCCAGAAGGTCAGACCCCACACCAGCACGCCCATCACCAATGCGGCGATGACGGACCAGGTCCACAGCTCACGCATCCGAGTGGCCTGCGGCGTGATGCCCGAGGGCCAGCCGAACCGCAGCCAAACATTGTCGATCGAGCAGCCCGAGACGAGCATCGCGGTGATGCCCAACGACACCGCCAGCCCGGCCCGCCGAAGGATCCGGCCCTGCCGACCCCTCGCGGGTCGTGCCCCGATCTCTTCGCTCGCCTTGTGCGCCACGCTCACGCCTTCCTGGTCGCCACACATTCCGACATTGCACCGCCGAGGGTGCGATCGCCTCGGCGCTACGTTCTAAGCACGTTTCAGGCCGTTCGGACGCGGGCGTCGCTTGCACGCACGCACCACCTGAGAATGGCCTGAGTACTACGCAGCGTAGACCAAACCGGCGTCCGCTTTGTCGTCGGGTCGCATTCGACACTCCGCCGATACCAAATGACGTGGCCACGGGCGCACGACGCACGGATTCCGCGCGTGCGGCATACTCGGACACTGTATTTCGATCGCCGCGTCCTCCTCCCCTGGGCGCGGTGCCGTCATGGATCAGGGCACGCGCCCCGACCGCAGGAAATGAGGTTGCCGACCCCGTGTGTGGACTGCTCGGATTTCTGACATCTGACGTCGCAGCACCGGACACCGTGGAGCAGGTGTACAACGCCCTGCATTGCGTCCGCCACCGCGGCCCCGACGAGCGTGGCACCTGGCACGACGACCACCTGATCTTCGGTTTCAACCGCCTGTCGATCATCGACATCGAGCACTCGCACCAGCCGCTGCGCTGGGGTCCGCCGGAGAACAGGCAGCGCTATGCGCTGACCTTCAACGGCGAGATCTACAACTACCTGGAGCTGCGCGCGGAGCTGGCCGAGGCGCACGCGGCCGAGTTTCCCGACGGCAAGATCTTCGACACCGAGGGCGACAGCGAGGCGATCGTCGCGGCGTTCCACTACTGGGGCCCTGAATCGGTGCGGCGGCTGCGCGGCATGTTCGCCTTCGCGATCTGGGACACCGAGACCCAGGAGCTGTTCTTGGCGCGCGACCCGTTCGGCATCAAGCCGCTGTTCCTTGCCACCGGCCCCGGCGGCACCGCATTCGGCAGCGAGAAGAAGAGCCTGCTCGAACTGCTGCCCGCACTCGGCCTGACCGACGCGCTCGACCCGCGCGCGCTGGAGCACTACACGGTGCTGCAGTACGTGCCGGAGCCCGAGACGCTGCACGCCGACATCCGCAGGCTCGAATCCGGCAGCCACGCCACCCTGCGCCAGGGCGAGGCGCCGACGGTGACCCGGTACTTCACGCCGAAATTCCAGGTGCGTCCCTTCGCGCCCGGCTCGGCGGCTGCCCGCTACCGGGAGATCGCCGAGGCCATGGAGGACTCGGTCGCCAAGCACATGCGCGCGGATGTCACCGTCGGCTCGTTCCTGTCCGGCGGCATCGACTCCACCGCGGTCGCGGCGCTTGCCATGCGGCACAACCCGAAGCTGATCACCTTCACCAGCTGCTTCGAGCGCGAGGGCTACTCCGAGGCGGATGTGGCCGCGGAGACCGCCGAGGCGATCGGCGCGCGGCATGTCATCAAGACCGTCTCTCCCGCCGAGTTCGCGGCAGCGATCCCCGAAATCGTCTGGTACCTGGACGATCCGGTCGCCGATCCGGCGCTGGTTCCGCTGTACTTCGTGGCTAAAGAGGCCCGCAAGCACGTCAAGGTGGTGCTGTCCGGCGAGGGCGCCGACGAGCTGTTCGGCGGCTACACCATCTACCGGGAGCCGTTGTCGCTGAAGCCTTTCGAGCGGCTGCCCGGCGGGCTGCGCAAGCTCGCCGGCAAGCTGTCGGACCGAATCCCCGAGGGCACCAGGGGCAAGAGCCTGCTGCACCGCGGCTCGCTCACCCTCGAAGAGCGCTACTACGGCAATGCGCGCAGCTTCAGCGACGCGCAGCTGCGGTCGGTACTGCGCGATTTCCGGCCCGAATGGACCCATCAGGACGTCACGGCCCCGATCTACGCGCAGTCGCGCGGCTGGGACCCGGTGGCGCGCATGCAGCATCTGGACCTGTTCACGTGGCTGCGTGGCGACATCCTGGTCAAGGCCGACAAGATGACCATGGCCAACTCGCTGGAGTTGCGAGTGCCATTCCTGGACGTCGAGGTGCTGAAGGTCGCGGAGGGGGTGCCCTACGAGCAGAAGATCACCGACGAGACCACCAAATACGCGCTGCGCCGAGCACTCGAGGGCATCGTGCCCCCACATGTGCTGCACCGCGCCAAGCTCGGTTTCCCGGTCCCGCTGCGGCATTGGCTGCGCGGCGCGGAGCTCTACGACTGGGCACAGCAGACCATCGCGGAATCGCAGACCGATCACCTGCTCGACAAGGGCGCCATCAAAGGCATGCTCGACGACCACCGCACCGGCCGTATCGACCACAGTCGCAGGCTGTGGACGTTGCTGGTGTTCATGATCTGGCACGGCATCTTCGTCGAGAACCGCATCACGCCCGATATCCAGGAGCCTGTCTACCCGGTCTCGCTGTAACCCTTCGCACCTGACCGGCCGGAAGCCCGGCGTTCGCTCGAACGCCTATACAGCCTGCCCGAGCAGGGAGAGAATGAATTTGCTCAGGGTGAGCGGGCAGGCCGGGTAGTCAGGAGATGCCGTCGTGACCACTGCCAGAGACATCATGAAGTCAGGGGCTCAGTGGGTCTCCAAGGAGCAGACCGTGGAGAACGCCGCGCGCATTATGGCCAGGCGCGATGTCGATGCGCTGGTGGTCGGTGACGACAACGACCGCATGTGCGGCGTCATCGGCTACCGCGACATCGTCCTCAGGTGTGTCGCCGAGGGGCTGCCGGCGGCCAGGACCACAGTGGGCGATCTGTGTTCGGGCACCCCCCGCTGGGTTACCTCCGATGCGGACCTCACGAAGGTGCTCGACGAGATGAACAGTCACCACATCAAGCACCTCCCGGTGATCGAGGATCGGCGGTTGATCGGCACGATCGGCGAAACCGACCTGGTCGATCACTTGGACGTCGCCCAACTCGGCGAATTCACCCGGGCCCACGCCGGAACGTGACCCGGGTGAGCCGGGACCGGCCTACAGCAGGGGCTTGATTTCGTCGGCGGCTTCGAGGCCGTACGCCTTGGTGAGGCGCTCCAGGGCATCGTCCTTGTTCAGTGTCCACTCCTGGGTGCCCATGGTCTCCAGGACGAGGACGGCGATCAGCGAGCCGAGCTGGGCGCTGCGCTCCAGGCTCAGGCCCCCGGTGTGGCCGGTAAGGAAGCCGGCACGGAAGGCGTCACCGACGCCGGTCGGCTCGACCTTGTTCGTCTCCGGGACCACGGATACCCGCACCTCGGTGCCGTCGCGGTCGACGATCTGCACGCCGTTCGAGCCGAGCGTGGTGACGCGGATGCCGACATGGCGCGCGACCTCTTCCTCGCTGAGCCCGGTCTTCTGCAGCAGCAGCGCCCACTCGTACTTGTTGGTGAAAAGATAAGCGGCGCCGTCGATCAGCTGGATGGCCTGATCACCGTCGAGGCGGGCCAGCTGCTGGGACGGATCAGCGGCGAACGGGATGCCGAGCTCACGACACTGCTGGGTGTGCCGCAGCATGGCGTCGGGATCATTGGCGCCGATGAGCACCAGCTCCAGCTCGTGTTCCTCGGCGAGGTCGCCGATATTGATGTCGCGGGCCTCGCTCATCGCGCCCGGGTAGAAAGACGCGATCTGCGCCATATCGTCGTCGGTGGTGCAGACGAACCGCGCCGTGTGCGCCCGGTCGGAGATCTTCACGCCGCTGCAGTCGACACCGTTGGCTTCCAGCCAGGCGCGGTACTCGGCAAAATCGGCGCCGACGGCGCCGACCAGCAGCGGCGTCCGGTTCAGCAGGCCCATGGCGTAGGCGATATTGCCCGCGACCCCACCACGGCGGATCTGCAGATCATCGACGAGGAAGCTCAGCGACACATGGTCGAGTTGGTCGGCCAACAGCGCGTCGGCGAACCGTCCGGGGAAACGCATCAGGTGGTCGGTGGCAATCGATGCCGATACTGCGATAGTCACGAGGCTCGCGGTCCTTAGCTGTCGACAGGAAGACACGCCGAGGTAGAACACCCGGCGACAAATTCACCGTATCAACAACAACATCCGTCGAACATCAACAGCCGCCCGGGTGTCAAGGGGGATTGCTTCGACGGCGGTGGCTCAACTCCCCACAATCGACGGCGGGCCCGCCACGCGAGTCCGGCGGCACCGATGGTGCGCCGGGATGCGGGCGAGCCCAGCCGCGTCAGCGGGAGAAGCCGTTCTCCGTCCTCAGTTGAACGAATCGCCGCAGGCGCACGAGCCGGTGGCGTTCGGGTTGTCGATCGTGAAGCCCTGCTTCTCGATGGTGTCGACGAAATCGATCGAGGCACCCTGCACGTAGGGGGCGCTCATCCGGTCAACCGCCAGCGTGACGCCGCCGAAGTCCGCGACGAGGTCACCGTCGAGCGAGCGGTCGTCGAAGAAGAGCTGGTAGCGCAGGCCGGCACAACCACCGGGCTGCACCGCGATGCGCAGTGCCAGGTCGTCGCGACCCTCCTGGTCGAGCAGCGCCTTCGCCTTCAGGGCGGCTGCTTCGGTCAGCGTCGCACCGTGAGTTTCGGTCTCGTTCTGCACAGTCATGAACTCTCCTAGGGACAGCTGTGTTCAACCCGTGAACAGCACACGGCTCGTGGCTGTCAACACCGTTCCGCAGGCTGCTATTCCCTATCTTGCCATCATCGCCCGCGGACGGAGCACACGACTGTCGGGTGTGAGCGGCGGCACGCCGGCCACCCCTCGCACGCTCGCGGAACCGACCGCATTTCCTGCCGAGTACCGCATCGAATAGCCTGGTCGCTGTGAAATTGTTCCGTCGCGGCGAGTCCAGCACCACCGACGAGAGCGCCGCAGTGACGGCGGGCTCGAACGGCGGCTCGGCCGCGGGCTCCACCCGGACGGCGGCCCCGGCCACCGAGGGCAAGGGCCGTCCCACTCCGAAACGTCGTGACGCGCAAGGCAAGCGCCGCGGTCCGGTCGCTCCCGCACCACTCACCGCGAAGGAGGCCCGCGCCCGGCGCAAGGCCACTCGCGGCAGCAGGGAAGACCGCAAAGCGGCCTCCTCCGAGCGGCGTCTCGCCGCCCAGGAGCGGCGCGCCAGGATGCTCGCAGGCGAGGACAAATACCTCCTGCCACGCGATCAAGGCCCGGTGCGCGCGTTCGTCCGTGACATCGTCGACGGCAGGCGCAACCTCGTCGGCCTGTTCATGCCGATGGCGTTGGTGCTGATCCTGTCGATGTTCGTCGCGCCCGCGCTGCAGACCATCGTCACCCTGGCAATGCTGGTCATGATGGCATTCATGATCGCAGAGGGCTTCCTGCTCGGCCGGACCGTGAACAACCGGGTTCGCGAGCGGTTCCCCGACAGCACCGACACCGGCTACCGGCTCGGCTGGTATGCCTTCGTGCGCGCGTCCCAGATCCGCAAGATGCGGGCGCCGAAGCCGCGGGTCACCCCGGGCGATGCCGTATAGATCCAGACAGCACACAGCAGACCGGCCCGACGCCTACAGCGTCGGGCCGGTCTGCTTTCTACTGTCGGTAGCCCGGGCGCCGGCTTCGGGTTTTCGCCCGGTTTCATCGGTGGTGCGACATCCGACCGAACATCGCCGACAGTTCGGCCTGTTGACGCTGAACGTCACGGTCGACGATGTTCGACGATCCGAAGTGGCCGCAACCTTGCGCGATGACGACTGCGAAACCGACGATGAGGGCGAGGACAACGAGGAAAGTAATCATGGCAGTAATTTTGCGCTCGCCCACTTTCGGCCGAAAGTGGCTGTACTGACATTGTTCGTAAAGATTCAGCCAGTTACACTGAATCCATGTTGTCCAAGGTCGCCGTTGTCACCACCGGCCCCCTCGCCATGTTCGAATTCGGGGTCGTCTGTGAGGTTTTCGGCCTGGACCGAACCGCCGACGGACTGCCTGCCTTCGACTTCCGCGTGTGCGGCGCCGAACCGGGCAAGCCTTTGCACTCCACCACGCCCGGCGTCACCGTCACGCCGGAGTACGGATTGGCGGAACTGGGCGGAGCCGACCTCGTGGCGATTCCCGCATTCCACGCCTCCCTGCTCGGCCCCGGACTCGATCCGCGCATCGTCGAAAGCGTCCGGGCGGCCGCCGACTCGGGGGCGATCATTCTCACGGTCTGCTCGGGCGTGTTCCTCGCCGGTGCGGCCGGACTCCTCGACGGCCGCAAGTGCACCACGCACTGGCGCTATGTGGACCAACTCGCCGAAATGTTCCCCGAGACCACCGTCGACCCGGACGTCCTGTTCGTCGACGAGGGCAACCTGATCACCAGCGCGGGCACCGCCGCGGGCATCGACGCTTGCCTGCACCTGGTGCGCAGAGAGATCGGCAGCGCCGCCGCCAACGGCATCGCGCGGCGCATGGTGGTGCCGCCGCAACGCGACGGAGGGCAACGCCAGTTCATCGAGCGCCCCGTTGCCGCGTGCACTTCCGACAGCCTCAGCGCCACGCTGCAATGGATGAGCGAGAACCTCGAACTCCAGCACACCATCGACAATCTCGCCGGTCGCTCGGTGATGTCGACGAGAACCTTCGCCCGCCGCTTCGCCGCCGAGACCGGAACCACCCCGGTGAAATGGCTGACCAACCAGCGCGTCCTCTACGCCAAGCACCTCCTGGAAGACACCGACGACGGCCTGGAAAACATCGCCGCTCAAGCCGGCTTCGGCTCCGGCGCCCTCCTACGTCACCACTTCCAACGCATCGTCGGCATCGCCCCCACCGAGTACCGCCGCCGCTTCGGTGGACATCCGACTGGTGAAGCAGACAGCGCGTAATCGCCCTTCCACGCTCGGCGTCGGTCTGTTATCGGGCGCGCCGGTCGCAGCGCCCGGCCGATCAGCCGGGCAGACCAGGCCCGATGCGGTCGGCGTTGATACGGTTGCGCACGTGTCGGACAGCTCACCCACTCCCAGGCGCGTGCGCCGCACCCGCAGGACATTGGTCCTGGGCGGTGCCCGGTCCGGCAAATCCGCGTTCGCGGAAGGGCTGGCGGCCGACCCGGGGCCGGTGCGTTATCTCGCCACGGCGGTCCTCGATCCCGCCGATCTCGACTTCGCCGAACGCATCGCTCGGCATCGCGACCGCAGGCCGGCCGACTGGACGGTTGTCGAAAGTGCCGATCCCACAGCGGTTCTCACCGATTCGGTGAGCGCTGCCGCGGCCGGCGCGACCTTGATCGACGACGTCGGCACCTGGCTCACCGCACGCATCGACGCCCGTGCCGCCTGGGAATCCCCACGCGGCACCATCGCCCCCGACACCGACGCATTCGTCGGAGCGGTCGAGGCCTATGCGCACCGACTGGTGATCGTCAGCCCCGAGGTCGGGATGGGCGTCATCCCCGCCACCCGATCCGGCCGCCTGTTCCGCGACGAAATCGGCACCCTCAACCAGCGCCTCGCCGCCATCTGCGACGAAGTCTTCTTGGTCGTCGCGGGCCTGCCCATCCACCTCAAATAGTGGGAACCGGGCGATGTGCGCGGCGGTATCCGGGGCGGGCAGTATGAGGCGGCGTAGGAACGAACTGCTCTGACCCCGAAAGGCTCGACAGTGACACACGGATTCGAACCGGTTGCGGCGCCCGACGCGCAGATTCGGGCGGCAGCGCAGCAGCGGCAGGCGCAGCTGACCAAACCCGGTGGTGCGCTGGGACGGCTCGAGGAACTGGGCAACTGGGTGGCGGCATGTCAGGGCGTGTGCCCGCCGAAGCAGTTCGAGCGGGCCCGCGTTGTGGTGTTCGCGGGCGATCACGGTGTCGCGCGGCACGGAGTGTCGGCGTATCCGAGCGAGGTGACCGCGCAGATGGTCGCCAATTTCCGGAGCGGCGGCGCCGCGGTGAACGCGCTGGCCGCGGTGGCGGGCGCGACCGTCCGGGTGGCCGATATCTCCGTCGACACCGACACCGATCCGCAGATCGGCAAGCACAAGGTGCGCCGATCCAGCGGGGCCATCGACCGCGAGGACGCGCTCAGCACCGAGGAAGTACAGGCGGCCCTCTCGGCAGGCATCGCGATCGCCGACGAGGAAATCGACGCGGGCGCAGACCTGCTCATCGCCGGCGACATGGGAATCGGCAATACCACGCCCGCGACCGTGCTCATCGCGACCCTCACCGACACCGAACCGGTTGCCGCGGTCGGGCGCGGCACCGGCGTCGACGATGACGGCTGGGCGCGCAAGGTCGCCGCGATTCGTGATGCCATGCGCCGCGCCCGCCCCATCGCCAAAGATCCCGTCGAACTACTGCGCGTTGCCGCAGGCGCCGATTTCGCCGCCATGGCAGGCTTTCTGGCCCAGGCGGCCGCCCGCCGCACTCCCGTCCTCCTCGACGGCGTGGTCGTCACCGCCGCCGCACTGGTCGCCGAAGACCTGGCCGCGGGCGCCAGCGCCTGGTGGCTTGCAGGCCATCGCTCCACCGAACCCGCCCACACCCTGGCTCTCACCCGATTGCGCCTCGAACCACTACTCGACCTGAACATGCGCCTCGGCGAAGGCTCCGGTGCACTGACTGCCCTCCCCATCCTGCGCGCCGCCGTCGCCACCCTCGCCGACATGGCAACGTTCGCCGAAGCGGGCGTCAGCACGGCCGGACCGGCGGCGGAGGACAGCGTGTCCGGCGCGAATGCGGACGCGAACGCCGACGATGAGGGGGGATCCTCGGGCACAGCAGGGCCGTCCAGCACATCCGACAGCAGTACGGGCGTCTCCGCCGACGGCACGGTGCACGAATCACCGGACACGAAGCCGGATCTGACGAAATGAACGGCCGGCAACCGCGGCTGGGTCGGTGCGTATGAACGAGTTGCGGCTGGCGGTTTCCTGGCTGACGGTGGTGCCGGTCCGAGGGCCGGACACCGTGGACCGTGCGACGGCCGGGCAGGCAATTGCGTTGGCGCCGTTGGTCGGTGGCGTGCTCGGCGCCGCGGCCGCCGGGCTGTTGTGGGTGCTGATCTGGGCGGGGGTGGCCGCGCCGCTGGCCGGGCTGCTCGTGGTCGCGGCGTTGGCGCTGCTCACCCGTGGCATGCACCTGGACGGCCTCGCCGACACCATGGACGGACTGGGCAGTTACGGACCGCCCGAACGCGCAAGGCAGATCATGAAATCCGGCGGCGTCGGGCCCTTCGGAGTCGCGGCCGTCGTGTTTTCCATTGGCATCCAGGCATTTTCATTCGCTGCGCTGGCCCAGGCCGAGCGCTGGTTTGCGGTGATTCTCGCGGTGGTCGTCGGCCGGATCGTGGTGGTGCTCGCGTGCAGGCAGGGCATCGACGCCGCACCCGACGCCGGATTCGGGGCCCTCGTCGCGGGAACCCAATCCAAGCTCATCGTCGTAGTGTGGGCAGCAGCCGCGATCACCGCAGGTCTGTCGGTCGTCCCCCACCATCGGTGGCTCGGCCCACTCGTCGTCTTCCTCACACTGACCGTCTCGGCCCTGCTGGTCGGACACTGTGTCCGCCGATTCGGCGGCCTCTCCGGCGACATCCTCGGTGCCACCCTGGAGATCTCGGTCGCCCTGACCGCGGCAGCCCTCGCATTCCGCGCTTGACCGCTCGCGTTGGACCAAGGGCCGGGTGTCGGACAATACAGTCTGGGTCACTGGAATTTTTCCGGCCGCGCCGGAGGAATCGTCTGGGCCGGGCAATAAGGTGTGCGGTATGTCTTCCGAGCGCCTGTATTTTCGTCAGTTGTTGTCCGGGCGGGACTTCGCCGTCGGTGATCCGATCGCGACGCAGATGCGGAATTTCGCATATCTGATCGGCGATCGCGAGACCGGGGAATGCCTGGTGGTTGATCCGGCGTATGCGGCGGGCGACCTGGTCGACATCGTCGAAGGCGACGGGCTGCGAATGACCGGCGTGCTCGCCACCCACCACCACCCCGACCACGTGGGCGGCACCATGCTCGGATTCACCCTGCGCGGCGTGCGCGAGCTGCTCGAAAAGACGAGTGTCCCAGTGCATGTCAATGCCGAGGAACTGTCCTGGGTCGCCAACGTCACCGGCATTGCGCCCAGCGAGCTCACCGGCCACCAGCACGGCGACAAGGTCACCGTCGGCGCCTTCGACATCGAACTCTTGCACACCCCCGGCCACACTCCCGGCAGCCAGTGCTTCCTGTTCGACGACCGCCTCATCGCAGGCGACACCCTCTTCGTCGACGGCTGCGGCCGCACCGACTTCCCCGGCGGCGACTCGGACGAAATGTTCCGCAGCCTGCGCTACCTCGCCGACCTCCCCGGCAACCCCATCGTCTACCCGGGCCACTGGTACTCCCAAGAACCCTCGGCCCCCCTCGCGTCGGTCAAAGACACCAACTACGTCATGCGCCCCAAAACCCTCGACGAATGGCACATGTTCATGCCCAGCTGACCTCAGACCTCGAGCGGCACACGGTCGCGACGACGCGAGCACCATGGTGCGCCACCCACAGACCAGTGCTCGCGACCAACGGGACATGGCTGCGGTAGACAGCGGGAGACAGTTCCGTCATGTCCTTTTTCATCGGCAGAGGGCAGGAAGGAAGCCCGGTGAACGGTGAGGGGCGCATGGACGCGGCACACCGCGTGTGGCAACCGCCATGGTGTGCCACTCACCGACCTCACCACGGGAAGCGGGGACAATGCGGCCCGCAAGTGACCAGCGGACTCCGCTGTCGCCGAGACATGGCGCCGCTGATTTCCGCTGCGGCACGGAGGCCACAGAGGCGGAGATGGTGGGGCGCCGCGATGGGGCCGTCCTGGGTTGCGGACCCGGGTGGGTCCGCGGGTTACATGCCGCGCATCCAGCCGTGGATGTCGGCGAAGGTGCCGCGTTGGATGCCGGTGAGGGTGTCGCGCAGGGCCATGGTGACCTCGCCGGGTTCGCCTCCGCCGATGGCGAATTCGTCGTCGGCGGAGCGGACCCAGCCGACAGGGGTGATCACGGCGGCGGTGCCGCAGGCGAAAACCTCGGTGATCTCACCGGATTCGGCGCCCTTACGCCATTCCTCGACCGAGACCTTGCGCTCCTCGACCGGGTAGCCCGCGTCGGCGGCCAGGGTGAGCAGGGAGTCGCGAGTGATGCCCGGCAGCAGCGAACCGGACAGTTCCGGGGTCACCAGGCGCGCGTCCGAGCCGGAGCCGAAGACGAAGAACAGGTTGTTGGTGCCCATCTCCTCGACGTAGCGGCGTTCGCAGGCGTCCAGCCAGACCACCTGGTCGCAGCCCTTTTCGGAGGCCTGTGCCTGGGCGAGCAGCGAGGCTGCGTAGTTGCCCGCGACTTTGGCCTCACCGGTTCCGCCGGGCGCGGCGCGCACGTATTCGGTGGACAGCCACACCCGCACCGGCTTGACGCCGCGTGGGAAGTACGCGCCCGCAGGCGAACCGAGCAGCAGGTACTTGTAGGCCGTCGCGGGCTTCACACCGAGACCTGCCTCGGTGGCAAACATGAACGGGCGCAGGTAGAGCGACTCCTCGCCGCCCGCCGCGGGCACCCAGCCGCCGTCGAGCTCCAGCAGCTGCCGTACCGATTCGATGAACAGCTCCTCCGGCAACTCCGCCATCGCCATGCGGCGCGCGGACTTGCGGAACCGTGCGGCGTTCGCGTCGATGCGGAAACAGGAGATGCTGCCGTCGTTCTGACGGTAGGCCTTCAAACCCTCGAAGATGGCTTGGCCGTAGTGGAACACCATCGTCGCCGGGTCCAGGGGTAGTGGCCCGTACGGCTCGATGCGGGCGTTGCCCCAGCCTTCGGCCTCGGTGTAGTCGATCGACACCATGTGGTCGGTGAAGAAGCGCCCGAACCCGGGTGCCGCGAGGATCTCCTGTACCCGCTGCGCCGGGGTGAGCGCGGGATGCGGAACACGGGTGAACTGTGCGGCAACGGTCATGAGCCTGATCCTATCGGGCGCCGATTCCCCGGTGTACGCCTGCTCCGCAAGCCTGCACAGACATCCCGTTTTCGGCTCGATCACATAGCAACTTGTCACCCGACACGCCGTGCACCAGGTGTGCGAACGCCCGATCCTGCCGCAATGCGTCCCGGCAGCCCCACCCCGGACAACGCACATCCGAACCACCCGATCCGGCCCCGGCGCGCGTCGAGCAGGAGCCGGCGGGCCGATCATCCGGCCTGCGCTTGCGCAGTACGGACACAGGTGACGCGCTGGTTTCGACGATGGCTCGCGCGGACCTCGACATACCGGGCGCCGCGTATGCGACGACCCGATCGCCGCCCACGCGGACCTACTTGGTGTTGGTTTCGACGAAGGGCGGGCGGACGATTTCGCAGCGGAGCCGACGGCCGCGGACGTCGACCTCTACCTCGGTGCCGGGCTGCAGGTCGGCTTCGGTGTCGAGGAGCGCGAGGGCAATGCCGATCTTCAAGGTGGGTGAGAAGGTGCCCGAGGTGGTTTCGCCGACCGGTTCGCCGTCGCGCAGCACCGTCTGGCCCTGGCGCAGCACGCCGCGGTCGAGTGCCTTCAGGCCCAACAGGATTCGGCATGGGCCCGCCGACTTCTCCTGCTCCAGTGCGGTTTTGCCCCAGAACTCGGGCTTTTTCCAGCCGACGGCCCAGCCGGTGCGCGCCTGTACCGGCGAGATCTCCAGTGACAGTTCGTGTCCGTGCAGCGGATAACCCATTTCGGTGCGCAGGGTGTCGCGGGCGCCGAGACCGGCGGGCTGACCGTCGGCGGCACGCACCTGCTCGACGAGAGCACGGAACAGCGGCTCGGCATCGGGCCAGCGGGGCAGCAGTTCGAAGCCGTGCTCGCCGGTGTAGCCGGTGCGGCACACCCGAACCGGTCGACCATCCCACTCGGCGTCGGCGTAGGCCATGTACTCCATGTCGGTGGGCAACCCGAGCGCGGCGAGCACCTCGGTCGAACGCGGTCCCTGCACCGCGAACACCCCATATTCGCGATGCTCGTCGGTCACCGTGATGCCTTCGGGCGCCACCTTCTGCAGCTCGGCGACCACCGCGGCGGTGTTGGCGGCGTTGGGGACGAGGAAGATCTCGTCATCGCTGACGTAGTAGGCGATCAGATCGTCGATCACACCGCCGTCGGGCGCACAGCACAGGGTGTACTGCGCCTTGCCCGGACGGATCCGGCCGAGGTCGTTGGTGAGCGCCGAATTCACGAACTCGGCAGCGCCTGCACCGCGCACGGTCGCCTTGCCGAGGTGGCTGACATCGAACAATCCGACCGTCGTGCGGACGGCCTGATGCTCGGCAACCGTGCCCGCATACGACACCGGCATTTCCCACCCGCCGAACGGCGCGAAACTCGCCCCGAGCTCGACGTGAACACCATGGATCGGGCCTTGCAGCAGGTTCGTATCGGTCACCACGGGAGCTTAACCCCGGCGGATTCGCCCTCCGGCCCGTACCTGCTGTTGATCCGGGTTGCGTCGTCAGCCTCGAAACCACATCGGGATCAACGTCGGTCCACCCTCGGGCAGCGTGTGCGTCACGCTGTCACGCACGAAACCGCAGCGGGTGTACAGACGGGCCGAACGTTCGGTACTGGCTTCCAGGAATGCCGGGACGCCCGCATCGGAGGCGGCTTTCAACCGGTCGCCGAGGATCGCGGCGCCTGCGCCTTTGCCGCGGTGCTGTGGCACCGTGAGGATCACCTGGAGATAGCGGTGCGGGAACTCTCGGGGATGTTCGCTTGCGAGCAGTTCCATCACGGTGGCTGCGCGCTGCAGCGGGCGCAGGTCGGGCAGAGCGCCGGCGCGTTCCCTGGCTTCGGTGGCTTCGGACTCGAATCGTGACACCGACGTGACAGCCTGCCATACCGACACCGCCCATATCTCGTCGTCGAGCCCCGCGGTCCACACCTCGTCCTCGCGCAATGCGCTGTCGATCAGGGCAGGCACGTAGCCGGCCTGGAACTGCTCGACCGAATACCCTTCCAGCACCCATGCACTCACCGCCTCGTCCACGCTGCCCGCGGCGAAGGCCTCGATCAGCGCATCGCGCCGGGCGACATCGCCGCGCCGGACCGTCAACGTTGTTTCCATCTGTTGTCCTCACGCTCGGAACAGTGTGTGCTTTTGCCAAGGTATGGACAGCACATGGGTTTTGCTAGCATTTCGTCACACTGATTCGTGTGTCGAAATGGGGAAACGTGATGAGGTGTGCGACCTGCGGCGGGCAACTCCTGCAGCCGATGAAGGGTCGCCGCCGCCGCTATTGCTCGCGGTCGTGTCAGGCCCGCGCCTACCGGTCACGCCGCGATGCGGTGATCGCGCCGCGGCGCATCGTGCGGCCCGCCCGCCTCACCACCGTCGGCATCGTCCGCGCCGCCGTCGAGGTAGCCGACAATGACGGCATCGATGGGCTCTCGATGCGTCGTTTGGCAGGCGACCTCGGTATCGCGACAGCGAGCCTGTACCGCCACTTTCCCGACCGTGAGGCACTGCTTGCCGCGATGGCCGAACTTGTGCTCGCCGAAATCCCGCCACCCCCGGCACATTCGACGGACTGGCGGGCCCGGCTCACGCACGAGGCACGCGAAGAGTGGCGGCTCTACCGCAGGCACCCGTGGATGCTGACGGTCCTCGCGCGCACCCGCCCACCACTGGGGCCCGCCCTGTTCGACATCGTGGAACGCACCCTCTCGGCCCTGGATCACCCAGGTCTGCCGCCCGAGCAGATGCTCGCGATCTATCTGTCGGTCTCCGGTCTGGTCCAGGGCCTCGCACTGCTGTGGAGCTCCGAGCGGGCAGACCGGATCGGCGGTGTGGAACCACGCGCCTGGTCGGATGCACTGCGCGGCGAGCTCCCGGAACTCCTGGACCCCACCACCCGACCAGTGCTGCACCGACTCTTCACCAACGCTCCCACCGGCCTGGATCTCAATTTCGACGCCCTGCTGGAGACCGGACTCGAATTGCTGCTCGACGGCGTCGCGATGCGCCACCTGCCGCTCACCCAATAGCCTGGGCCCATGACCGCTGTTGCAGATCGTTCACTAGGACCGGAATTGGCTCGCACACAAACCGTCGGGCCCGACACCGATGTGCTCGTCATCGGATTGACCTCCTCGGAGAACGGCCCGGCGATCGCGCCCGATGACCTGTTCAGTGACGTGCTCGACGCCGACATCCGCGCGGAGTTGCTGGACCAGCTCGGGGCGGTCGGCGCGAAGGGCAAGGCCGAGGAATTGTCCAGGGTGCCCGCGCCCGCCGGGCTGGACGGGGTGACCAGCGTGCTCGCGGTCGGCCTCGGCGCGCCCGACAAGGTCGACGCCGAGCAGATCCGCCGCTCGGCCGGTGTCGCGGCGCGTGCGCTGTCGGGGACCGAGCTGGTGGCGACCACCCTGTCGGGCCTCGACCTCGGCGCCGCCGCCGAGGGCTTCTACCTCGGCGCGTACGCATTCACGCCGTTCAAGTCGGGCAAGTCCGCGCCGAAGCCCGACGAGCGCCCGGTGGCCAGGGTCGAACTGCTGGTGCCGGAGCCGGAATTCGGCGAGGCGGCGCTGATCAAGGCGCAACTGGTCGCCGAGGCCGTCGCCACCGCCCGGGATTTCGTCAACACCCCGCCGAGCCATCTCTTCCCCGCCGAATTCGCCGCGCGTGCGCAGGTATTGGCCGAGGCGGCCGGGCTCGAGGTCGAGGTGCTCGACGAACAGGCCTTGGAGGCAGGGGGTTTCGGTGGCGTGCTCGGCGTCGGCAAGGGTTCATCGCGCCCGCCGCGCCTGGTCCGGATCACCTACGCGGGCGGTCCCAAGAAGGTCGCGCTGATCGGTAAGGGCATTACCTTCGACACCGGCGGCATCTCCATCAAGCCCGCGCAGAACATGGAGAACATGACCTCGGACATGGCGGGCGCCGCCGCGGTCGTCGCCACCACACTCCTGGCCGCCCGCCTCGGTCTGCCGGTCACCGTCACCGCAACCGTCCCGATGGCCGAGAACATGCCGTCGGCGACCGCACAGCGCCCCGGCGATGTGCTCACCCAGTACGGCGGCACCACCGTCGAGGTGATCAATACCGATGCCGAGGGCCGTCTCATCCTCGCCGACGCGATCGTGCGGGCCGGCGAGGACGAACCCGACTACCTCATCGACGTGGCGACCCTGACCGGCGCCCAGATGGTCGCGCTCGGCACCAGGACCCCCGGCGTGATGGGTACCGACGAGTTCCGTGACCGGGTCGCGAAGATCTCCCGCGAGGTCGGCGAAAACGGCTGGGCCATGCCGCTTCCCACGGAACTGCGCGCGGACCTGAACTCCAAGATCGCCGACCTGGCCAATGTCGCGCCGCACCGCTGGGGCGGCATGCTTTCGGCAGCGCTGTTCCTCAAGGAGTTCGTGCCCGAGGGCGTGCAGTGGGCGCACCTGGATGTCGCGGGCCCGGCTTACAACACCGGCGGCCCGTTCGGCTACATCGGCAAGGGCGGCACCGGTGTCCCGGTTCGCACCCTCATCGCCGTGATCGAGGACATCGCCGCCGAGTAGTCATCCCGACGCCGTCCGAAGGTCGCCCGATCCGCCACAATCCGGCACCGGGCGACCTTCGACCGGGCCATGCGGGTGAACATATTGAACGAAACTGCGGGCCGGAACCTACAGATCGCGCAGATCCCGCTCCATCGCGCGCTGTCGCTCGAAGCGCTTCCTGGCGTCGTAATCGCGCATCCGTTGCGGATAGCCGGTTTTGCGCACGTCGTAGACCGGGATGTGCAAATCTCCGGCAAGCCGCTGCGCTCCGCGCTCGCCGACCACCCGACGGGTCCATTCCCCATCAACGGCAATAAGCACGACAGTGACGTCGGTCACTGTGGTTTTCGGTTCGATGTACCCCTCGACCCCGGTGTGGGTGCGCACCCACTGAGCCAGATAGCGGGCATCGTCACTGTGCGAGGAACCCGCACGTAGAACGCCGCTGCCCCGGGCTGCGGCACCACGAAAACGATTCAGCAAACCCACCGCAGTCGACCTCCTGTCCGACACCGGGAATCGTTCGTCACCGGTCTTCCCATCTTGCCAGCTCTGTGCAGTTCGCTGCCCTGTGCTACGTGCGAAGCGGACGGGTGCAAGGATGGAACGCGGTACAAGAACCACACGGATCTCCGGTGCCACGCACAATGATCGGTGGCTTTCGAACATTCATCGCAACCCGCGATGCGTGCTCGCAGAGAGATCAACTGTTGTAGAACCCGTCGAGCAGTCAGAGGAGTCAACGGACATGGCCTTCTCCGTCCAGATGCCGGCTCTTGGTGAGAGCGTCACCGAGGGAACGGTGACAAGGTGGCTGAAGCAGGAAGGAGACACGGTCGAGGTCGACGAGCCACTGCTCGAGGTCTCCACCGACAAGGTCGACACCGAGATCCCGTCGCCAACCGCGGGCGTGTTGTCGAAGATCGTCGCCCAAGAAGATGATGTGGTCGAGGTCGGCGGTGAACTCGGCGTGATCAGCGAAGCCGGTGAAGCCCCCGCGCCCGCCGCAGCTCCTGCCCCCGAAGCCGCGCAAGCACCCGCACCGGCACCAGCTCCCGCGCCCGAACCGGCTCCCACGCCGGTCGCCGCAGCGGCACCCGCACCTGCGGCACCTGCCGCGCCCGCGGCGGCCGCCGGATCGGGTACCCCGGTCAAGATGCCGGAACTCGGCGAATCGGTCACCGAGGGCACCGTCACCCGCTGGCTGAAGGCCGTCGGTGACCAGATCGCCGTCGACGAGCCGCTGCTCGAGGTCTCCACCGACAAGGTGGACACCGAGATCCCGTCGCCCGTCGCAGGCACCCTGCTGGAGATCACCGCGCAGGAAGACGACGTTGTCGCGGTCGGTGGACAGCTCGGCGTCGTCGGCACCGGGTCTCCGGCCGCCGCAGCCCCGGCTGCACCGGCACCTGCACCGGCTCCGGCACCTGCACCCGCCCCGGCACCGGCTCCTCCGGCTCCGGCACCCGCGCCTGCTCCCGCAGCCGCCGCTCCGGCACCCGCACCTGCGGCACCCAAGCCCGCTCCGGTTCCGGCCGCTGTGGCCGCAGCGCCGGCCGCGGACTCCTCCGGCAACGGCGCAACCCCGTATGTCACTCCCCTGGTCCGCAAGCTGGCCGAGGAGAACGCCGTCGACCTGACGGCACTGACCGGTTCCGGGGTCGGCGGACGCATCCGCAAGCAGGATGTGCTCGCCGCCGCAGAAGCCAAGAAGGCACCGGCCGCCGCACCGTCGGCGCCCGCACCGGCCGTCAAGGCGCCCGCACCCGCACCGGCCGCGGCGCAGTCACAGCTCGCGCACCTGCGTGGCACTGTGCAGAAGGCCAGCCGCATCCGGCAGATCACCGCGACCAAGACCAGGGAATCGCTGCAGACCACCGCGCAGCTGACCCAGGTGCACGAGGCGGACGTCACCAAGATCGCCGCGCTGCGCAGCCTCGCGAAGGCGTCGTTCAAGGAGCGTGAGGGCGTCAACCTGACGTTCCTGCCGTTCTTCGCCAAGGCGGTCGTCGAGGCGCTCGGCGTGCACCCGAACGTCAACGCCAGCTACGACGAGGGCACCAAGGAGATCACCTACCACGCTTCGGTGCACCTCGGCATTGCCGTCGACACCGAGCAGGGTCTGCTCTCCCCGGTGATCCACAACGCGAGCGACCTGTCGCTGGCCGGGCTGGCGCGTGCCATCGCGGACATCGCCAACCGCGCGCGCAACGGCGGCCTCAAGCCCGACGAGTTGGCCGGTGGCACCTTCACCATCACCAATATCGGCAGCCAGGGCGCACTGTTCGACACCCCGATCCTGGTGCCGCCGCAGGCGGGCATGCTCGGCACGGGTGCCATCGTCAAGCGCCCTGTGGTCGTCACCGACGAGACGGGCAACGAATCCATCGGCGTCCGTTCGATGTGCTATCTGCCGCTCACCTACGATCACCGCCTCATCGATGGCGCCGACGCGGGTCGGTTCCTGACCACGATCCGGCACCGGCTCGAGGAAGCGGCGTTCGAAGCTGATCTCGGCCTGTAATTCGGGAAGGTCGGACTGTCAGGCATGAAGGTGGTGATCGCCGGTTCGTCCGGACTGATCGGGACGGCGCTCGTCGTGGCACTTCGCCGCGACGGGCATGACGTCGCCCGCCTCGTCAGGCGTCCGGCCGCGGCCCCGGACGAGTACGTGTGGGATCCCGCTCGCGCCGAATTGGACGAGCGGGCCCTGCGCGGCGCGGACGCGGTGGTCAACCTGTGCGGCGCGAGCATCGGGCGCCGGCGCTGGAACGGCAGTTACAAGCAGGAACTGCGCGACAGCCGAATCACTCCGACTGATGTGCTCGCCAACGCTGTCGCCGCAGCAGGCGTTCCGGTGCTGGTCAACGGCAGCGGCGTGCACTACTACGGCGGCGAGACCGGCGACCGCGTCGTCGACGAAACCTCGCCCGTCGGTGCGGGTTTCCTCGCCACCCTGTGCCGCGATTGGGAGGCCGCGACCGAACCCGCCACCGCCGCAGGCGTGCGCACGGTGTTACTGCGTAGTGCCGTGGTGTTGTCGCACAGTGGCGGCATGCTCGGCATGCTGCAGCCGCTGTATTCGCTCGGCCTCGGCGGCCGACTCGGCAACGGCAGGCAGTACACGCCGTGGATCTCGTTGGACGACGAGATCGGCGCAATCATCTTCGCGCTCACCGACGACACGATCTCCGGTCCGATCAACGCGGTCGGACCGGCGCCGGTCACCAACGCCGAATTCAACCGCGCGCTCGGCCGGGCACTGCACCGTCCGACCCCCATGGTGGTGCCCTCGTTCGCGCTGCGCGCGCTGATCGGTGAGTTCGCGCAGGAGGCGATCCTGCACGGACCACGAGCCATCCCCACCGCACTCGAGGAAGCGGGCTATCCGTTCCAGCACCACACCATCGGCGCCGCGCTCGCGGCGACGTTGGGTCGCGAGGGAGATGAGCGATGACCGAACTGCAAGCGCGACCGGTGCTGGTTGTCCGCGACGCACACGAAGGCGATCTGCCGTCGGTGTTGGAGATCCACAACGCGAATATCGCCACCTCCACGGCCATTTGGGACGAGGAGCAGGTCGGCCTCGACGAGCGGCAAGCCTGGTTCCGGACCCGCACCGCCGCCGGAATGCCGATTCTCGTTGCCGACATCGACGGCGAAGTCGCCGGTTATGCCAGCTACGGCCCGTGGCGGCCCAAGTCCGGCTACCGGTTCTCGGTGGAGAACTCGGTGTACGTCGCAGACCGATTCCAGCGGCGCGGGGTCGCCACCGCACTGCTCACCGAGTTGGTCGCGCGGGCGCGGGCCAGCGGCACCGTGCACGCGATGATCGCCGCGATCGAATCGAGCAACACCGGGTCGATCTCATTGCACGAACGCTTCGACTTCCACACCGTCGGCAAACTCCCGCAGGTGGGCTGGAAGTTCGAGCGCTGGATGGACCTGACGCTGATGCAATTGACGTTGCCTATCGACCCGCACTAGCGGCCTGCCAACCCCGAGCTATCGACCCGAGCGGCGTCCAGCCGTCTCGGGCAGCTGCCGTGCGAGAGCCGGTGATCGAGCCGGTTACCGTGTGGCATCCCCCACACCACATCGGTAGAACCTGTGATCCAGCTGAGCGTACCGTCGAGGACGTGAACGACACGCGCACCACGTGGTCCGCCAGATTCGACACGACCCCGATCGTGGTCAAGGATCTCGGACTCATCGACTACCACAGTGCCTGGGACCTGCAGCGCAACATCGCCGCCGAGCGGGCCGACGGCGTCGGAAACGATCACCTGCTGCTGCTCGAGCACCCGTCGGTGTACACGGCGGGCCGGCGCACCGAGGCCGAGGATCTGCCGATCGACGGCAGCCCGGTGGTCGAGGTCGATCGCGGCGGCAAGATCACCTGGCACGGGCCGGGCCAGCTCGTCGGCTATCCGATCGTGCGGCTCGCGGAACCGGTGGACGTGGTGCAGTACGTGCGCAGGCTGGAAGAGGCGCTGATCACTGTGTGCACCCAACTCGGCCTGACCTGCGGCCGCATCGAGGGCCGATCGGGTGTATGGCTGCCCGCGACCGAGTTCTTCGCCGAACGCAAGATCGCCGCCATCGGTGTGCGTGTGCAGCGTGGCGTTGCCCTGCACGGCATTTCGCTGAACTGCAATTCCGCGCTCGACGGCTTCCAGGCGATCGTGCCGTGCGGCATCCGTGACGCGGGCGTCACCACGCTGACCCGCGAGCTCGGCCGCGAAGTGACGGTGGCCGAGGTCAAGCCCGCGGTCACCGACGCCATCATCCGCGCGCTCGACGGCGAACTTCCGGTGACCGCGCACGACATCGTGCGCGTCACACCGCAGCCCGCACCGGGCGTCGGCGCGTGACCGCGGTGACCGATGGCGCGGCGGCGGGGGAAAACACCGGGCGTAGCATCGGTTCGGTGACCTCAGCTTCAGCACCAGCAGGACGCAAACTGCTACGCATCGAGGCGCGCAACGCGGAGACCCCGATCGAGCGCAAACCTCAATGGATTCGCACCAAGGCCAAGATGGGCCCGGAATACACCGAACTCAAGGGACTGGTCAAACGCGAGGGCCTGCACACGGTGTGCGAGGAAGCGGGCTGTCCCAACATCTTCGAGTGCTGGGAAGATCGCGAAGCCACCTTCCTCATCGGCGGCGAGCAGTGCACGAGGCGCTGCGACTTCTGCCAGATCGACACCGGCAAGCCGGCCGCACTCGACCGCGACGAGCCCCGCCGGGTCGCCGAGAGCGTGCAGGCGATGGGTCTGCGCTATTCGACCATCACCGGCGTCGCCCGCGACGACCTGGAAGACGGCGGCGCGTGGCTCTACGCCGAAACCGTCCGCGCCATCAAGCAACTCAACCCGAACACCGGCGTCGAACTGCTCATCCCCGACTTCAACGCCGATCCCGATCAGCTGGCCGAGGTGTTCTCCTCGCGCCCCGAGGTGCTCGCGCACAACCTGGAAACCGTGCCGCGCATCTTCAAGCGGATCCGCCCCGCCTTCCGCTATGAGCGTTCGCTCTCGGTGCTGACCGCGGCGCGCGAAGCGGGCCTCGTCACCAAGTCCAACCTGATCCTCGGTATGGGCGAGACCCCGGAAGAGGTCACCCAGGCGATGCGCGATCTGCACGAGGCGGGCTGCGACATCCTCACCATCACCCAGTATCTGCGCCCGTCCCCCCGGCACCACCCGGTCGACCGCTGGGTGAAGCCCGAGGAATTCGTCGACCACTCGAAGATGGCCGAGGAAATCGGCTTCGCGGGTGTCATGGCGGGCCCCCTGGTGCGCTCCTCTTACCGCGCAGGGCGCCTCTACACCCAGGCGATGACCCACCACGGCCGTGAAATCCCCACCGCCATGGCCCATCTCGCCAAGGAAGGCACCGCCTCCCAGGAAGCTAGCGCGGTCCTCGCGCGCTTCGGCAGCTAACGTCAACAGCAACCCAGGTCCCCGCACACCTCGAGGTGTGCGGGGACCTGTGTGTGTGGCGCAACGAGCGATCTTGCCCCACACATCTCGCTCGACGGCCATCCTCGTCGACGGCCTGCAACGCACCGCCCGGATAGATCCCGAATCCGATCGACTCGAAATGATCACGCCGCCACTCGATCTCGGTCCTTACGCACATGCCGCCACACCTCCGCAGTGGGCTCCACTAACGCCCGGCCGCATGTCGCCTATATTCGGCGCCGACAAATTCCAGGCCCGCGTCGATGAAGCTCGGGCAGTATTCGATGCAGCCGTGCGCGAACACTCCGAGAAAGAAAGGTGTCGCGCCCCGTGCCACTGCACGACACCAGTGCTCGGTGAGTCGCAGTCTCGGTGATGCCCGGACATGGGCGGAGGACGCCCGCAGACCATCGACAGACTCGTTGAGGTCGCCTACGCGCGAATCGTCGATGTTCTCGCGGGCCTCACTGCGATACAGTGCGCATCCACGGTGCGAGTCAGGTTGTTGCAGAGTGCGCCGACTGGACGACGCCGAGCTGCTGCATCATCCCGAGCGTATCCCAGCATTCCCAGCCTTCGACGATCTTGCCGTCCTGGAAGCGATTGATTGTGATTCCCTGAACGACCGCTGATTTGCCTGTCGCGGGCATGCCCATCATCTCGCCGTCGTTGGTTCCTGTCCCCGTCCATCGGGTAGTGACGAAGTCGCCTTCGGCGATCTGTTCATTGACCAAGAACCGTTGATCCGAGAATGCGGCGAGATACATCTGCGCGAGCCGTTTGACGCCTTCGGGGCCATGGACATCGGCGAACGGGTTCTGTGGATCGTGGTCGATGTAGTCGGCCGCAATTACCTCGTCGAATACATCGAGGTCTCGCGTGTTCCATGCATCGAAGACCCGCTTGGCGGCGGCCTTGTTCTGCTCTGACATGGCGCTTCCTTTCGATTGATGATGCCGAACTGGCGGGGGCGGCCGTAGTCGCTACAGCCAAATCGCGGTGCCCGGCGCTGAGTGTGGTGTGGAGCGCGGCCGCGATGCCGACAGTGGGTCCAGGCGCCGCGACCCAGTATGTGGACGCTGTCATCACGGCGGATGCCCGTCCGAATGTGGTCGGCAGGCATCCAGCTACCCGCCAATCACAAACCCTGAAGCCGGCGTATCGCAATCATTGTGCGCCTCTTTCGTACGCGAGGTAAGGGGGCAACGGAGACCGCTGCGGGCCTGTCCCACACTGTCAGGCATACACGGGCCACCGTCGCGGTGCACCGGGCGACGCGAGTATCGAGCGCGCCGATCCGACCGGATCTCGCGAAGCGTGGACGCGGCGCGACCGGTGGTGGGAAGCTCGATGTACGGCAGGTGTCGGCGAGGAAGCGAGACACACAGTGGACAAGGCGAGTGCAGCTGCCGGGGGCAACGGCAGAGTGGTGAGCGCGGGGCGGCCGGAGGACATCCGGAATGTGGTGCTGGTCGGACACAGCGGGTCGGGGAAAACGACTCTGGTCGAGGCGTTGGCGCTGACGACCGGGGCGGTGAACCGGGCGGGGCGGGTCGAGGACGGCACCTCGCTGTCGGATTACGACGAGATCGAGCATCGTCAGCATCGGTCGGTGCAGTTGTCGGTGGTGCCGATCTCCTGGGCGGGGATCAAGATCAATCTGGTGGACACGCCCGGCTATGCCGATTTCGTCGGTGAGCTGCGTGCGGGCCTGCGGGCGGCGGACGCGGCGCTGTTCGTCGTTTCCGCGGCGGAGGGTGCCGAGGCGGTCAGTGGTGCGACCCGCGCGCTGTGGGAGGAATGCGCAGCGGTCGGGATGCCGCGCGCGATCGTGATCACCCACCTGGACACCGCACGCGCCGATTTCGACGAGATGACCGAGACCTGTCGCACCGTTCTCGGTGACGGTTCGTCGGAAAACATTCTGCCGCTGCATCTTCCGGTGTACGGGCCGAAAAGCCTCGACGGTCATCGACCGGTCACGGGGCTGGTCGAGCTGCTGCCGCACTGCGTGGTCGACTACTCCTCCGGTGAATGCACGCAGATCGAACCCTCCGTCGATCAGGTGACGGCGTTGGAGGAAGCGCGCAACCGCCTCATCGAGGGCATCATCGCCGAGAGCGAGGACGAATCGCTCATGGAGCGCTACCTCGGCGGCGAGGAGATCGATCTCGCCACGCTCGTCACCGACCTCGAACGCGCGGTCGCCCGCGGCAGCTTCCATCCCGTGCTGTTCGGCGCGCAAGCGCCGGAGGGCGCGAAACAAGGCCTCGGCACCGTCGAACTGCTCGACCTGATCACCGGCGGCTTCCCGACTCCTGCGGAGCACACCGTCTCCGCGATCACCACCACCAATGGCGCCGCGCGACAGCCGCTGCACTGCGACCCGGCGGGCGTGCTGGCCGCCGAGGTGATCCGGACGGCATCGGACCCCTACGTCGGCCGGGTGTCACTGGTCCGGGTCTTCTCCGGCACCCTGCACGCCGACGACACCGTGCACGTATGCGGTCACGGGCACGAGGACCGCGGCCACGAGAACCACGATGTGGACGAACGGATCGGCGGGGTCACCGCACCGTTCGGCAAACAACAGCGCCCGCTCGGGCAGGCGATCGCGGGCGACATCGCCTACGTCACCAAACTCACCAGCGCCGAGACCGGCGACACCCTGTCCGGCACTGCGGCGCCGCTGCTCATCGAACCGTGGCCGATGCCGGATCCGCTGCTCCCCATTGCCATTCGGGCCCGCAGCAAGGCCGATGAGGACAAGCTCTCCTCCGGCCTCGCGCGCTTGGTCGCCGAGGATCCCGCGGTGCGGTTGGAGCAGAACGGCGACACCCACCAGATCGTGCTGTGGTGCCTCGGCGAGGCGCACCGCGATGTCGCGCTGGAGCGGTTGCGCACCCGATTCGGGGTTCAGGTCGACGTTATCGATCACCAGGTCGCGCTGCGGGAGACGTTCGCGGGCAAGGCAACCGCGCGCGGCAGGCACGTCAAACAGTCCGGCGGCCACGGGCAATACGCCGTCTGCGAGATCGAGGTGGAGCCACTGCCCGGCGGGTCCGGCATCGAGTTCGTCGACAAGGTGGTCGGCGGCGTCGTTCCGCGCCAATTCATTCCGTCGGTGGAGAAGGGCATCCGTGCGCAGGCGCTGCGCGGTGTGGCGGCAGGTTATCCCCTTACCGATGTGCGGGTCACGCTCTTCGACGGCAAGGCGCACTCGGTCGATTCCTCCGATGCTGCCTTCCAAACCGCGGGTGCGCTCGCCCTGCGCGAGGCCGCGACCGCGGCGGGCATCGCGCTGCTCGAACCGCTCGACGAGGTCTGGGTCGTCGTCTCCGACGACTACGTCGGCCCGGTCCTCACCGATTTGTCCAGCCGCCGCGGTCGTGTCCTTGGCACCGAACCGCACGGCATCGGCCGCACCCGCATCCACGCCGAGGTCCCCGAACTCGAACTCAGCCGCTACGCCATCGACCTGCGTTCCCTCTCACACGGCACGGGTGACTTCAGCCGCACCTACACCCGGCACGAGCAAATGCCCCAGTCGATTGCCACCGCTGTCCGTGGGCAGGCCACGGTCCGGACCTAGCCGACACCGCTGCGACTTTCTCCCTGCGGCCATCCGTCGTGTGCTTCGGCCACGCGCTCAGGTTTGCAATCAGCCGATCTCCGTCGACGGGCCACCAACAGCAGACTCAACGGCCCCACCGAGTCCGACCACGATGCTCGCCTGCTCGACTCGGGTGGCAGCGTCAACATTCTGGTGGGTACGGAAAGCACAGCGGCGGCATGAGCATAGGTGCTGGTTCCGCCGTTTCAGCGACAGGTCCGGGCGGTACGGCGGCCTCGGTGGTCGGTGTGGGCTGGTGCGGCACTACTGCGTCCTGGTGCGACGACGAGCAAGCGGCGGCCAGCAACCACAGCGCGACAAAGGCGCCCACGATGACAGCCACCGCCGCCAGCTGCTGCGGAAGATGCCGGTTGACCTGCACAGGGCCGGTGGCCTGGGCTGGGAGAAGCTGACGGATGGACAGCGCAGGTCGAGTCGCCCGAGCTGGGAAAAGCTGACGAATGGACAGCGCGGGTCGAAGCGATGGCATGCGGAGCCGACGGTCGTTGACGACCGGCTTGGTTCGGCCCGGCAACAGTCTCGGTGCGGTTTGTGACGGTAACCAGCTCTCGGCGGGTGGCTGCGCGCTGACCGGGCGCGACAGCATGTCGTCATAGTCCTCGTCGTAGTCGTAGTCGTAGTCGTCGTAGCTATCGGCATCGGCATCGGCATCGATCCACGACGACCATTGGCCGGTGAAGGACGACTCCGGACCGTCGGACTCCGCAGGCTCCACATCACCCGCATCGTCTTCGGTCTCGTACTGCCGGCCCCGGTATGGTGCCGGGGTTCGGTACGACTGCGCCGGATCCACATCGAGATCGTGGATGGTCGACGACACCTGATGATCTGCATGGAAAGTGCTCGGCGACGGCGGCTCGACCTCGGAATCGGGCACGATCAACAGCGACTGACCATCCAGAAACGACGATCTCCCTGACGGCTCCATCTCGGTGTCAGGTGTGATCCATGGTGGCGGGACCACCGCGGGCGCCCCTCGTTGCTGCCCGCTCGAGTCCGGAGCACGTCGCCCCTCCACGGTCGACCACGCGCCGGGTGCGTCTGTGACGAGTTGCGTGTCCGTGCAGCTTGCGGCGGTAGCACTCGCACCGGAATGCGACATCGACGCCGCCCCGGCGGCGTCGGATACATCGTCGGTCCGGCGATGATCCACGCGGGCGGACAGGGAGCGGCGCGGGCTCTGATCATCCAGTGGTCGCACAGGAGGCCCGAACCGCGTTACCTGTTCCGACTCGTCCGGTTGCACCCGCAGGAGAGTCGCCGCCTGCGGCGACTCCGATTGGTCCGACGCAGGCATCGACTGATCTTCGTCCGGCGGGCAGTCGAGTTCGGCCGAACGCACCGAGCCGGATGGGGCCGCGGCCACTGCGGGCAGCGACGAGGTCGGCGAGTGATCCAGATCGGTCGGGCACGGCGGCCCGCTCGAACCCGCACGCGGGCGTGTCTGCGACGGAAAGCCCTCCGCGACCAGGTCTTCGCGGGTGACCAGATCGGACATGTGCAAGTCACCGAGCAACGCGTGCACGTCCTCGGCGGACCAGATCAGCCGTCGGTTCGCGGTGCGGATGAACCAAGCACGCAGCTGACCGGGAGTCGACCCCAACACCACCGGGAATTCGTCGTGCGGCGATTCGACATTCGACGTGATCCCTGCTTCCGCGGGCGGGACCACGACCATCAGCCCGTCGACATGGCGCCCACGAACCAGTTCTTTCAGCCTGGAGACAGCATTCGTCATCTGATCGAACAGGCTGCTGTCGTCAGGCACCTGGATCCGATCACCCTCGAACCTGGGCTGTCGCCCATCGGCCCACACCGGCAAGCCACCGGTGGCGGCTACCGGAACAGCCGCTTTCGCTCCGATCACGACCACTGCCTGCGGCGTGATCACCACCAGATCGGTTTCTGTCACATGGTCCGCGCGGCCAGGCCCTGGGATAGAACACCCAGGAATCGCCAGTCCCACAATGATGCGATGCCCGGTCCAGGTCCGCATCCAGTCGAGCACTCGCTGCTCGGATCCCGGTATCGCCGTTCGCTCGTTGATGACCCGCATCGATGGCCACCCTTCATCGCGTCCACGCTATCGACCGCTCAAAGATATTCGATGCGAGGGCCAGTTGGAAATCCGAAAGGCACTGCAAGAGCAGGGCATTGGCGGCACAAGGGCGGTCGTACGCCAGCGCGTCGGACGAATTCGATCACTGCCTGCCCGCCGCCGTTCAGGCGCGGATCTGAAACGACCTTCGTGTATCGATTCGAACCCGGTGGACTGTTCGCCCGATCCTCGCCTCGGTGGCCGCCGCGGCCACGGTAGCGAAGGCGCTACCGTGTGCGTCGCCGTATTGCACGAGCAAGGCCTGGTGGTCGAGCGTGTGTGATCGTGATCATCTCGTATCGGCGAGCAGGCCGCATCGCGATCACTCGAACCACGCCCGTCCCGCCGCCGACCGGGCTATACGCAGCCACTATCCTGAGAGACATGGCAGTAGGCAAGGGCGGCACCCCGTCGAAGGAAGCGAAGGCCGCGGCGAAAGCGGCGCGCAAGCAGCAGTCGAAAGAACGCCGCCAGCAGTTGTGGCAGGCGTTCCAGATGCAGCGCAAGGAAGACAAGCTGCTGCTGCCCTTGATGATCGGCGCCGTGGTCGGCATCACGGCCGTATTCGTGGTGGTCGGCCTGATCTTCGGATTGCAGTGGTTCCTGCTGCCGCTCGGCCTGCTGCTCGGTGTGCTCGTGGCGTTCATCATCTTCGGGCGGCGCGTACAGAAAAACGTCTACGCCAAGGCCGAGGGCCAGGCGGGCGCCGGGGCGTGGGTGCTGGAGAACCTGCAGGGCAAGTGGCGGGTCAGCAACGGCATCGCGGCGACCACCCAGCTGGACGCCGTGCACCGGGTGATCGGCCTGCCCGGGGTGATCCTGATCGGCGAGGGTTCCCCGCAGCGGTTGAAATCGCTGATTGCGCAGGAGAAGAAGCGCACCGCGCGACTTATCGGCGATACCCCGATCTACGACATCATCATCGGTAACGACGAGGGCCAGGTATCGCTGAAGGAGCTGCAGCGCCACCTCACCAAGCTGCCCCGCAATATCGACGTCAAGCGCATGGACCTCATCGAGGGCAGGCTCAGCGCCCTCAACGCGCGCAGCGGCCCGGCTCTGCCGAAGGGCCCGATGCCCGCGGGCGCCAAGATGCGCGGCGTGCAGCGCAGCATCCGCAGGCGCTGACCAAGCGCGGTAAGAATTTCGAAAGGCCCGCGTCCCGGGAATCCGGACGCGGGCCTTCGGTTGTCCGGTGCCGTTACGCCGACTTTCCCCTGGTGAGCAGCCAAGTGATCCGGTCGTAGGCGAGCAGGTGATAGACCACGAGCGCCGCCCCCGACACCAGTGCCCAGCGCGGCAGCCCCGCGGCCCACAGGAGGGCGGCTCCGCCGAACAGCACGGCAACCTCGACCGCGAGGCGGACCGGACCGGCCACCGCGACCGGCGCCGCACCGCTTCGGCTCGGGTCGCCGGGAACGGCGAACGTGCCCCACAGCGCGGCGGCCACGATCGGCAGCGCCACCACCAGGATGAACCGCCAGGGCGATTCGAAGACCCGCCAGCCATACACCCCGAAGGAAGCGATTGCGGTGAGTTCGAACAGTAAGCGAACGGCGAGCAACGCCGGATTCAATGACACCCGCGGAGCTTACCGACGCGGGGTCACCATTGCCCGGCCGTTTTCGGACATCTGCAGTCCACAGCGAATGATGCAGCCTCTCGATCGCCTCGCGGTCTCGAACCCGCGTTTGGGCCGTAACGTGACGCCGCGTCAGCGCGCGCGGGCGACTGCGGTCCCGGTGGCCCGGTCGTGCATGCCGCGACCGTCGGCGTCGGTGAACAGCGCGGGCACCACGAATACCAGCAGCGCCTGCCGAGCCAGCGCACGCACGAAACCGACACCTACCGGCGCATCGACCCGGATCACCCGCAGCCGAAGGAAGTACTGCCCTGGTGTGTAACCGAACAACGTGACCGCACCCACACCGATCACGAACCAGATCAACAGGGTGAGGCTCGAGGCCGAGCCGCCGCGCACGATCAACAGCGAGATCCCGAGCGCGATCATCCAGTCCACGAACAGGGCGGCGATACGGCGTCCCATGCCTGGCAACGACCCGGAACCCGACTGCGGCAGACCGAGGTATTGACCGGGGAACTCAGGGGTTGCCGGGTCATCCGGGTCCGTCGGGGGTCCCGAGAGCCACGATCCGGTGCTGCGTGCCATACCCCCACAATAAGCGCGCCCAACCGGCCGTCTGGCACCGCATAAGCAGAGTTCAGGTCGGTGGGTGTTGCCAGGGATGGGAGGATTACCATGCTGTTCGAGCCCGGGTGGTCAGCGCCACCTGGCCAGCCGCACGTGTAACACTGGCGAAACACAGCCTTGACTGCCGGGAAACACCGCATCCATAGCGTCTGGTCGCGACGAACCCATGCAATCGACACGGGCTGGGAACCGATCCGTAAGGAGTACAAGTGACGTTCAGCACGGCCGACGAGGTCATCAAATTCCTCGCTGACGAGGAAGTCGAGTATGTCGACATCCGCTTCAGCGATCTTCCTGGTGTACAACAGCACTTCTCGATCCCCGCGAAGGCGTTCACCACCGACCTCGCAGAGGAAGGGCTCGCGTTCGACGGCTCCTCCGTCCGTGGCTTCCAGTCGATCGACGAGTCGGACATGCTCCTACTCCCCGACTTCAGCACCGCGCGACTGGACCCGTTCCGCGCCGCGAAAACCCTGAACCTCAACTTCTTCGTGCACGACCCGTTCACCCGCGAGGCCTACAGCCGCGACCCGCGCAACATCGCGCGCAAGGCCGAGGAGTACCTGCGTTCGACCGGTATCGCCGACACCGCCTACTTCGGCGCCGAGGCGGAGTTCTACATCTTCGACTCGGTGCGCTACGAATCGGGGATGAACGGCGCGTTCTACGAGATCGACTCGATCTCGGGTTCGTGGAACACCGGCGCGGAGTTCAACCCGGACGGCACCCGCAACCGCGGTTACAAGGTTCGCAACAAGGGCGGTTACTTCCCGGTCGCTCCGTACGACCACTACGTCGACCTGCGCGACAAGATCTCGACCAACCTGCAGGAAGCGGGCTTCGAGCTGGAGCGCGGCCACCACGAGGTCGGCACCGCCGGTCAGGCCGAGATCAACTACAAGTTCGGCACCCTGCTTTCGGCCGCCGACGACCTGCAGCTGTTCAAGTACATCGTGAAGAACACCGCATGGCAGGAAGGCAAGACCGTCACCTTCATGCCGAAGCCGCTCTTCGGTGACAACGGCTCGGGCATGCACGTGCACCAGTCGCTGTGGAAGGACGGCAAGCCGCTGTTCCACGACGAGGCCGGTTACGCGGGTCTGTCGGATCTGGCGCGTCACTACATCGGGGGCATCCTGCACCATGCCCCGTCGCTGCTGGCGTTCACCAACCCGACCGTGAACTCCTACCACCGTCTGGTTCCCGGCTACGAGGCCCCCATCAACCTGGTGTACTCGCAGCGCAACCGCTCGGCTGCCGTGCGTATCCCGGTCACCGGCAACAACCCGAAGGCCAAGCGCATCGAGTTCCGCGCGCCGGACTCCTCGGGCAACCCGTACCTGGCCTTCGCCGCCATGATGATGGCGGGCCTGGACGGCATCAAGCGCAAGCTCGAGCCGATGGCCCCGGTCGACAAGGACCTCTACGAGCTCCCGCCGGAGGAGGCCAAGAACATCCCCCAGGCCCCCACCAGCCTGGCGTCGGTCATCGACAAGCTCGAGCAGGACCACGACTACCTCACCGAAGGCAACGTCTTCACCGAGGACCTGATCGAGACCTGGATCTCCATCAAGCGCGAGCAGGAAATCGCCCCGGTGAACCTCCGCCCGCACCCGTACGAGTTCGAGCTCTACTTCGACGTGTAAGCCTGACCAGGGCCTTTACGCCTGATTCGGGCTCTCGGTAGCAGCAGCAGAATTAGAGTCCACCCGTTGGGCGATCACTCCGGCGATCGCCTGGCGGGTGGATTTGTCTGTTTCCGGCCACAGATGGCCGTAGGTGTCGAGCGTGGTTTTCGCGTTCACGTGCCGTGTTCGCGCTTCACGACTTTGATGTTCGCGCCGCTCGCGATGAGCATCGACGCGAGGCAGTCAGAGACACCTGAGTCCTCAGATGCTCTTTCAGATCTGGTAGGGGTAGATAGCGACACTGTTCACTTCGACGCTGATCTCCACCCAGGCGCCGTCGGTGCTGGCGGAGATTGGTGATGCAAGATCGAACAGAATCAGTGAGTCGCCCATCTGAAGGTACGCAGCGCCGTCCTCGGTCAGCTGGAGCCGCCCGCGCATGACTACTCCGTCGCCTTCCTGCCGGAGTCCCGCCTCGGCAAGTGGGACTGACTGCGTGTTCTGCCCCCAGAAGATGTCGTCATCGATGGTCCACTCAATGAAGTGGTGGCCATCGGCTTCTTGCGGATCACCGCGCCAGAGCACCTCGGCGACTCCGACGGGCGTGTGAACCCGAACTTTCATCGGCCACTGTGGGGCCTGCGGCACCTTCTCCGTGCGCACCAGCATGCCCGCATCATCCAGGACGCCACCCACGCCGCTGAGGGCGGCCTCGCGTCACGAGATCTGCAGTGAGATCTTAGCTGTGGCCTGCAGCTGTCGGGTACGCAGAAATGAAGGAAATTCCGCGTTCATGCACTGAATCTTCCTGCGGCATGGTGAATCCCGTTGAATGGAACTGGAATCCTGTTGAACAGGAAGAGAATCCCGATGACCGGGGCAGTGGCGGCGAAAGCGGAGAGAACAGCTGCAGACACCTCGGCCTTGGTCCTACTGTCCCGCGCCATGAAGATTTCTGTTATTTCTTTCATTACCGCCGCCCTTGCGACATTCGCACTTACCGCGACCGGTTCGCCGCCTACCGCGATTGCCGATCCCACCGTCGAGGCGGCGGCGCGGATCGAGTTGCAGGGGGCGGTGAATGTTCGTGATATCGGCGGATATCGGACCTATGACGGGGCTAAGGTCAAGTCCGGCAAGGCTATTCGAGCCGATTCATTGGACAAGCTGACAGCTGCGGATGTACAGAAGCTGGGCAGTCTGAACCTGAAGGCAGCCATCGATCTGCGGACGCCCGCGGAGGTCCAGTTCTCGGGGCCCGACAAGCTGCCCGCAGGTGTGCAACAGATCTCGCGGCCGATCGATGACACCGGGCTGTTCCAGCAGATGCTGCAGGCGATTCAGTCTCGCGATCCGCAGCGGCAGGAGGAATTGCTCGGCAACGGACGGGCCGAGGAGATCATGGCGGGCGTGTATCGGAGCTTCTTCAATACCGATTCGCTGGCCAAATTCGGGCAGACGATCAAGGATCTCGCGGCAACCGACAAGGCCACGCTCTATCACTGCACCGCGGGCAAGGATCGAACCGGCTGGGTCACCTACGTGGTCCTGCGGGCGGTCGGCGTGCCGGAACAGACTGCGCGCCAGGACTATTTGCTGTCGAATCAGTTCCGGGCCGCGGCCGACGCGAAGCTGCGCGAGGATGTGAAACGAGCAGGTCTGATGCAGAACCCCGATCTGCTGATTCCGTTGCAAGAAGTCCGTGCCGCCTATCTGGAAACGGCAGTCGACAAACTGGAAGCGGATTATGGAGACTTCGGGAAGTTCCTGACCCAGGGCCTCGGCCTCGACGGCGGGACCATCCTGCAACTGCGCAAGAACCTCGTCGGCTGATATTCATGGAATTCGTTCGGGTCCATCTGTTTCGGCGGATGGGCCCGAACGGCTGTGTCAGCGTCTCGTTCGGACCGAGCGCGGTGAGATTGAGAGCACCCAGCGCCGCGGTCCACCCCATGGCGCGCAATTCCGCCGGCTGCCACCGACCGGGCACAAGAGAATGGCCCGCTGTTCTACTGAACGGCGGGCCGTTTTCGCGCGCGGACGCGGTCTTGTTACGCGACCGCGGGCATCCGTCCAGTCGCCACTGTCCGCGCGACCTTTGCCTGCGGCTCGGCAACCCGGCCGGATCCACGGAAGACCGGTACCGCGAGCTTGCGACTCGCGGGCCGCAGCCCCCACGACGCCACTGCGCACAACGCGAAGAAGCCGGTGTAGAACAGGTGGTTCGCGCCGGAGCCGTGCGCAATGTGCGAGGCGAACGCTCCGGTCAGATCGAAGAATGTGCCCGCGTACGCCCATTCCTTCACCAGCGGGAATCGCGGCGCGGCAATTGTCAAGGCACCGAGCACTTTCCACACACCCAGAATGGTCATGACGTAGGTCGGGTAACCCAGCTCGGTCATGCCGCTCGCGGTGTCGGCACGGTGCACCAGGTCGGCGACACCACCCGACGCCAGAATGAAGACCGTCACCGCGGTCGTGGTCCGGTATCCGATCGATCGTGCATTGCTCATGACGGCTCTCCTGGCCTCGCTCCTCCGGCGCGAGTGGGTGCTGCGCCGTCACACCCCTGACCGTTCGCACAGCCCAGATGTGACAGCGCAGGTCACAGCCGAGTCCAGCCCTACTGGACTTCGAGTTCCATCAGTCCGAGCGTCTCCGCATCGGCCAGCAGGTCGATCGCGACGATCCGGCCATCGGACACGGTGAAGTCGAAGACCACCCGCGGTGTCCCGCCCACGGCCCACACCGCGCCCGCGCGGCCGTCGATGAGCGCCAGACGCGCCGCCTTGGCCCGGCCGGAGAAGGTTTCGGCCACCGCGCCCGCACCGAGCGCCCCCACCGCACCCGTCGCTATGGCGGCGGCATCCACGCGCAGCACCACATCCGGGTCGAGCAGCGTCAGCAACCTCTCGAACTCGCCGCTGCGCGACGCCGCCAGAAACGCGTCGACAACCTCACGCTGCCGATCGCGGTCGACAGTCGCCCGCGCACCCTGGACCCGCCGCCGCGCCCGGCTCGCCAATTGTCGTGCCGCCGCCGGACTCTTGCCGACGATCGGGGCGATCTCATCGAACGGCACCGCGAACATGTCGTGCAGGACAAAGGACAACCGCTCCGAGGGCGCCAGCGTGTCGAGCACCACCAGCAACGCCAGTCCGATCGAATCACCGAGCACCGCTTGCTGTTCCGGACCGTCGGCGGACGGCAGCGGCTCGAGGTCGTCGAGTGGGTCCTCGCGCCGCGTCTTGCGGGACTGGAGCATGTTCAGGCAGACCCGCGCCACCACAGTGGTCAGCCAGCCACCCAGATTATCGATCTCGTCGGCGTCCGAACGACTCAGCCGCAGCCACGCTTCCTGGAGCGCATCGTCGGCTTCGCTTCCGGAGCCGAGCATCCGGTACGCCACCGCGAGCAGGTGCGTCCGATGCTCTTCGAAGCGCTCGGCAAGAAAACTCTCGTCCATGTCACATTCTCCCGATTCGGTCGGTCAAGTAGACGAGCCGGAGCGAACACCGGGGAAATCCGCTGGCAAGCGAACACAAGGAGTCGATCATGACCGCAGGACTGCAGACCATCGTGTACCCCGTCACCGACCTCGTCAAGGCGAAGAGCTTGTTCAATGCGCTGTTCGGCGCGGAGCCGATCGCCGACACTGCGTACTACGTCGGCTACCGCGTGGCAGGCCAGGACATCGGCCTCGACCCGAACGGCGCGCAGAAGGGCATGACGGGACCGATCGGCTACTGGCACGTCGAGGACATCCACAAGCACCTCGCGGCCCTGGTCGAGGCGGGTGCCGAGGCGGGGCAGGAGCCCACGGATGTAGGGAGCGGGAAGCTGATCGCCACGGTCACCGATGCCGACGGCAATGTCCTCGGCCTGCTGCAGCCGTGATCGGGTGACCGACACCCCGCTTCCGGGGGCTGGACAGCCGCCCCGGAGCGGTCGATAGTGCTCAGGTGAATGTGGGTGCTGCGTTGTCGCGGGTGTTGGTCGGGGTGCTGCTGCTACTCGGGGTGGTGGCGCCGGTGTCGGCCGCCGATCCGGCCGCGTTGCCGTTCACGTGGTCGCAGAGCTATATCACCGCGCCGGACGGCACCCGGTTGCACGCGGACATCATGCGCCCCCGCGGGATCTCGCAGGACACGCGAACTCCGGTGGTGCTCACCGTGAGCCCGTATCGTTCGCACCTGGCCTATCTGAGCATCCCGCACCTGGCGGACGGTCCTTCGATCGACTTCCTCCCTGTCGACATGTTCCTGCGGGCCGGTTACACCTACGTGATCGTCGATCTGCGCGGGTTCGGCGGGTCGTCGGGATGCCCGGATTACGGTGGGCCGGGGGAACGTTCGGATGTCACCAGCGCGGTGGAGTGGGCGGCGAGCCAGCCGTGGTCGACCGGCAAGGTCGGCATGGTCGGCGTCTCCTATGAGGGGTGGACCGCGATGATGGGTCTCGCCGGCAAGCCGAAGGGCCTTGCGGCGGTGGGCTCGTTCGCGTCTGCGGTCGATCCGTACACCTACCTGTACATGCAGGGCGTGTCGTGGAAGTTCAGCGGTAAGCCGGTCATCGACAGAGGTATCCGCCCGGCCGACCAGGTGGGCCTGGAACACCTGCTCATCGCCTCCACTCCGGGTCGGTGGGACGACTCCCCCGAATATCAAGCCAACGCCGTGCAGATGTCGCCGCAGTGCTACGCGCAGTACGCCGCGAACACCGCCGACCACAATGTGAACTCCGAGTTCTGGCGCGACCGCAATCTGGTCGACAAGTTGCGCGGTAACACGATTCCGCTATTTCTCGCCCAAGGGTTCCTCGACTACAACACCAGGGCCTACCGCGTGTTCGATGTGTGGGATGCGCTCGGCCCCGGCGAGCACCGGGCCTGGTTCGGCCAGTGGAGTCACAGCGATTGCCACGAGAAGTGCGGCACCCCGAATTTCGACGCCGAACTGCTCGCGTTCTTCGACAGGCATGTCGCGGGCCGCGACGTAGAGGTACCGGGTCCGCGCGTCAGGGTCGGTCAGTACGACGGGGGTTGGCGCTCGGAATCCGCGTGGCCGCCGAAGGACATGCGACGGATCTCGGTCGATCTGCGGCCCGGCGTCTACACCGACCGCGGCATTGTTCCCGGGCCCGATCGAGAGATCTGGTCGGTCTCCGAACCGCTCGCCCAGGACCAGCACCTGGCCGGCGCGCCAACGGCGTCGTTGCGGCTGGTCGGTCCGCCGACGGCCACTGTCACGGTCGAGCTGTACGACATTGCCCCGGACGGGCGCGCCACCATCATCACCCGCGGCATCGCGCCGGTGTCGGAGACCGCCGAGGTCAGGATGTTGGCCCAGGATTGGCCGCTGTCCGCGGGCCACCGAATCGGGGCGATGATCACCGATGTCATCGACGATGTGTGGTCGCACACCCCGGCGAACACCGCGGTCACCGTGACGGCGGCCCGGCTCGATCTGCCACTGCTCGGTGCGCCTCGCCAACCCGACCTGACGGGCGGGGTCAGCGAGGCCCTGGTCAAATGGCGCGCCGAGAAGACGATCACGCTCGGCCCCGGTCTGTTGAACAATGCAACGGTGCCCATGAATCTGCCGCCGTACGAGACCGGTGATCGATGACCGAAGATGCCGCGTCTATCAACCCGACCGCGGTCGATGCGCTGGTCGCCGAGCGATTGGCGCAAGCACTGCGTTGCGTGACGGTGTCCGCTGAAGAACCCGCTGCCGACGACCCGGAGTTCACCCGACTGGGCAAGCATCTGGAGCGGTCCTTCCCGCTCGTGCACGACGAGCTCGAGCTGGAGCGGTTCGGCCACAGCAGGCTCTACCGGTGGGCGGGTACGGCACCGGACACCGTGGCGGCGATCCTGCTCGCCCATCAGGACGTGGTGCCCGTCGACGACCCGGCGCGCTGGACTCATCCACCGTTCGCGGGCGTTGTCGACGACGAGTTCATCTGGGGCCGCGGCGCCATCGACGACAAGAGCCGCCTGATGGCCATCTTGGAGGCCGTCGAAGCCGCGCTCGCGGCGGGCATCCGGCCCGAACACACCGTATATCTGGCCTTCGGGCACGACGAGGAGGTGTTCGGCGACCAGGGCGCGGTGCGGATGGCGCAGCGGCTGCGTGACGCGGGTGTGCGCGCGGACCTGCTGCTCGACGAGGGCGGCGTGATCACCGATGGCGTTGCCGACGGCGTGGATCGTCCGGTCGCCTCGATCATGTTGGGCGAGAAGGGCTATGCCACCATCCGGTTGTCGGTGTCGGAGGTAGGCGGGCATTCGTCCATGCCGGGCCGCCAGACCGCGGTCGGCCGCATCGCCCGCGCGGTGAGCCGCGTCCAGGACCATCCGATGCCGTTGCGCCTGATTCCGTTGGTGTCCGACATGCTGGCCAGGCTGCGGCATGTCATGCCCGATTCCCGACGCCGCCTGCTCGGCCTCGCCGGGTTGGCCACGCCGTTGATCACCCGGGTGATGGCGGCGACGCCGCAGACCGAGGCGCTGGTGCGCACCACCACCGCGCCCACGGTGATCAGCGGCGGCGTGAAGGCCAATGTGCTGCCGCAACAGGCCGAGGCCCTGGTGAATTTCCGTATCCTGCCCGGTGATTCGGTCGCGTCGGTGCTCGAACACTGCCGGAAGGTGGTGCGTGACGCGGGGGTCCGCATCGATCTGGTCGGCATGACCTCGGAGCCGACCAGGCCTGCCCGACCCGGCGCGGGGTTCGAACTGATTGCCCGACTGGCCGAGGACGTGGTGCCCGGCATCGCGGTGACCACCGGCATCGTCCCCGGCGCCACCGACGCCAGGCACTACAACGATCTCGCCACCGCGCGCTGTAATTTCGCACCCATTGTGCTGACCAGGGCCGACCTCGCGACGATCCATGGAACCGACGAACGCATCTCGCTGGTGAACTACGCTCGGCTCATCGAGTTCAATCGGCGGCTGATCGACCATTTCGCACACGTGTCGACCACCGCGCCGCCGCAGACGTCAGGAGCCGACGTATGACATCCGACAGCCTCGAGTCCGCCACCGGTGAATTCGAAGGACGCGGCAGCCGGGTCGCGTGGCGAGCCTGGTTGCCCGACACCGTCACGCAGGCCGTGATCGTGCTCGTGCACGGGGTCGCCGAACACTCCGGCCGCTACGCGCATGTCGGAAAGCGGCTCGCGGCCTCCGGTTTCGCCGTCTACGCGCTCGACCACATCGGGCACGGCAAGTCCGCGGGCAGCAATGCGAACATCGGCTCGATGGACGGCTCCGCCGACAATGTCGCCTTCATGCTCGACCTCGCCGGGCGCGAACATCCCGACCTACCGCGCTTCCTGATCGGCCATTCGATGGGCAGCCTTATCGTGCTGCACCTGGCCACCCGCGCACCGATCGATGTCGCGGGCATCGTGCTGTCGGCACCACCACTGGACATCCCGATCGGCAATCCGCTGCAGCGTCTGCTCGCACCGGTGTTGTCCCGGCTGACGCCGAATCTCGGTGTGCTGAAGCTGGATTCGTCGATGATCAGCCGTGACCCCGAGGTGATCCGGGCCTATGACAATGATCCGCTGGTGTTCCGAGGCAAACTCCCCGCCCGCACCGGCACCGAGATCCTGACCACGACGACCCTGGTCAAGGGGCGGTTGGACAAGCTCACCGTGCCGCTGCTGGTGCTGCACGGCACTGCGGACGCCATCGCCGCGCCGTCCAGCTCCACCCTCATCGAGGACGGCGCGGGTTCGAAGGATCTCACGGTGATCCGCTATGACGGGCTGTATCACGAAATCTTCAACGAGCCCGAGCAGGACAAGGTGCTCGGCGATGTCGTGGACTGGCTGGAAGCGCACGTTACCGGGAAGTAGGATCCGACTATGGGCACTAGCACCGGATCCGTCGCGTTCATTCGCGCCATGTGGCACAGCTCGATCGTCGGCAAGGCGTACGAGGGCTTCGCCGCCGAGTACGCCGACCTCGGCTTCGATCCCGCCACCATCGACGTCTTCGAGGTCCCCGGCGCGTTCGAGATCCCGCTGCACGCCAAGCGCTTGGCACAGAGCGGCAAGTACGCGGCGATCGTGGCGGCGGCGCTGGTCGTCGACGGCGGCATCTACCGGCACGATTTCGTTGCCTCCGCGGTAATCGACGGGCTGATGCGGGTGCAGCTCGACACCGACGTGCCGGTCTTCTCGGTGGTGCTCACCCCACACCACTTCCACGAGCACAGCGAGCACGTCACCTACTTCACCGAGCATTTCGTGACGAAGGGAGCCGAGGCCGCTCGCGCGATGGCGAACACCCTCAGCTCCCTGCGTGCGCTGCCTGCCGCTGCACAGTGACCTCTCGATAGGACCTACCTGTAGTGCGTCAGGCAGGCGGACTCACCATCGAGGACGCCCATCCGGAACGCTTCCAGCCGCTGGAAGCCGCCTGCCACCACCTTGCCGTCCACGTCGGCGGCGACCAAGCCGTCGGCCAGCAGACCGGAGACCGCCTCGTCGAGGTCGTTGGCCGACAGGTGCGGATCGCTGCTCGGTTCGCTCAGCTTGGTTGTCACCACGCCGGTCAGGCATGCGGTGCGCAGTCCGGCCGTGCTGGCGCCGGTCAGCGTGAGCTTGCGATCCTGTTGCACCGCAAGGACATAGCGAGAGATGAACATCGCGAAGGCGTTGTAGTCGCCGTCCACGACCGCCGAGAGCGGTTCGCCTGCCCCCGTCATCGGCCCGCCGCGCGCGGCGAGAGCGGACACATCGGTGCCGATCTTCCCGGAGCTCGGGCAATAGGACACCGGTTCGGTGGTGGTGACCTTCGAGCAGGTGCGCACCACGCCCGCGTAGTCGAATTGGGGCGGCTTCGGCAGCAGGAAGATCTTGCCGAGCGCCTGACCGAGGCTGGTCAGCGAATCCACGTCGACCGGAAGCTGATGGTTCTCTTCGTCCTGCTCGAAGGACTTCGGCAGATTCCCGCGACGCTTGTTGATCTCACCCTTATTGATCTTTCGGCGATGGTGTTGAGAGCAAGCTTGTCGATGGCTCCTCCGTCGCCGTTCACCGCGGTCAGTGGCGCGTCCGGCACACCGACGCGCGGTCCGTTCGGTCCCGAGGAAGAGGCCGACCCGGCCAGCTCCCATGGGTTGTCGGCGCTGCTCGCCGCAATATCCGGGCCGCCTACCGTGTCGCTCCCGCATCCGGTCAGCGCGACGCCGACCACCATCAGCACGGCGACCGCCCCGAAACGCAGCCGTGTTGTCTTCATCAGGTTCCTCCCCGAATCCCGGGGACTCGTCTCCGAGCCCGCCCTCCGGCCGGTGTCGCAGACGCACGGCCATCGAGCGTTCATATGGTAATCGCCGCAGGCGCGCGGTGTGTATACCTCGCGCGGGCGAAAACGCAACGCACCGTTATCCGTTCAGCCGGATCGTGGCAATCATGGCCCGGTGGTCGGAGCCCGGCATGGTGAGTGTGTGCACCTCGTCGGCGGCCGCGTCGGCGACCAGGACGTGGTCGATGCCGATCACCGGGCCCCACTGGTAATCGGTCGGATAAGTGGGCAGCGGGCCCGCGCCTGCCTGCTCGGCGGCTGCGGCGAAGCGCCCGCGCAGTAGATCGCGAAAGGCCGAATGATCGCGCGTCGCATTGAGATCCGCGCCGACGATCGCCGGACCCTGCTGTGCGTCGAGGATGTCGCGGATGCTGTGCAGCTCCGAACTCCATGCGGGAAAGTCCACCGTCGGCGGAATCGGATGGAACGCGAACACCGCGACCGCTCCGGCCTGCGGATGATCCATCGTCGCCGACACCTGGTTGAGCACGAAACCGACGTATTTCTTGTTGTCGCGCAACGGGTATCGGCTGTAGATCCCGGTGCCGCCCGCAGCGGAGGTCGGCTCGAGGTACTGATACGGCAGTGCCTGCGCGAGTCCCGCCGCGGCGAGCCGCGCGACCATGTCCGCGGTCAACTCCTCGGCGGTCAGCACATCGACCCGATTGTCGCGCACCGCCCGCACCACGGTTGCGGCATCGGCCGCGCCGAGCATCAGATTCGACTGCATCACCACGACTTCCGGCCCACTGGCCGCTCGGCCGTCCGGCACGAAGATCGGCAGCTGGGTCCACGCCACCGTGGCAACGAGGACCCCCGCAACAGCGGCACTGCGCCAGCCGCGCGCGATCAAGAACAGCACCAGCCCGACGACGGCCCCGATCATCAGATACGACGCGCCGGAAGCGACGAGCACAACCGCCCGCCGCTGCCATGTTCCGAAATACAGAGCGACCCCGACGACCCCCGCCGCCACCGCGCACCACCCCACGCCGAGTAGCGCCCGATCCATCCATGTACGCATGCCTCGAACCCTACGCACGCTCGGTGCGGGCACGGTGTCGACCTTGTGGAGGTTTTGTGTGGAGAATGCAGCTGTGTACGTCGAAGAATTCGTCGCCTCCGGTGCCATGACGACCGAAACCGCCGAAGACCTCGCGGCGCTCGCGGGGCGCTACACCACGCGAATCACGGTGAGCAGCAATGGTCACACTGTCCAGACCCTCGTCCTGCCATACTGTTGGACCGACCTACGAATAGTGGCCGGCTCCATTATCTCGGTTACCGCCGACAGCGGTTACCGCCCGCCCGACTTCGAAGACCGCCGCGCCCTCCGCGATTTCGTCTCCCGCTTCCGGTCGCCGACCTCGGGCACAGCGCAGCGATAGCCCTCGTGCCACGACGCCGCCGTGCTGAGCGACCACAGATGGCCGATCCAGCACGGCGGCGTCTCGCCCTGCCCGGCGTCAATCGCGAGGTCGACTCAATGCCGCCGTGAGTGTGGCGGTGTCGGTGCTGAGCGAGCCTCCGGCGAATTCGAGTGTCGCGTGCGAACGTTCGGCGGCGTCGGGGTGTCCCGCACCGCAGGCGTCGGTGACGACGACCGGGAAGTAACCCAGGTCCAGGCTGTGCCGGACGGTAGGTTCGATGCCGACCTCCATGGCGATGCCGGCAATCGCGTAGGTGTCGATTCCACAGTCGCGCAACGCGATATCCAGCGGCGTCGCGGCGAAGGCGGACATGGTGATCTTGTCGAAGACCATCTCGTCGGGGCCGGGGGTGAGCTCCGGCACGAGCTGGAATTGGGGCGAGCCCTGCGGGAAGCTGGAACGCACTTCGGCCGGATCGTCCAGCCGCTGCCATGCCATCGCCATACGCAACTGGGATACGCCCGCCACCGCCGACGGCAGCGACATGTGCCGGGTATAGAACACCCGGAACCCGTTGGCCCGCGCCGCATCTCGCAGCTGCACGCAGGTCTGGACGATCTTGTCGCCGTCCGGAATCTGGCTGACGATGCCGACCTGCATGTCGTAGATGATCAACGCCATGCGACGGGGGTCGCAGGCATCGTCGAGGGTGTGCGGGATGTCGAGACCGAATGCGTGTCTCATGACGGACTCAGTTCGTCCGGTCGTAGGGCTCGGCGACGTCGACCTTCGGGTCCATCAGTGCCTCGAGCGGCAGCGGCGCCTGCACCGGAACGTAGGTCCATTCCAGGTAGCCCGCCTTGGTCAGCGGGAAGTCGGCGACGTACTTCTGTGCCTCCTCGACGCTGTCGACCTCGAACACGATGACCACGCCCGGCTCGTCGGCACGCGCGTAGTTCTCCCGCACGATGCCCGCCTTCCACAGCCGCCACACATTGGCGACTTCTTCGGGCAGGTACGGGTTGATGGTCTCCATCGTCACACCGGGCTTGAAACGGTCGAAAACGATGACCTTCATAGGATTTGGACTCCATGTCTGTAGTAGCTGATGCGGCGAGCCGCGGTGACGACATCCATGAAAGCCGGATGATTACAGTGTTACAAGAACGCACTTTTTAGTGAGTACCGGAGGCGAGAGATGGGTGTGCAGAAGCGCTACAACTGTGCGGTGGAGGTGACCGTCGACCTGATCGGCGGCAAATGGAAGCCGGTGATTCTCGCCCAGCTCAAGAAAGGTGTACACCGCTACGGCGAGCTGCGCCGATTGATGCCTTCCACCAGTGAGAAAATGCTGATCCAGCAGCTGCGGGAGCTCGAGGCCGACAATCTGGTCGAGCGCACCGTCTTCGACACCGTCCCGCCCCAGGTCGAGTACCGCTTGACCGAAGAAGGCTGGAGCCTGGTGCCCGTGTTGACGGCGCTGTACGAGTGGGGCCGCAAGCGCGCCGATCGCGTGCACATCGAACTGCCCGGCTGAGCGAACCGTTCCCGCCGCCGCGGAACTACCCGCCGAACACCCGCTCCGCGACGGCCTTGGCGCGGCGCGTGACCCGCATGTAATTGTCCAGGAATTCACTGCCATCATCGTTCGGCCAACCCGCGACCCGCGCGACGGCCGATAGTAGGCGGCCCGGGCCGGGCAGCTGATCGGCAGGCTTGCCGCGTACCAGGACAAGGGCGTTGCGCGCCTTCGTCGCGGTGAGCCAGGCATCGCGCAGCAGCGCCACATCCTCGGCGTCGAGCAGCTTGGTCTGCTCGATGACCTCGAGCGATTGCAGCGTAGAGGTGTTGTGCAGACCGAGCACATCATGGGCGTAGCGCAGCTGCATCAGCTGCACTGTCCATTCGATATCGGCCAGTCCACCGCGGCCGAGCTTGGTGTGGGTGGCCGGGTTGGCACCGCGCGGCAGCCGCTCGGAATCCACCCGCGCCTTGATCCGCCGGATCTCGCGCACCGACTCCGCGGACACCCCGCCATCGGGATAGCGCACCTTGTCGATGATGTGCAGGAACCGCACCCCGAGCGCCTCGTCACCCGCCACCTGGTGCGCGCGCAGCAGCGCCTGCACCTCCCACGGCTGCGCCCACTGCTCGTAGTAGGCGGCGTAGGCGGCCAAGGTGCGCACCAGCGCACCGTTGCGGCCCTCCGGCCGCAGCCCGGCATCCACCTGCAGCGGCGGATCGGTGCTCGGCGCGCCGAGCATCCGCTGCACCCGCTCTGCGATACCGATCGCCCACTTCACGGCCTTGGTCTCGTCCTGGCCCGGACGCGGATCGCAGACGAACAGCACATCGGCGTCGGAGCCGTAGCCCAGTTCCATACCGCCGAGCCTGCCCATACCGATCACCGCGAAATCGGCGGGTGCGGGCTCGCCGAGTTCGGCCTCGCTGGCCCGAATCACCGCGCGCAGCGCGGCTTCCAGCACCGCGACCCACACCGAGGACAGCGCGCGGCACACCTGCGGCACGTCGAGCATGCCGAGCAGGTCCGCCGATGCCACCCGGGCCAGTTCGTGCCGCCGCAGCGAACGCGCCGCGGCCACCGCCCGTTTCGGATCGTCGTAACGTGCTGCCGCCGTGAGGATTCCGCGTGCGACGTCTTCCGGTTGCGGACTGAGCAGCAGCGGACCACCAGGACCGTCGGCGTACATCCGAATCGTGTCCGGCGCATTGATCAGCAGATCGGGCAGATACTCCGACGAACCGAGCACGATCATCAGCCGTTGCGCGATCGCCCCTTCGTCGCGCAACTCGCGCAGGAACCAGATCTGATCGTCGAGACCCTCCGACACCCGCCGGTAGGCCAGCAGTCCGGAATCGGGATTCGGTGTGTCACCGAGCCATTCGAGCAGAGTCGGCAGCAGCAGCGCCTGGATGCGGCCCTTGCGCGAGACCCCGCCGGTCAGTGCCTTCAGGTGTCCGAGCGCATGTTCGGGCGCCACGTAACCCAGTGCGGCCAACTGTCGAATCGCCGCGTCCGGACTCAACCGCAGCGCATCGGGATCGAGTTTGACCACCGATTCGAGCAGCGGGCGGTAGAAGAGTTTGGCGTGTAATCGCCGCACCCGCACCGAATTACGCCGAATTTCGTTGCCGAGCACGCCGACCGCATCCTGCCTGCCGTCGGGCCGGATATGCGCGGCGCGCGCCAGCCAGCGCATGCCTTCCTCGTCATCGGCGGCGGGCAGGGTGTGCGTTCGCTTGAGTCGCTGCAGTTGCAGGCGATGCTCGAGCAACCGCAGGAATTCGTAGGAGGCGTTGAGATTGGCCGCGTCGTCGCGACCGACATAGCCGCCCGCGGCCAGTGCCGTCAACGCCTCGACGGTGCCCTGCACATGCAGCGTTTCATCCACTCGGCCGTGCACCAATTGCAGGAGCTGCACAGCGAATTCGACGTCGCGCAGACTGCCGCGCCCGAGCTTCAGCTCACGTTCGCGCAGATCGGCGGGCACCAGATCCTCCACCCGACGCCGCATTGCCTGCACGTCGGCCACGAAATCCGGCCGCTCCGACGCGGTCCAGACCATCGGCATCAGTGCGGCGCGATACTGCTCCCCCAGCTCCAGGTCGCCGGTCATCGGCCTGGCCTTGAGCAATGCCTGGAACTCCCAGGTCCGCGCCCACCGCTTGTAGTACGCGATATGCGACTCCAGCGTGCGCACCAAGGCACCGGCCTTGCCCTCCGGCCGCAACGCCGCATCGACCTCGAAGAAGGCCGCGCTGCCCACGCTCATCAGCTCGGCCGCCAGCCGGGTCGCGGTGGCGTCGGCGGGCTCGGCGACGAACACCACATCGACGTCACTGACGTAATTCAGTTCGCGCGCACCGCTTTTGCCCATGGCAATGACCGCGAGTCGCACCGGCACCGGTCCTTCTTTACACACCCGCGCCACCGCTACCGACAGCGCAGCGGTCAGCGCGGCGTCGGCCAGGTCGGTGAGATGGCGACCGACAACCTGATACGGCAAGACCGGTTCGTTCTCCACCGTCGCGGCGAGATCGAGCGCGGCGAGGACCATCAGCTGATCGCGATACCGCTTGCGCAGCAAGGCAATCGCCTCCGGACCGGAGATGGCGGCCCGGTACAGCGCGGCGGTGGCCTCAGGGCTTTCGACAGGCACAGCTTCGACCGAAGCAAGCAGATCCGCGATCAGTTCCTCGCGATGCGGCAACTTGTCGCGCCGCAGGATCCGCCATGACGCCGGATCGGCGACCAGGTGATCGGCGAACGCACTCGACGAACCGATCAACGCGAACAGCCTGCCGCGCAACGAAGTGTCGGCACGCAACTGCGAATCCAGTTCTACCCAGCCCGCACCCAGCGCCGCGCGCAACCGAATCAGTGTCAGCAACGCCAGATCGGCATCCGGCGATCGCGACAGGGCCCACAGCACCGGAATGCTGTCGACGTTATCCCACGCCAACTCTCGCAAGGACTGGGCGGCGGTCGGCTCGAGCAATCCGAGCCGACCGACACCGGGAACAGCTGAACGAGCAGTCGGCGGCCGTACCATATGTCCAACTTAGTTCGCCGCCCATGTCTTTCCACACGGGAGGGCGGAACGACATGCAAACGTAGCCGTTATCGGCCTATTCGCGACACCGGGTCACAAACCGAGGTATTCCTTCAGCTCGAACGGCGTCACCTGGCTGCGGTAGTCCGCCCATTCCCTGCGCTTGTTGCGCAGGAAGAAGTCGAACACGTGCTCGCCGAGCGTCTCGGCAACCAGTTCGGAGCGCTCCATCGCCCGCAGTGCCTCGTCCAGAGTGCCGGGCAGTTCACGGAAACCCATCGCGCGCCGCTCGGCGGCGGTGAGTGACCAGACGTCGTCCTCGGCCTCCGGAGGCAGCGTGTAGCCCTTCTCGATACCCCGCAGACCGGCGGCGAGCAGCACCGCGAAGGTCAGGTACGGGTTGCATGCCGAATCTGGGCTGCGGATCTCGACGCGACGCGAGGAGGACTTGTTCGGGGTATACATCGGGACGCGCACCAGCGCCGAGCGGTTGGACCGGCCCCACGAGGCGGCGGTCGGCGCCTCGCCGCCGTGGATGAGCCGCTTATAGGAGTTCACCCATTGGTTGGTGATCGCGCTGATCTCCGGTGCATGCTCGAGGATGCCCGCGATGAACGCCCGCGCGGTCTCCGACAGGTTGATCGGGTCGTCGGGATCGTGGAAGGCGTTCGCCTCGCCCTCGAACAGGCTCATATGCGTGTGCATCGCCGAGCCCGGGTACTGAGCGAAGGGCTTGGGCATGAACGTCGCGCGCACGCCCTCGTCGATGGCCACTTCCTTGATCAGGTAACGGAAGGTCATCACGTTGTCGGCCATGGACAGCGCGTCGGCGTAGCGCAGGTCGATCTCCTGCTGACCCGGCGCGCCCTCGTGGTGGCTGAACTCGACCGAGATGCCCATCGACTCGAGCGCATCGATCGCGTGCCTGCGGAAGTTCGGCGCCGAATCGTGCACGGCCTGGTCGAAGAAGCCGCCGGTGTCGGCGGGGCGGGGCTCTGCGCCCTGCGGTCCGTTCTCCAGCAGGAAGAACTCGATCTCCGGGTGCACGTAGCAGCTGAAGCCGACGTCACCGGCCTTGTTGAGCTGACGGCGCAGTACGTGGCGCGGGTCGGCCCAGGACGGCGAACCGTCCGGCATGGTGATGTCGCAGAACATCCGCGCCGAATGCTGGTGGCCCTTGCTGGTGGACCACGGTAGGACCTGGAAGGTGGACGGATCCGGGCGGGCGACCATGTCCGCTTCCGAGACCCGCGCGAAGCCTTCGATGGCAGAGCCGTCGAAGCCGATGCCCTCCTCGAAGGCGCCTTCCAGCTCGGCCGGCGCGATGGCGACGGACTTCAGATAACCCAGCACGTCGGTGAACCAGAGACGCACGAAGCGGATATCCCGCTCTTCGAGCGTCCGCAGCACGAATTCCTTCTGGCGATCCATGAACGCGAGCGTAAGCACCTGGCGTTAAATCCGTGTTACATACACGCTGAGGGATTGCAATTCGGCGAGTTGGAACAGATCGCACTATCGGTTCGCAGCACCTGTGAGCGCCCGGTGGCGGGCCGGATCCACCCGCCCGCACGAGGTCAGCAGGTGAGTCCTTGCTCCGGAACGGTCAGCTCGGTGAGGTAGGCGATGACCGCATCATCGAGGCAGGCGTCGCCTGCGACGAGGGCCGCGGTGTGCCTGGTGCCGCGGAAGGTGATCAGTGCTGAGCCCAGCTGCGCGGCGAGGTCGACACCGGCCTGGTAGGGCGTCGCCGGATCCTCCGTCGTCGACACCACGACCGTCTTCGGCAGTCCGGTCACCGAGATCTTGTGCGGTTCACTCGTGTTCGGCACCGGCCAGGCGTTGCACACCTCGAGCGGCGCAGCCCCGGTGCCGCGGCCGTCGTCGAGGAACGGTGCCGCCTTGCGGTACTCGGTGTCCTGCTTGCCCGTGATCGCGGGATCGGCGATGCGCGGATCATCGACACAGCGGATCGCGTTGAACGCGTCCTGGGTGTTGTTGTAGGTGCCGTCGTCGCGGCGGCCGTCGTAGATGTCGGCGAGCTGGAGCAACGTGTCGCCGCGGCCGTCGCGCAATTCCGAAAGGCCGAGGGTGAGCACACGCCAGAATTCATCGGTGTAGAGCGCCTGCTGCACGCCGGTGATCGCATCGCTGTAGCTGAGCCCACGCGGGTCGGTGGTCGCGGCGGGCTTGTCGCGCAACGGGTTCACCAGGGCCCGGAACCGTGCAACGGACTGCGCCGGGTCGGTGCCGAGCGGGCAGTCCGGCTCCTTGGCACAGTCGGCGCTGTAGCCGTCGAATGCCTTCTGGAAGCCGGCAGCCTGCCGCAACGACTCCTGCACGGGGTCTGCCGCGGAGTCGACCGCGCCGTCGAGCACCAGCGCCCGCACGTTGGCGGGGAACTTCTCGGCATAGGCCGAGCCGAGCTTGGTGCCGTAGGAGTAGCCGAGATAGGTGAGCTTGTGGTCGCCGAGCACGGCGCGGATCACATCCATGTCCTGCACCACCTCGCGGGTGCCGACGTGAGCGAGTAGCTCCGCCCCGGTGCGGTCGACGCAGTGGCCCGCGTATTGGCGGTTCTCGTCCTCCGAGTCGGCGATGCCTTCCGGGGTGTTGTCCGTCGGCCGCTCGGCGCGCTCGGAATCGGACTCCTGCGGGGTCAGGCAGGCGACGGCAGGCAACGAGGAACCGACCCCGCGTGGGTCGAAGCCGACCCGATCGAAGCGCTCGGCGAGCGGCGTCTTGCCCGCGATGCTCGCCATCGACAGGCCCGACACCCCCGGGCCACCCGGGTTCAGCAGCAGCGAACCGATGCGTTTGCCGCTCGCCTCCAGCCGTGACAGCGCTATCTGGGCGGTCGGGCCGTCCGGCTTCTCGTAATCGATCGGCACTGTGATGCGTGTGCACTGTGTCTTCGGTGCGAGGTTGTCCTCGGGGTCGCCGAAGCCCTCGCAACCACCCCACTGCGGCACCTGCGAATAGAACTTCTCCAACCCGGCGGGCGGCGCGGGTAATGGCGCCTTCGGCTCGTCCTTCTCGACGGTGCATCCTGCCGCCACCATCGCCAGCACCGCTCCAACGAGCACACCACGCCAACTCCGCATCCACGCCATAGTGAAATCCTGGCAGGGCCGCCGCCGCGCCGGTGCGGCGCACTGGAAACCGCCGCGTCGGTGGTGTGACCAATCGCACCGGTCACAGGCCTTAATACGATCGTTGCGTCGGTGCAGACTGGACTCGTCAGACAAACCCGGGGACCCGCATGGGCCTCGAGGAGACACGACGAAAGGGACGATGATGTCCGTGTCCGATTCGGAAACCCCCGCGTACGGCGCAGCACCGACCGCAACCAAGGCGGCGAAACGCAAGACGCGGGTGCATCACCTGCAGCAGATGAAGGCCGAGGGTGAGCGCTGGTCGATGCTCACCGCCTACGACTATTCCTCGGCGCGTTTGTTCGAAGAGGCCGGTATTCCGGTGCTGTTGGTCGGCGACTCCGCCGCGAACGTGGTGTACGGCTATGACACCACCGTGCCGATCACCGTCGACGAGCTGATCCCGCTGGTGCGTGGTGTCGTCCGCGGCGCACCGCACGCACTCGTCGTCGCCGATCTACCATTCGGCACCTACGAGTCCTCGCCGCAGCAGGCGCTGGCCACCGCGACCCGGTTCATGAAGGAGGGTCAGGCGCACGCAGTGAAGCTGGAGGGCGGCGAGCGAGTGGCCGAACAGATCGCACTGATCACCTCGGCGGGCATTCCGGTGATGGCGCACATCGGCTTCACGCCGCAGAGCGTCAACACCCTCGGCGGCTTCCGGGTGCAAGGGCGTGGCGACGCCGCCGAGCAGCTGGTCGCCGACGCCATCGCGGTCCAGGAGGCCGGCGCGTTCGCCGTGGTGATGGAGATGGTGCCGGCCGAACTCGCCGGTCAGGTCACCCGGAAGCTGACCATTCCGACCGTCGGCATCGGCGCAGGCGCCGAGTGCGACGCACAAGTGCTGGTGTGGCAGGACATGGCCGGCTACACCAGTGGCAAGACCGCAAGGTTCGTCAAGCGCTTCGGCAATGTCGGTGACGAACTGCGTACTGCCGCAGCCGCTTACGCCGACGAGGTGCGTCGCGGCACCTTCCCCGGCCCCGAGCACAGCTTCTGATAGGGGACCAACGATGAACGGCCGAGCAGTGCACGCCCCGGTGGCGCTGCTCGGCCAACCGCTGGAACCGATGCTGGAGTGGGCCGCCGAAATACTCGATGCACGCAACGTGGAAATCACCGGTCCACCCACGCAGACACGGCGACGCGCGTGGTCGTTGATCGCCAGTATCCCGACCGACGCGGGTCCGATGTGGCTGAAGGCCAACGCGCGCGCCTTCGCACACGAGGGTCCGCTGCTGCACCGACTGGCGGCGCTTCGTCCCGGCAGTGTGCTCGAACCCCTTGCCGTGCAACCCGATCACGGATGGCTGCTCAGTAGCCACGGCGGCGACATCGCCACCGACAGCGAGGCCGAATGGACCGGCCTCATCGAACGCTACGTAGATCTGCAGCAGTCGCTCACGACCCACATCGAGGACCTACGGGACACAGGAACGCCGTATCTGCCGCCTACGCAACTGATCACGATCTACCGGCACTACGAGCCACGGGTGCCAGGGCTCGGCGCCGCGATCGAGGAATCGGCCGCAGCGCTCGAAGAATTCGGCAGGCTCAGCATCGAGCACAACGACCTGCACCCCGGCAATGTGTTCGCCGCGGCCACCCCGGGAACCGGGATGCTCTTCGACTGGGGCGATGCGGTGATCACCCACCCTTTCCTGTCCGAGCGGATGCTGAACGGCCCACATCGCAAGCAATACTTCGAGTGTTGGCGCCGCGACAGCCCGATCTCCGATGCGGAAATCATCCTGGCCGAACGACTCGCCCCCCTGGTGTCGCTCAACCCGTGGCGCACCATCGACATCTCTCGACCGCGATTCGCCAGGGTGGTGCAGCAACTGCTGGACGGACTGCAGGCCGGTTTTCGTTAGCCCGAATCCGGTGCGATCCGGCGTGCCGCCGCAGTCCGATGGATTCGCACGGGCCCGAAGGCGCAAACAATGGCAGACTCGATGCGGACAATGTCGACACGAGCAGAGGTACCGATGCCGCAGCCCCGTTGGATTTCACGCAGCACACTCCTGGTGGCCGGAGTTTTCGCCGCTGCCGCGCTGACCGCCTGCGGAACGAGTACAGAACCGGCTCCGACCGGCAGCTCGGCATCGACCACCGGATCCGCGACCAGCGCGCCCAATGGCACGGCCGCTCCCAAGCCGACCACTCCGCCGGTCTCCGATGCGTCGGCGACCCAGCTGTGCGACATGCTCCGTCCGGAGCTGGTGAACTTCCGAATCCAGGGCGGGACACTCGGCCGCATCGGCCTCAACGCGCTGGTGCACGAGTGGGCGCTGCGCAACGGCGGCATCAATAGCCAGGTGCTCGCCGACAAAGCCATCATCGACCGGACCACCATCAAGGCCTGCCCCGACGTGCGCCAGCAGACGATCGAGGCGCTGGGGCTGTCCGATCTCGCGTCCGGACTCGCCTTCTGATGCGAACCCTGTACCCGCCGATCGAGCCGTACGAGACCGGCATGCTCGACGTCGGAGCAGGGCAGTCGGTGTATTGGGAGGTCAGCGGTAATCCGGACGGCAAACCGGCGGTGTTCCTGCACGGCGGACCGGGTGGCGGCACCGCCCCGTATCACCGTCAGTTCTTCGATCCGGCCGTCTATCGCATCGTGCTGTTGGACCAGCGCGGCTGCGGCCGCTCCACGCCGCATATCGCCGATGGCGCGAGCCTGGAGACCAACACCACGCCGCATCTGATCGCCGACATCGAAGCGCTGCGAACCCATCTCGGCATCGAGCGGTGGCAGGTGTTCGGCGGCTCGTGGGGTTCGACATTGGCGCTGGCCTACGCGCAACAGCACCCGGAACGGGTAACCGAACTGGTGCTGCGCGGGATCTTTCTGCTGCGCCGCAAGGAAATCGACTGGTACTACAACGGCTCCGCAGGCTACGTCTACCCGGACGAGTGGGAGAAGTTCCTCGCCCCGGTGCCGGCGGCCGAACGCGGCAACGACCTCGTCGAGGTCTATCACCGACTGCTGCACTCCCCCGACGAGCAGGTCGCCCTTGCCGCGGCAGTCGCCTGGTCGACCTGGGAGGGCGCAACGAGTTCGCTACGGCCCCAACCGGACCGGGTTGCCGAAACGGCCGAAGCGCGCTTCGCGCTCGCCTTCGCCCGGATCGAGAACCACTACTTCATGCACGGCGGGTTCCTCGAGGAGGGACAGCTGTTGCGCGATCTCGACAAGATCGCGCACATCCCGGCCGTCATCGTGCAGGGCCGCCACGACATCGTCTGCCCTGCCGTCAGCGCCTGGGATCTGCACCGCGCCTGGCCCGGCTCGCAGCTGCACATCGTGGACGATGCCGGACACGCCGCCAATGAGCCGGGCATCACCCATCATCTCGTCGAGGCAACCGACGGATTCGCGAAAGTGAGCTGAAGATGGTCAGCGCCGGAAACGCCCTCGTCGCGGCACTCAGCGACGACGTGGACCGGCTGTTGGCCGCTGAACCGGAAGTCCGTGCGGACACTCACGATTCGGTGCACCAGATGCGGGTCGCGACGCGACGACTGCGCAGCGTGCTGCGTTCCTATCGCAGCCTGTTCGAGCAGGCGCCCGCCGCTGCGATGGGTGACGAACTCAAGTGGCTGGCCGGGTTGCTGGGTGTCGCACGGGATGCCGAGGTGCGCGCCGAGCGGTTCACCGCTTTGTTGGCCGAGCACGCCGGGCCCGAATCCGGCACGGTCGCAAGCGATTCGGGTGCCGCTCCCGAATCGTCGGCGACGACAGCAGGGCAGCCCGACAGTGCCGAACCCACCGCCGCCGACATCGTTGCCGTCACCACCGAGTTGGTCGGCGCAGAGCAAGCGAAATATGCGCGCGCACATGCCGAGATCCTCGCGGAGCTCGACGACCACCGGTATCGCAAACTGCGCGATGAATTGTCCGCCTGGCGTACCGATCCCCCGCTCGACCCCACCGAGGCCGCCCGGCCCGCGGCCGACGCCTTCGAGCGGGTCCTGCGGCGGGACCGCAAACGACTGCGCCGGCTGGTATTCGCCGAACCTGCCGTACCGCCCGCCGAACGAGTTGAGCTGCTGCACGATATCCGCAAGAGCGCCAAGCGCTTACGGTATTCGTGCGAAGGCGCCGCGGAGACGCTCGGCGCTGCCGCAGCCGATCTGGGCAGCAGTGCGAAACGTCTGCAAACCGTCCTCGGTGACCACCGCGATGCCGTCGAGTCCCGCGAAGCCATCCTCGCCCGCGCCGCCGAATCCCCCGTTCGAGGTCGGGTCGCCGCGCTCTACGAAATCCTGGCCGACGCAGAGGAAATCGAGGCAGGCATGGCCCTCGCCCGCTACCCGATCGCCGCCGCGTTCGTCTCGGGCGGCTGACACCGGACCTGTCGGGTTCCCCGCACACCTGGCCCGGATCGACCGCGCTCGCTCGGTGCTCGGAGTCGTTCGGCGTACTTCGCGGTTCCGGTTCAGACCGGGAAGGCGAAGCTGATCTTGCGAGTGGCCGGGTCCGCGGAAACCAACCGAACGCGCACGGCCGCACCTTCCGGTGGTGAGCCGACACAGGGTCCCGCGACCGGCGGGTCGGCGATGAACACCTCGGCGGGACGGCTGCCGTTGGCTTCACGGATCACCACCGCGTCGAACTCCGCACCGCTGCGCTCGGCGAGCAGGGTCGCCTCGGTCAGGTCGATGCACGCACGTTCCACCTTGTTCGCGAGGGCGTCGCTGCGCCGCATCGACTCGGCGGTGGGTGACAGGCCGTCTCGAACCCATTGCGGTACTTCGGTTCCCGCACACAGGGCAAGACAGATCTCGGTGGCGAACCGGTCGGCGAGTCGACGCAGCGGCGCGGTCACATGCGCGTACGGTGCGCCGATCGCGCTGTGCTGCAGGTTATTCGGCTGGTCGGCCGACTGCCTGGTGTTCGCCCCGGAGTTGGACCGCCTGCTGTTCGACTGTTCGGCCCTCGGCCCCGCAGCGGGCTCGACCTCCCCTTGTGCTGGGCTCGGCGGCACGCCGTTCGAAGGTGCTGCGGCAGACCCGGCAGATCCGTCTGCGACGGCCCCGTCCAGCACGGTGTACGCGGCCCCGCGGAGCAGCCCGGTGGCCTCCGACATGAGCACAAGGGCAGCGGGCGTGTTCGGGTCGAGTCCGGCCAGCATGCGTCCGACCGACTCCTGGGCAGGCCAGGCGATCCCCAAGGCCGCGGCGGTCCTGCGTATCGATGTGATCGCCGAGTCGGGCGGCGGCGGCATAGTGCGCAGCAGTGCGATGCGTTCACCCGACGGAGTCGTCCTGTCGAGCATGATCCTGGCCGCACACATCCCGGTCAGCAGCGACACCTGCTCGTTCCAGTCGTCAGCGGCGGTGCGCGGCTCCAGCACCAGTCGCCAATGCCCGTCGGCCTTGTCGTCGCTGATCACGCTCTGTGCGGGCAAGCGCAGTCCGATCGCGCCGCGGGCGAGCCCCGCCTCGATGCGCCGCGTGCCGAATTCCGGCAGGGCCGCGATCGAGGGGTGCAGGCGACCTGCGTCGGCGTCGGCTTGCACACTCGCGTAGTCGAGCCTGGCTCGGGACCGAATGAGCGCGCGCACCACCGAGCACCGCTGTGGTTCGGCGTTCTCGTCCAGTTCGATGGTCCACAGCGCGGCGGGCCTGGTCTGCTCGGGCAGCAGGCTCGCGGCATTCTCGGAGAGCACCGGCGGATGCAGTGGCACGGTGCTGTCCGGCAGATAGAAGGTCTGGCCCCGAGCGACGGCCTCGGTGTCGAGCGCACCGCCCGGCACGATCACAGCGCCGACATCGGCGATGGCGTAGTGCAGTGTGAAGCCGGAATCGGTGCGGTCCAGGTGCAGTGCCTGGTCGAGATCCATCGCACCCGGCGGGTCGATCGTCACGAAGGGGATATCGGTGCGATCGATGCGGTTGCCCGCGAACGCGTCGACCGCGTCGCGGGCTTCCGTGGAGGCCTCGGCGGGATACGCCGAGGCCAATCCGAATTCGGAACGGATGGCGCCGAAATCAACCGGCGCCGACACGATCCGTTGGTGAAGTTCCACGCTGTCGGTGGGCTCTACTGCAGCGCCAGCATGGTGCCGTTCAATTCATTCAACGGGCCGTACATGGTGAAAGTCACCCGACCGTTGGGAACACTCGACGACACTCCGGCCGCCGCGTCGAGCGCCTGGCCGAACGACGCCGCCGACGGATGCGGCAGGCCGGCGATCGCCCTCCCGATATGACTCTGGTGCACCCAGGCCGTGTCGGCGGGGCTGAGGTCCACCTGGACCCCGCCCGCCAACGGGGTCACCGCGACCGCACTAGCGGACCCGGCGCCAAACACTGCGAAAACCGATGCAGCCCCGGCGATCAAAGCGCCGGCGACCAGTGAACGAACTACCCGCATAGAGTTGAGACCTGCTTCCGCGATCGAAGAATGTACGGCCCGCTGCTGCCCGGCAACGGGCCTTGCCAACGGCGACCACTCTATGACGTCGCTCACGTTATTAGCCAGTTCCGGACGAATCGCCATGCCGGACACGCCGAGCCGCCGCCCATCGCGGCCGACTGCTAGGGTTGCCGGGCGTAGCGGGGGTTCGATATTCCCGCACATTTCGAAGTATCCGTACGTCGACAATTGGGAGTTACGCACTCATGTCATCGCTGCTTTTCGACTACCTGATGCCACTGCTCGGCCCGGAACAGGCCGCGTACTGGGCTCAGGTCTTCACAATCTCGCCGGCCTGACCTCACCGTCTCCCGCACGGCTTCGTCGCCTCCCGTTAACCACATGGGAGGCGACGTTCGTCAAGTGCCGCTAGCATCCCGCTCCGTGCAAAGAACCTCCGCCGCTATCGCGGCCAGCGCCACCCTCTTCACCCTGCTTCTCGCAGGCTGCAACGACGACACAGCAGGCAGCGCCGCCTCTTCGACCACGGCGAGCGCCGGATCGTCCGCCGCGGCCGGCGACGCCCCCGACAACATCAAAGCGGGCACCTTTGTGGTGAGCTTCCGCACCGCCTTCCCCAAACTCGCCGACGGCAAAGACAACAACAAGATTCGCGACGTCCTCGTCGAAACCTGCAAAGACGTCAAGGACGGCAAGTCGGAGGACGCCGTTGTGCAGAACATCATCAAGCACACCAAGACCGGATCGGTCGAGGCGAGCAAGGAAGAGGCGCAGGCCATCTATCAGATGGCCAAACTGCTCTGCTGAACTATTTGTTCCAGGGCAGATAATTCGGCAGGTACTTCAATACGTAGCCCACCGTGATCATGACGATGATGGCGATCAAAGGGATAAGCACGGACATCGGTCCGGTCCTTTACGTTGTGCTACCGATGGAGGGATCGTGCCGCACACCATCGAGGCGCGCGGTACCTGTATCGGTATACGCCTCCGGTGTTACGTATGAGTTCCGTCCTGGCCCGCCGCGGGTGTGTCGTCCTGACGTTGCGCCGGTGGGCTACTGCGCTCGAGAAAGCGCAGCAGCTCCACCGGGAACGGCAGCACCAGCGTCGAGTTCTTCTCCGCCGCGACCTGGACAACAGTTTCCAGAAGCCGCAGTTGCAATGCCGCGGGATGTTCCGACATCTGGGCGCCCGCCTGGGCCAGCATCTGCGCCGCCTGCAACTCGCCCTCCGCCGAGATGACCCTGGCCCGGCGTTCCCGCTCCGCTTCCGCCTGCCGCGACATCGAGCGCTTCAGCGCATCCGGCAGCGCCACATCCTTGATTTCCACCCGGTCGATGTGCACGCCCCACGCCAGGGCCGGACTGTCGATCATGAGCTCGAGCCCCTTGTTCAGCTGCTCCCGATTCGAGAGCAGATCGTCGAGTTCGCTCTTGCCGATGATCGAGCGCAGCGAGGTCTGGGCTACCTGGCCGACCGCGAACAGATAGTTCTGCACCTCGATGACGGCGGCGACGGGGTCGATCACCCGGAAATACACCACCGCGTCCACCCGCACCGTCACGTTGTCGCGCGTGATGCCGTCCTGCGCGGGCACCGGCATGGTGATGATCTGGATGGAGACCTTGCGCATCCGATCGATGAACGGAATCAACATGCGCAGCCCGGGATCCCGCGTCCCCGCGACCCGACCGAACCGGAAAACCAGCCCCTTCTCGTACTGGGTGACGATCCGCGCACTCATGGCGGTCAGGACACCGCCGACGACCGCTCCTATACCGAAAATGCTGCCGATGAGGGTAAGAATGTCCATAACTGCACCGCCAAGGCGAATCGTCTGCCACGCCGGAACCCGGTCTCGCGGCTCACTTCCATCATGGCACCGTGCGGGCGGACGAGTTGGCCTGTAAGCCGGATCCTGTCCCCGGTTCACACCGGGTGACGACCATCCATCTGGACACACCGTTGCCGGGTGCCTCGAGCGGTCCACCCGCAGGCTCGGGCGAGCAGCCCTCGAACACCTGCGCAGCCGCACCGCACGCGATGCGACCTTCGACCTTGCTCCGGGCGGGGTTTACCGAGCCGCCCCGGTCACCCGGGGCGCTGGTGCGCTCTTACCGCACCGTTTCACCCTCACCGACGCTCGCGCATCGGCGGTCTGTTTTCTGTGGCACTGTCCCGCGGGTCACCCCGGGTTGCCGTTAGCAACCGCCCTGCTCTGTGGAGTCCGGACTTTCCTCGGCGATGGGCGGCGGCACAGCTGTGCCCGTTCCCATCGCCGCGGTCGCCCGGCCAACTCGTCCGCGGCGTCCAGGGTACGTTGTTCCCGGGCCTGACCTCGCAGCTGGTCGGAGCAGAACAGTACGGTGGGGTGCCATGGAACGTGTCGAGGTCAGTTTTCCTTCGGGTAGCGAGCATTGCGCCGCCTGGCTGTATCCACCCGACGGCGTCCCCAAGCCCCGCCCGCTGGTGATCATGGGGCACGGTCTGGGGGCCAATCGAGAAATGGGATTGGACAGGTACGCGCGCCGGTTCGCCGCCGCGGGAATGGCCGTGCTGGTGTTCGACTACCGGCATTTCGGCGCCAGCCAGGGTTCACCACGCCAGCTACTACACATCGCCCGCCAGCGCGAAGACTGGCGGGCGGCCATTGCCTATGCGCGCACGCTGCGCGGTATCGATGCGACCCGAATTGCCCTGTGGGGCACCTCTTTCGGCGGCGGCCATGTGCTGTCGGTGGCGCCCGACGACGACTACATCGCGGCCGTCGTGGCGCAGGTCCCCTTCACCAGCGGCCTGGCCTCGGCCTTGGCGAAGGGCCCGACCAGCCTGACCAAGGTAGCCACCATCGCCGCCACCGACCTGCTCGTCGGATCGCTGCGCCGCAAGCCGGTGCGCATCCGACTCGCGGGCCGCAAGCGCGCCGCCGCACTGATGAGTGCGCCGGATGTGCTGGAGGGTTTCGGCAGGCTCGCCGACGAAAGTGAAAGCTACGAACCGAAAGTCGCGGCCCGGGTCGCACTGTCGACGCTGTTCGACTCCCCCGGCCGCCGAGCCAAGTCGCTGAAGATGCCGGTCATGTACATCGTCGCCGACAACGACTCGATCGCCCCGATCAAACCGACGCTGCGCGCCGCGGAACGCACCAAGCACGCCGTCGTGAAGCGTTATCCGATAGGGCATTTCGACGTCTACTTCGACGACCACTTCGAGCTGGCGGTCTACGACCAGACGGAATTCCTGGTCTCGGTGCTGCGTCCGTGACCGAGCCCGGTGTCGGGGCTTTGCCGGTGGTCTCGACGTCGGTATGCTGGAGCGGTACGGTTCGGCCGGTTCGTCGGCCACCACCAACGATGGCCCAGATGCGCCGCGAAGCATCCTCACGATGAATCTCGTTGTCTCCCCCGCACTCCCAGGGAAGGACCTTCCCGTCCTTCATTGACCGCCGCGCGGGTCCGGACCCGCCCCGAACTCCGTCGCCAACGCAGGCGGCGGGCGCACGGCTGCTGGAACCACCTGCTCATCGCGCCGCTGTGGCCGATGCACGGCGTCAACCTCGGCACCCTGCTGCGCACCTGCGATGCGGTCGGCGCATGCCTGGCGGTGCCGCGGCGACCGTGGGTACCGGATGCGCTCGCCCAGGGCAACACCCTGCGCCACCGGCAGTGTGTGCACTGGATCGACGGTCGCGTGGAACGGTGGCTGGATCGCCAACGCACCGGCGGTTCCGCAATCGTCGGCGTCGAGCTCACCGACGAGTCCATCCGCCTGGCCGACCTCCCCGCCGCCCGCAAGCGCACCGTCATCGTGCTCGGTCACGAAAGCAGCGGTATACCGCCTGAGGGACTCGAACTTCTCGATGTCGCCGTCGAAATACCGATGGTCGGGACCGGCCACAGCCTCAATGTGGCGGTCGCGGGGTCACTGGTGCTCTACAAGTTGGCCGGACTGTGCTGATGACGATCAGACACTACGGGCGCGGCACCCGAACACCGCCGCGGCGGTGCTGTCCGCCTACTCGATTGTCGAGTTTTACATCCCACTCCAACAGTGAGTATTGCCACTGAAGGTGTGACCGAGACGCACTCCCTACCCGCGTGCGGAGGCCGTTGCGGGGTCAGCGATCTCGTCCATGAGCATTCGTAGCGTGAGCGAATGCTTCTCTGGCGGTAACGCATCCAGTGCGGCCCGTGCCAGCTTCACACCCTCAGTGCGGTCGCCGTCGCGAACCAGCATCAGCCCTTGGTGCATGTCCAGGTGCGTGCGGAACCGAGGCAGCGACTCCGGCAGATCCGCCCTCGCCGCGTCCTGGGCCGCCACCGCGACCCGTTCCTCGCCGAGGCGGGCAGCCAGCAGGGAAAGAAAGACGTTCACCCGCCACCAAGGGACCGCGTAGTCGCTCGCCTGATCGTCGGACCCTGAGCGGTCGAATTCCCTACGGCCCGTGTCGATCAGCCCACGTGCCGTCGCCGTGTCGCCCTGGAGTGCAGCGGCATGGGCCTTGCCCCAGAGCGCGTTCAATCGGCCCAAACCAGGGCGGTCACTGATAGCCAACGCCTGGTCGGCGAATCGGTGCGCTACCGGCAGTGCTGCACCCTCGTAGCCCAATGCGATCGCCGCACGTCCACGGACCCATACCCGGATATCCGCGTCTTCCGATCTGTCGGCCGCTGCTGCGGCCATCGAATACCAGTTGATCGCCTTGCGCCCGTCGCTGCCGGGAAAGGTCTTGGCGTACAACGTCATCAGACGCGCAGCGATGGACCACATCCGGGGCGAGTCCAACTGCTGTTGAAGCACGATCATGTCCGCCGCCAAACGTCGTTGTATCTCAGCACCCCCCGCGCTCATGTAGTCCCGGCCGTAGGTGACGAGTCGGTCTTCCCACTCCTCGATACCCGGCCGCGCCGGGTTCAAGCGAGCCGAGAACCCTTGCGCCAAGAGGTCGGACGCCACCACGGGCGCTACGGACGTGGCAGCTAGGTGACTGAGGAACTCGCGACGGTTCACGTTCGCCTCCAACAGCTCAGGGGGGCAATCCAGTACCGCCGCAAGATGACGCAGCCAAAACGCAGAGGGCTCGGTGGCGCTGGACTCCCAACGCCGGGAAATGTACTCACGGCTGATGTTGGCACCAGATGCCTTGCACAGTTCATCGGCCAGTCTTCCCTGCGACCAGCCCTTAGCCAAGCGAAGTTGGCGGATCAGGTCGCCGGTCCCGCTGCTCATACTTCGATCATTCCCCGCCCGCAGCCAGGACGAAAGCGATACGTCCTGGCGTGGCACGGATGCCACCCCTGATGCCACTACCCGGCGGTCGCTTCTGCTGACGAAATCGGAGCAGGACGTGATGCCACTGTCGTTGCCACTTCAACGCAGGTGGCGCTCCGCGACATGGTTGTAGTCGGTACCCGGCGCCAGGTTGAACCGACTGCCGTCGTAGTCCCTGACGTCGGTGCCCCAACATCCGCAGCAATTAGGGGACAGACCATGACTGCGAGAGAACTGCCGCACCGAAGCCCGACCGTCGGCCCTAACCAGCATGACGTACGAGGATGGCGATCACTGCCAATGGAAGTGACCGAGCGCTTTGCCGTTGCTGTTCAGGAGTGGGCCGATCAGACCGCGCCCACAGAATCGTCCCGGTGCTGGGGTGAAGAACCAACCCCCAGCATCGGGCACACGAACGGCGAGATGGCGTGCTGAACCGAGACCGGATGCGTACCACCGAATCACCAGACGGCCGGAAGGTCGCAACGTGGCGGCTCACGCGTCGCGACTGCCAGGTGATCAACATCCAGAACCGCGCGGATGCGTCACCCGCCTACCGATGGCCCAGTGGGGAGGAACTGCCCGCCGCTACGCCAGGACTGGTGATACTCGATGGCCCGCCGAACCTGTGGGAGGCCCGAGACGCTTTCCCCGGGCACGGCGATCTCTGGAACGCGCTGCGTTCGGATTTCTGGGCTGCCTTGCTGTGCATGACTGACCTGCCAAACCCGCTGGGGTCGTAGTCGTGATGTCCGAGGATGAGAAGCGTCGGCGCGGCAAACTCGAGCCGTGGCTACAGAAGCAGCTCACAGTCTTCCATCAGGAGACCGCCGCGAAACTCGAGCTAGCTCCCGACAACACAGCCCCCATCTATCGGCGTCTGTCGGACGGCGAGACGTGGAGGCTAGACGACTGGTGGGTCTCGAACACAGACGCTGAGTGGGACGAGTTCGACCTTCGAGGGAATTCGACCAGGGTCGAGCCGACCAGCGTTGTAGATACCGAGGAACCGTGAACAGGGCTCATCGGGCAAGGGCACCGCCCAGTCGAATTATCCACTGGAACAACGTTATTCGACACCGACTGGTCTGCTTATCAAGACCGGCGAGCACCTACCGGCATCCCTGGGCACCGACGCCACCCAGGTTTGTCCCAACCACGGACACCGTCCGATCGAAGCCTGAATTCATTGGGGGAATCATGCGAAAACCGTTCACATCCCTACTCATTAGCCTGCTGGCCTTCGGTGCTCTGGTGAGCGGCCACACCGCGCACGCCAGTCCAAGCCGACCATTGGTCGCCGAGGCGCGAAAGCCCCTTTGCGACAATGATTTCGTCTTCTCCAAGCCGACGATCGTGCGACCCGAGATCCACGGTGACGGATGGGCGAAGTGTGACCGTCCCGCCGATGGCGGCGACCCCGCCCTGACCCACACTTACTACCTGAGCTTGCAGCGGCGTAACACCTCAGGCGAATGGGAGTTCGTCGGGCAACACGTACAGACCAGCCTCGTGCCGTGGGCGCGGCAGACCTACACCGCCACCGCGCCGTGTGTGCCCGGATTCTGGCGGATGTTACTCCCAGGTGAAGGGTACGATCCAGGGCAGGGAATTCGGCCCCATCGAGACCATCTCCCAGGAACGGGTTGTCGCAGCTGACGAATGCGGATAGGGGACGACATGGGTTTACCGAACGGACGACGCTACGCCGACTACGACGGCCCGGTTAGCGTGCGCGATCAGGTCATCGGCATGGTGCGAGCACTCACACGCCCACGACCCCGGCGGCGGCTGCATCCGGACGACACAGGAGAAGGCTACGTATTGAACCGCGAAATGGGTTGGTGGACAGTGCGCCCTGTCACCGGCTCCGGCTCGCGCCGGTGGATCAGCAAACCGAAGTACGCCACTCACTCCATTCCCGGCAACGATCGTGAAGCGGCGCTTACGTGGATGGGCACGCTGCTCGGCCTGTACTGAGATGGTGAGCCACCACGAGAGCCTCCGGCACCAAGAAAGGTGCCGGAGGCTATTCAGCGCTCGAGGGCTGTTACATGTTCGATGACGGCTCGGCTGAACCAAGGCCTTCCGTTGCGAACCATCAGGAGTGCGTCAACCAGCAGGACTCCAGCGAGAAGGCCCGGCTGTACTCGTGACCAATGGACCGGCAGTCGGTGTCGGCACCCCGCACTACAGTTGCCTGCCATGAACCCCGCGACCGCCGTCGTCGCCGAGATCGTGCGTGCGATCACACCATTCGACACCCTCGAGCGACAGCACATCGCCGAGACGCTGGCCTGGCTCGAATCGACCGATGACGTATTCCGTCGGGTCAAACCCGATACGCCCCCGCGTCATCTGGTCTCCTATGTCGTCCTGGTGGATCCGGAGGCCCGCGCCGTCTTCCTCGGACGCCACCTCCTCGCGGACCTGTGGTTGCCCACCGGCGGCCACATCGCCCCGGGCGAACACCCACTCGACGCCGCGGGCCGCGAGGCCGCCGAAGAACTGGGCATCCCCGCCGAATTCACGGTCACCGGAACCGAACCGCTGTTCCTCACCGTGACCACCACCGTCGGAACCCACAGCGGACACCAGGACGTCAGCCTCTGGTATCTCATCCGAGGCGACCGCTCCCGCGAATATGCCCTGGACCCCAGAGAATTCAGCGAGGGCCGCTGGTGGGACATCGACACCTTCGCCATCCCCGACCCCGACCCGCACTTCCCGCGATTCCTCGCGAAACTCGAATCAGCACTGCACGCTTCGCCAACTCAGCGACTTGCGGGTGACGTGCCGTGATCGCCGTGGCGCACTGCCGAGGATGACTCCGAGCAGTCCACAGTGGTCGTGATAACCACGGACCAGCAGCGCGGCGATCAAGAGACGGGCTTCGGCGCCGGGCACTTGCTTATTTCGAGGAGTGGACCACGATCGTCATCCGCGGTCCGGGCCAGCGATGTGCAGAGCGAATCCGCTGGTGCCGGGAGATTCTCGACCCGGTATCAGCTCCGAACCGTCCTGGTATGTCAGGCCGGTGTAGTCGCCGCCGGACTCCGCGCGGTACGGGATCGGTTCGGCGGTGAAGGCGGTCGCGAGTCGTTGCCGGTAACGTTCGGCGATCTCGGTGTAGCGCTGGTCGTCCAGGTGGACGGCACTGTGCTCGACGAACGGCGGCAGCACATCGAACCCGGTGAAGGACAGCACACCGTGGTTGATCGGGAACAGCAGGTCGTCGATGGGACCATTGACTCCCCGCTCGGTGTAGTGCCCAATCCTGCCGCCTGCGGTGGTGGCGACCATGGCACGTTTACCGGCGAACGGGCCCGCACCATAACGCGGCACCTTCGCGCCGTACGCGAAGTCGTAGGTGAACACTCGGTCGATCCATCCCTTGAGGATCGCGGGCATGGTGAACCACCACAGCGGGAACTGCAGGATGACCAGGTCGGCGTCGAGCAACTTTTGTTGTTCGACGCGGATGTCCTCACTAAGCCGGCCGGATCGGTAGGCCTCGCCGGAGGCATGCATGAAATCCGGACCGGTGATGTCGTCGAAGTCTGTGTAGTCGGCCGCTGCCTGCCATTTCATGGCGTACAGGTCGGTGACCACGACATCGTGGCCGTCCGCGCGCAGGACGTTGACGGCGAGGTCCTTCAGGGAGCCGGTCAACGAGTTCGGGTCAGGGTGTGCGTAGACGATCAGTACGTTCATGCCACCGATCCTGCGTCCGATGTCGGGCATCGACCAGAGACTGCTTGTCCGCCGGACTAGGGTTCCTGGGACTGGCAGGACCACCATCGTCACGAGCGGCCCGAGTGGCCCATGCGCATACTGGGATGCATGGATGATCTCGGCGACCTCGGCACGTTCCTACAGTTGCGTCGAGCGAACGTGCCGCCGGAATCGGTCGGCGTCACCATCGGTGGCCGCCGGCGGGTGGCCGGTTTGCGACGCGAGGAGCTGGCGCAACTGGCCGGCGTGAGCGTCGATTACTACACCCGGCTCGAGCAGGGCCGAGCGACACAACCGTCGGAGCAGGTGTTGGATGCACTGTCGCGGGCGCTGCAACTCGACGACGTGGCCCGCGCGCACCTGCACAACCTCGCCAAACAGCGCAACCGTCGGCCGCAGCCGACCAGCTATCCGGCCACGATTCGGCCGCAACTGCGTCAACTCCTCGACACGATGTCGGAATATCCAGCGATGATCCTCAACCACCGCATCGACGTGCTGGCGTACAACCGGCTGGCCGGTCTGCTGTACTGGGATCTGGACCAGGTGCCGGTCGACGACCGCAATCTGGCCAGGATGATCTTTCTCGACGCCGACCGCTTCGACCTGTACGCCGATCGATCGTCGTGCACCGCCGCCACAGTGGCCCACCTGCGCCACGCTGCCGGTGAGTTTCCCGATGACCCGGAGCTGGCCGCGCTCATCGGTGAGCTGTCCATCGGCAGCCGCCGGTTCAGCGAACTGTGGGCCGCCGCCGATGTCAGCGTCCGCGGTCACGGATCGCAACGCTTTCGACATCCGATGATCGGTGTGATCACGTTGCATCAGGAGCGCTTCACGCTGCCGGACGGTTCCGGCCAGGAGCTGATCACTTTGGCTCCCGAATCGGACAGCATCGATGAGGACAATCTTCGATTGCTCGCCAACCTGGGCGTCGACGACATCGGCGCACCGCAATCGCGGCCCTGAGCCGATCGGCTCGATCCGATCGACCGGATTTCGGCGTGGCGTATCGGGCTCGCCTCATCGGCCCACCCGGCGCAGGCCGGCGTACTCGAGGCAGGCGAACACCGCGACAACGATTGCTCCGATCAGCATGAACGCGACACCGAGCCCGGTCAGGTCGATCAGACCCGAGAACGCCAGCGCCACCATGCCCACCGCGGACAGCGCGTTGACGGTCACGACAGCGGTGGCCTGTCGCGGCGAAATATCCGGATAGCCCGCGATCAACAGCAGCGCGAGCGCGCCACCGAGCATCGCGATGCCGAACGGGATCGACCACGTCGTCGGCAGCCCGAGCGGATCACGCAACGCGACTGCTGCGGCGAGCATGACCACCCCGAACCCCCCTGTACTCCAGCCGTCCACCCGCAGCGCGGAGCGCAGATAGTCGGCGCCTGCCCGTGTTCCGGAAAGGGCGGGCGTGACGGCGAGGCTTGGCGTGCTCATGTCCATCTCCTGTGATCGTTTCCCTGCGAGCCGGTCGGCTCCTGGAACCCACCATGCGGACCTGAGGTGAAGGTCTCAATAACCTCGGAGGTCATGGAATGCCGAAACGCCGGTGATTAGCCTGGTCACGTGGTTGGCACGCGGACGGCAGAAAATCTGATGGAGACCCCTTCACGGGTCGGTGGCCTGTTGCGGGACTGGAGGCAGCGGCGCAGACTCAGCCAGCTCGATCTGGCGCTGGCAGCCGACACCTCGTCCCGGCATCTGTCCTATGTGGAGACCGGCAGGTCCAAGCCGAGCCGGGCGATGGTGCTGCGGTTGTGCGAAGCCCTGGATGTGCCGCTGCGGGAACGCAACATCCTGTTGCTCGCCGCCGACTACGCACCCGCCTACCAGGAGAGCAGCCTCGACGACGCCGGGCTCGCCGCAGTGCGCTCGGCGCTGGACACGATGCTCGCCGCGCACGAGCCGTACCCGGCGGTGGTGGTGGATCGGCTGTGGAATGTGGTCACCGGCAACGCGGCCATGGGCGTCATGATGCATGGCATTCCGGAAGAGTTGCTGCTACCGCAGCCCAATGTCTATCGCCTGGTCCTGCATCCGGACGGGCTGTCGGCGCGGCTGGCCAACCTGACCCAGGTCCGCGAGCTGTTCCTGGATCGGCTGGCCCGGCAGGCAAGTGCGAGCGGTGACCCACAGTTGCGCGCGCTCTACGACGAGGTCGCCGCCTACCCGCGGCTGCCGGACCCACCGAGTGAACCGAACGATGATGTGGTGCAACCGAGTCCGTTCGAGGTGCCACTGCGCATCCGGACGCCGTTCGGCGAGATGCGCATGTTCAGCACCATGGCCACCTTCGGCGCACCCGCCGATGTCACGCTCTCGGAGCTCGCTATCGAATTGTTCTATCCCCTCGACGAATTCACCGCCGCGGCCCTGCGTGGGCTCGCGGCGGCGACGTCGCCCTCCGAATCCGGTTCAGAACGGCCGGAATCCGGCCCCCACGCCACCGGTGGCGTTCACGGCCTCCAGAATCTGATCGATCGGCGCGAAGAAAGCCGGTGAGTGCAAGGGGTTGCCCGCGCCGACGCACGGCACGTTGAAGCCGATGCCGCCGAGGCCGGTCAGTCGGCCCTGGTTCATGCCGACCAGTCGATCGCCGACGGTCACCGGACCACCGGAATCGCCAGGCTTCGAGCAGGATTGATTGATGGTGGAGCCCTCCAGCCCGCCCCACACCACACCACAGTCGGATCCGCTGGTGCGCCCGCTGGTGCAGACGGTGGTGCCTGGTCCGGGCGCCGCACCGAGCCCGGAAATAGTGGTCGGCCCAACTGTGCGCACCGGGGTAACCAGGGCCGGATCGAATTGCAAGACCGCGAAGTCCAGCCCCTCACCATTGTCCGAGTAGGCCACTACGCCGATCACACCGGCATCCAGCGTCTTCTCGGCGGCCAGGCGCGCGCCGGCCGAAGCGCAGTGACCGGCGGTCAGGCCGACCAACCGATTCGCGCTGTCATAACCGATGGCGGTCAGCGAGCACGCCGAATTGTTGTCGAACACCAGGCCGGAACTGCCGCCGAGCACCGCATTCCCGGCTGCCTGCGCGGTGCTCACACCGACGAGACCGACGCCCGCGATGACAACCGCAACGGCCGCCATCCACTTGAACTTCACGCTCAGTACTCTCCTTCTCGAAACCCACAGGCCGACATCGGAATCGGCCACACGACAGCCCACCCTGCACATGCTGGAGTACCGCCCCGACAGTTCTGCGGCCATCGCTGGCAGGGCGAGCACCGATGACCGGTTTGTCCTCTAGCTACCTCAACATCACGGGGCCGGACCCGATCCGCAGCAGGGTGTGCGCCGCGCCGCATCGTCAGGCCGCGGCGATCCTGCCACAGTGAACCCTAGTCGGATCGAAATGTCGTCCCCTACCGCACTTTTCATGAGAGAGAAGACACCCGATGCGGGACCCGGCCACCGACACCCGAGGTCATGCCTTGCGCGCATGACCCCTGGCCGGGCGGTCGGAACGGTGCTCACGCGTCGAGCATCTGCGCGCCGAGCTCCTGATCCAGGCGGGAATCAGCTGTCGACATCGCCGCGTCCAAGTGCATGGCGACCACACCGATGTGCGGCTCGGCCATCATCTGCAGGTGGTCACCCGGCACCGCCACCTGGGTGAAGCGGCGTCCTGCGTACCGCTTCCAGCCGTTGTCCGCGCTGTCGAACATGCTGCCGACTGTCCGATGTGCCACATCGACGCCGGGCGGCAGTCCCTCGCTGGCCCGCAACAGTGTGAAGTCGCGGTCGTAGGGCTCGAGCTTGTATCCCAGCAGCGCGGTGTAATTGGCGTGGAACACGTCGTAAAGCCTGCGAATGGCCTGCGGGGAGCTGTCGGCGGGCAGAATCCCCGATCTGATCGTCTCGGCGAGCACCGCGTCGAACAGTTCGTCGGTGCCGTGCACCTCGGGCTCGAAATCGACCAGTGCGACCTGGTTTCCGCGCGCGTACCAGAGCAGTTCGAGGAAGAACCAGCGGATCAGCTGCTCCTGCGCAACCGGCGCACGCCTGTCTTGCTGCCGCAATGCGAGCGTGTCGAGCAGCGTCACACTGGCGACCTCGTGTTCGGGCAGCCGCCGCGCCATCTCCAGCGCGACATTGCCGCCGAAGGACCAACCCGCAAGGTGATAAGGGCCTTCCGGATGGACCCGACGGATGGCCTCCAGATAGGACTGCGCCATCGCCGGGATGGACGTCTCGGGTGTGCTGCCCGAGTCGGCACCTGCCGCCTGCAATCCGTACACCGGACGGTCCGGGCCGAGGTAGCGGGCAAGTGCCAAATAGCACAGCACATTTCCGCCGATAGGGTGCACAAGGAACAGCGGCGTCTTGGCGCCGCCACTGATCGGCACCACCGGGTCGAAGGTGCGGTGGGTGTTCCCGGCTCGGATGAGTGCAGCCAGCTCGCCCGCGGTCGGTGCGCCGATGAACGTATCGAGGGGCACCTCCACGCCCCAGCGCCGCGACAATCCCATCACCACACGCATGGCCCCGATAGAGGTGCCGCCGGAGGCGAAGAAGTCGTCATCGAGCCCGATCGAGCGCAGCCCGGCGTATTCGGCGAGCAGCTCCACGGCCGACCGCTCGTATTCGTCGGCCGGTTCTCGCTGGGCGGCAGCCGAATCGGGGGCATTCTCGACGATCACGCGCAGGGCGTTGTCGTCGCGCTTGCCGCTCGGCGTACGGGGCAGTTCGTCGAGCCAGATGAACCGCGACGGCACCATGTGGGCGGGCAGCACCGCACGCAGATCGTGGCGCAGTGCGGCCATATCGGTCTGGTCGGCCGCACCGACCAGGAAGGCGATCAGCGCACCGTCGATACCGCCGAAGCCGCGGGCGACCACAGCCGCCTCGGTAATGGCGGGAAATTCCTCGAATCCGAGAATGCACAGCTCGACCTCGGCGGGTTCGACCCGGAAGCCGCGGATCTTCACCTGACTGTCGCTGCGGCCCAGATACACGATGTCCCCGGAGGACAACCGCACGCCGAGATCGCCGGTCCGGTACACGATCGCGCCGCCGTGGGTGGCCACGAACCGCTGCGCGGTCAGGCCCGGCCTACCGTGGTAGCCGCTGGCGATCGAACGACCGCCCAGATAGATTTCGCCGATCACCCCGTCGGGCACCGATCGCAGCGCACCATCGAGCAGTTCCGCGGTATCGCCGTCGACCGCTCGGCCGATCGCGGGCAGCGCGGGGAAATCATCGGCAGGCCCGAGCAGCGCGTACTTGGTGGCCACGTGGGATTCGGTGGGGCCGTATTGGTTTTCCAGCAGCAGGCCGGGCACCACCTTGCACAGGGCGCGGATCTCGTCGGTGATGCGCAGTTGCTCACCGGAGGACACGAGGGCCTTCAGGCTGGTCGGGAACGTGCGCTTAGCGACGACGGCCTCCGCGAACGCCTGCAGCGCGACATAGGGCAGAAACAGCCGCTCGATGCCCTCCTCGACAACAAGATTCAGCAGTTCCTCGACATTCGACCGCAGATCCACCGAGCTCACCCGCAGCGCCGAGCCCGCGGCGAGGGTGGTGAAGATTTCCTGGAACGAGACATCGAAACTCAACGGCGCCAATTGCAGGGTGCTGGCCAGACCCATCCCCGACGGTGTGCGGTTCTGCCATTCCACCAACGTGGTCAGGCCACGGTGCGGCATGGCGACGCCCTTGGGCTCCCCGGTGGAGCCGGAGGTGAACAGCACATAGGCCACCGCATCCGGCGACACGTAATCCGGTACCACCCGTGCCACACCGGTGACGTCGCCGGTGTCGAACAGCGCGGCAGTATCGAGCACCAGGGCGGTGTCGTCGACGATGCAGGCGTATTCCGCGTCGGCGATCACGCGATGCGGGCGGGCCCGGTCGATCATCAGGTTCAGCCGAGCCCCCGGATAGCTGACATCGAGCGGCACGCAAGTCGCCCCGATCCTGGTGAGGGCGAGCACGAGCACCACGAGCTCCGGGCGTCGGCCCATCATGATGCCGATCCGGTTGCCGGGCGCTATCCCGAAACCGCTGAGCCGCTGCACGAGTCGATCGCAGTGCTCGATCAGCTCGGCATAGGTCACCGTGTGGTCGTCGCCGATCAGCGCGATCGCGTCGGGGTTGAGCGCGGCGGCATCGGCGACGAGGGTGCCGACATCGCGGGCGGTGGCCGGGCCGGAGCCCCGATCGATCGCCGAATCCGGTTCACCGACAATGCCTGCCAGCATCCGCAGTTGGGTCAGCGCGACGGTTTCGCACTGGTCCTTGGTCAGGGTGTGATCGCCGTTGACCCGCACCCACATGCGGCCGTCGCGCGGATCGGTCGCCACCGTAACCAGTAGCTGGAAGTTGGTCTCCTCGCGAACATCGAAGTCGCGCAACCGGACGCCATCGATGCCTGCGATCGGCGCGAACACGTGGTAGTTGACGAAGTTGAACGCCGTCTCGAAAGCGGGCCCGCCGTCGGCCAGGATGGACCGCAGCGGGTAGTGCCGGTGCGGATAGGCCTCCCGCTCCCGGCGCGCGACCTGCTCGACCGCCTCCCACCAGGTGCCCGCGCACGCGTCCAGCCGTATCGGCAGCGTGTTGAGAAACAGTCCCGCAATGCGTTCGGCCCCGGCCCGATCCGGACGGCCGTGACTGACGACGCCCGTGGTGACATCGGAACGGCCGGTGACCGTGCGCAACGCAAGGCAGTGCGCGGCCAAATAGACCGCTTTTTCCGGCACCTGGTTCCGGATGGCGAACGCGGTCACCCGTTCGGCGAGCCTGCGCGGCACCAACGCCTGCGCCTGCGGTGGTGCCGTGACGGCGGCCTGGTGGACGCCCAGCGCCGTCAATGCGGTCGGCGACGCGTCTGCCAAAGCGGTGCGCCAGTACTCGCGCGCCGAATCATCGTGAATGGCAGCCTGTTCGGCCTGTGCGTACTCGGCGAGAACGGTCGAAGAGTGCGGGCGGTCGTCGAGGACGGACTCGACGAGCCCGAGGCGATGCAGATAGTCCAGCAGTAGTTCGAGCACCGAGGTCGCAACGCTCCAGCCGTCGAGGATCGCGTGGTGGAAGCTGAGTACCAGGTCGACGGTCTGCCCGGTGTCTGCGCCCGGCCGGAGGAAAACGCGCACGACATGCAGTGGGGCACGGGCGATGTCGTACTGCGCGTGCCTGCGCTCCTGCAAGTAGGACTCGACCCGCTCATCGGCGAGCGTGGAGTCGATGCCGGTGAGATCGACAATCTCCAGCTCGTAGTCGATGGCGGTGTGCACCACCTGCAGCGGGATCGAGTACCTGCTCAGGTCGAACGAGGACCGCAGCGCGGGCTGCCGCGCCACCAGCCGATCGAAGGCGACCCGGAATTCCGCCGCGTCCCACGGCAGCTCGAACCGGTAGCGGAACACGTCCTTGTAGCTGACCGAATCGGCGCGCTCGATACTGTGGAAGAGCATGCCGAGTTGTAATGCGGTGGCGGGGAATGCGTCCTCGGCCTGATACAGCGCGGCCCGGTCGATCAGCGGCACCGTCTCGAAGGCCGCGGCGATCCGAATCCGCGTGCCCTCCTGGCCGTCGGTGACGATCCCGGCCAGCTCGGCGATGGTCGGATTCTCGTAGAACCCGTCGACATCGAAGTACAGGCCGGCCCGCTCGGCGGCGGTGCGCACCGACAGCGCGAGGATGGAGTCACCGCCGTGAGTGAAGAAGTTATCGTGCACGCCGATCGAGTCGACGCCGAGCACAGAGCGCCAGACCTGCACCAGCTCGGCCTCGACGGCGGTGCGCGGCTCGGCGCGGTGTCCGACGCCCGTGAGCTCGGTGGCGGACTCCTCGAGCAGCGCGCGTCGATCCAGTTTTCCGTTGCGGGTCAGGGGAATCCGATCCACCCGCACCAGGCGCGTCGGAATCATGTAGCGCGGCAGTCGAGCGGCGAGCAGATCGGCGATCTCGTCGCCGGTGATCTCGTCGCCGACGAAGTATCCGACGAGCTGCACACCGTTGGTGTCGGACCGCTCGTCGACAACGGCGACCGCCCGCACACCAGTGCAGCCGAGGATCGCGTTCTCGACCTCGCCGAGGGTCACCCGGTTGCCGCGGACCTTCACCTGATCGTCGTAGCGGCCCAGGTATTCGAGGGTGCCGTCGGGCAGCCAGCGGGCCAGGTCGCCGGTGCGATAACGGCGACGGCCCGGCACCGTGCGGTCGTCGACGAAGGCCGCCGCGGTGAGTTCGGGGCGGCCCCGATAGCCGCGGGCCACACCGACGCCCGCGATATTCAGTTCGCCGGGCACCCCGACGGGCAGTCGTCGGCCCGCCTCGTCGAGCACCAGCAGATCGATATTGTCGATCGGGTGGCCGATGGGCACCACGGCGAGCGAATCATCGTCCGGGCAGTCGAAATACGAGACGTCGACGGTGGCCTCGGTCGGGCCGTACAAATTCACCAGTTGCGGCGGGGTCGTCCGCGCCGCCGCGTATAGCGCGTGAAAGCGGCGCAGCAGGGCCGGCGCCAGCGCCTCACCGCTGCAGAAGACCCGGCGCAGCGTCGCGAGGCGCGGCAGGATTGTGCGATCGGCCTCAAGTTCGTCGACGAAGGCGGCCAGCATGGACGGCACGAAGTGGATGACCGTCACCGAGTTCGTCTCGATGGCATCGACGATGCGGCGCGGGTCCCGTTCGCCGCCAGCCGCCAGCAGCGCGACGCGCGCGCCCGCGATGGCCCACCAGAACAACTCCCACACCGACACATCGAAGGTCACCGGAGTCTTCTGCAGGATGACGTCGCCTGCGGCCAACGGGTAACGACGCTGCATCCAGGTCAGCCGGTTGACCACCGAGCGATGTTCGATCATCACGCCCTTCGGCTCGCCGGTGGAGCCCGAGGTGTAGATGAGGTAGCTCAGATCGGCCGGGTGCGAGATGTTTTCGACGGCCTGACGTGCGGGCGGCGTGTTCGCCACCGATACCCGGGCGACACCGAGCCCGGCGTACACCGAGGCGTGCTCGGGGCCGGCGACCACGAACCTGGCGCCGCAGTCGGCGAGCACCGTTTCGATGCGCGCCGCCGGATAGTCCGGATCGAGCGGAACATAGGCGCAGCCCGCACGCAGAATGCCGAGCACCGAGATCAGCAGGTCCGTCGATCGTGGCAACACCACCGGGATGCACTCGTTGCCCGCGGCGCCCAGCTCGCGCAGCCTGGCGGCGAAACCATCCACGCGACGGGACAATTCGGCGTAGGTGAGCGGCTTGTCGCCGGAATCCGCGGCAGGCACCAGCGCAACGCGGTTCGGGTTGCCGACGGCCTGTTCGGTGAACAACCGGTCGAGAGTGGTGTACGGGAAATCGGTGCGCGGACCCGTTTCGAAGGCGGCTATTGCCGCGGCCTCCTGCACGGACAGCATCGGCAGCGCGCCCACCGGCATCTCCGGATGGTCCAGTGCCGCGGTGATCATTTCCCCCACACTGCGCAGCGCGGATTCGACCGGGAAGGTCTCGGTGAAAACGTCCGTGTCGTAGAACAACTGGAGATTGATCGATCCGTCTCTGCCGTCCTCGGCGACGACGATGGTGAGCGCGTCCGACACCGTGCCGGGATTGAGCACCGTCCACTTCGAGATGAGGTCGTGGACGTAATCCGCGTCGGGCAGCTTGGTGAAGGAGTACTGGACGTCATATAGCGGTGGCGCCGACGGATCGCTGTTCAACGCACGCGCCAGATCGCCGTAGGGAAACCGCTGATGCTTCTTCAGACCACGGATCTGCTGGGTGACCTCCGCCGCAACCTGCGCCAACGGCACGTTCCGGTCTACGCGTACCGGCAGCGGGACGACATTCGCGCGATGGCCCTGGGTACGGAAGGTCTCGGCCGAGTGCCGGTTGAGCATCGGGCAGCCGATGACCACCTGGTCGGTGCGGTGGATCGCCGTCAGATAGGCCGCCACCGCAGCGGTCGTATAGGCGAAGACGGTGAAGCCGGTCGCCCGGATGCGGTCGAGGAAGTCGCCGGGAATCATCGTGCTGTAGTGCCCGCGCACGACTTTCGGCCGCTCCGACCGGCCGGTGAAGAGGGCGGGTTCGATCCCGTCCAGCGCGGTGAGCAGCGCGTCGCGATCCCTTGTGTACTGCTCGGACTCGCGGTAGGCCCGGTCGTCCTCGGCGATCGCCCGATACGTGGTCACCGAGCGATCGGTGTGCTCGGTGGGCGACTCGGGCTTCGCCAGCTCCGCCAGCGGCACGCCGTCGGACTTGGTGTAGCTGTCGTTGAGCAGCGCGATCAGTGGATTCAGCCCGTAGCCATCGGCCAGCGCGTGATGCACCGAGATGAACATCCAGAACCGGTCCGGCCGGTCCACCACCGCGGCGAGCCGCGCGGGCCGACCGGGCAGCTCCGGGTCGGCGACCGCACGCCACAGCCACTCCTGTGCCGCGGCAACCGGATTCGGCGCATCGGTGAGATCGAACACCTCGACCTCGGGAATGTCGTCGCACACCCACTGGCGGAATTCGCCATCCTCGAAGGAGAACCGCAGCCGCAGCGCGTCGTCACTCATCAGCGCGCGCTCCCAGCACGCCTGCAGCCTGGCGATCTCCAGCGGTTCATCCATGCGGAAGCTGTAGGTCTGCTGCGCGACCGGATCCGGTGCCAGCCGGAAGGCCAAGCCGAGTACATCGCGCTGATACGCGCTGACCGGCCAGGCCTCGTCGGGTCTCTCGGGGGTTGCGCTGGTTTCCGACGTCACAGTCACTCCTATCGCGACAGTCGCGGCACCGGCCGTGCGCAGATCTGCCTAGGCTGTTGCCACAGTTATCCAGTTTTGGATACCGATAAGCACCGGCATCGACTTCGATGCCGGGCGTCTCGATTGTTTTCGGGGCGAACGCCGCCGGTCAGAGAACGGCCAGCAGCGCGCCTACGCTTTCGTCGGCGAGGCGCTCGGCCCGCTCGCGGGATACCGCGGGCTCGACATAGCCCACGTTGAAGGACAATTCGCCGTGCGTGGCGTTGGCGGTGGCCATGATGAACCCGCTCACCGACATGCCCGAGACGAATTGGGCGCCCGACAGCTGCCAGGATCCGATCTTGTCCGGGAAGGGATAGTTGCCGAGGTAGGTCATGCACAGATGGCCGGGACCGCGGGTGTCCATCAACTTCACCGTGGCGGCGCTGGCGGCCACCGATTTCGGTGCCGCGACCTTCAGGAGATTCAGCGCCGCAAGGTGATCGCGGCGCCGCATCCGCGTGCCGTACGCACGCTCGATCTCGGTGGCGATCTGCCAGAGCGAAGACCACGGCGCGTACTCGGCCGGGGTCGCGATCATGCCCTGATAGGTGCCGACCTCGGTGTCGGCGACGACGCCGTCGAGGTGCGCACGGAAGTTCACCGAACTGCCTACGGTGTACCAGGCTTCCTTCGTGGTGCCTGCTTCGCGGGCCGCGGCGACCAGCAACGCCGCCGACAATGCGGCCTGCAGGCCGACGCCGTTGCGCGCGCAGCCTGCGCTCAGCGCGTCGAGCTGGTCGCCGTTGAGGCTGCGATGCACGACGCGGCTGCGTCGTAGCGCAGGCGGTGCCAGTTCGGTCGGCTCCAGCCGCCGCGGGCGGCGCAGCTGCGATTTCTGGTCGCGCAGTAGCGATCCGATGGTCCGCCCGATGCCGCTGCCACCCTGGAATCGGGCCGGGAACAGGTCTTCCGGGCCTGGCCGGATCGGGGCGGGAGCCAGCTCGGCGCCCTCACCCGAGGCAACCTGGAGCACCTGCTTGGCCACCGACATCGCGCTCTCGCCGTCGGCGATCGCGTAGTGCAGGGTGACGATCAAGTCGCTGATCTGGCCGTCCGGCGTGCTGATCAGCACGGCGCGCGCGAGCGGTCCCTGGCGCCAATCGAACGGCTCGCGCAACTCGATATCATCGACCTCGGCCAGCCAGCGTTGCGGCTCGTCGGACTCGACGACCCGCAGCGGGATCGGCCGATTGGCCACGGGCGCGAATCGCGGTGCGGTGCCGTCGGGTTCGGCCGCAACCGCGACGCGCAGCAGCGGATGTCGGCGCTGTACTTCGTCGAGGCCGGTCCTGACCTGCTCTGCGGTGATGGACCCGTGCACCCGCACCCGGGCCAGGATGTGCAGCGGGGCAAGCTGATCGGCGATCCAATGCCACCGCTCCATCGGGGACAGCCGGCGCGGCAGCCGCGCGGTCGGCCCGTCCAGTGGCGGGAACGACAGCGGCTTCGCCGTCTCACGCAGGAAGAATTCGGTGGGCGCGTGCCGGAAGTAGGCGTCGCGCACCTTGATCAGCCTCGGGTCCGTTGTCTGCTCGATCTTCCCGAGATTCGACGACCCGTTGACGAGCATGGCGGTCCTTGCCGCACGCAGCTGTTCATAACGACGCAGTCCCGCAACGGGATCCAGTGAAGTCTTCAAGGTGTGCGCGAGCACCACCGCATCCTCGATGGACGCGTTGGCCCCCTGGCCGAGGCTGGGCAGCATGGGGTGGGCGGCGTCGCCGAGCAGGGTGACTCGGCCCCGGCCCCACTGCTCGAGCACCGGGCGGTCCTGGGCAGGCACCGCGAGAATGCCGGATTCGTCGGTCTGTTCGAGGCAGGCCCGCACCTCAGGAGCCCAATCGGCGTAGAGCCGCAGCAGCTCCTGTTTACCGCCTTGCCAGTCGGCGGCCTCGGCGGCGGGCATGGTCTTGGTGCCCCACCAGTAGACGCGGCCGTGACCGATATCGTGGATGCCGAAACGCATGCCCGTGCCCCAGTAATGGGCCGAGAAGCCGCGCGGTACCGCGGGGTGCTCGAAAGGGATGCAGGCCAGCCAGCACACGAAGTTGCCGGGGCGGGGCTCAGCGCGGCCATGCAACTGTGCGCGCACGGCGGAGTGGATGCCGTCGGCGCCGATCAGCAGGTCGCCCTCGGCGATGCGGCCGTCGGCGAATTCGACGCGCACGTGCTCGCCGTCGTCGATGAAGCGGGTTGCCTGTGCGCCGACGTGAGTCGGTGTGTCGCCGACCGCGCGCAACAGCACGTCGTGCAGGTCGCTGCGATGCAGAGCAATGCTCGGAGAGCCGAGTCTGGCGTCCTGGCGGTGGACGGGAAGTACACGCAAGGGAGTGCCGTCTGGATAGCAGAACCGGAACGTCTCGACCTTGCCGCCGCGTTCGAGCAGCTCGTCCTCGATGCCGAGGCCGAGCGTGCGCAGCGCGCTGAATCCATTGGCCGACACCGAAAGTCCGAAGCCCTGGGCGCGCAGCTCGGGCGCGGCCTCGTACAGCTCGACCCCGAACCCCGCATGTCGCAATGCGACCGCAGTGGTGAGTCCCCCGATTCCAGCTCCCAGAACGACAACTTTGATCGGACTACTCATCGAACCTGCACTCTCATCGAACACTCAACGACCCAGGGGTGCCTCCTGTTTCGAAGCGGCCGGCGAGCCACATCGCTCGTCGGTCGTCATCCCCCCTCGGGCGGCGCTGTTCGATGACGGATCGTCCTCGGGAAACGCAGTCGGAGCGGGATGCCCTGTGCCAGACCGCCCCGAAGCCTACCCCGATCGCCGTGTCTGAAACGAGATCGAGTGAGATTCACCGCAAGGACTCGGTTCGACAGGCTAATTCCGTTGAGATGCGCAATAATTCACGCTTTCCGAGGGCGCCGCCGTTGGTCGTATGCTCGAGACAGTCACAGATATGACGTGTCATTGACCAGGCGCACCGACGATCCACCGTCAGGATAGAACTCGGCGATCGACAGCGACGCCAGGTCCAAATGCAGGCGATACAGCAGCGAAGGACCGACGCCGAGCGCCAGCTGCAGCAGCGTCTTGATCGGGGTCACATGACTGACCACCACCAGGTTCGCGCCGGGATACAGCGCGACCAGATCACGCCGTGCCGCCTCCACCCGCTCGCGCACCTGATCGAAGCTCTCCCCGCCTGGGGCGGGCACCGAAGGGTCACCCAGCCAGCGCGCGTGCAGCTGTGGATCACGCTGCGCCGCCTCCAGGAACGTCAGGCCCTCCCAGTCGCCGAAGTCGGTCTCGATCAGGCCGTCGAGGACATGCACCGGGACATTCAGCGCGCTCGCCGCGGCCTCGGCGGTCTGGCGGGCCCGGCCGAGCGGGGAGCACACGACGGCCGCAATATTGCCCTTGGCGGCGAGCATCTTGGCGGCGCGCGCGGCCTGCTCGCGACCGAGTTCGGTGAGCGGCGGATTGCCGCGGCCCGAATACCTGCGCTGGATGGAAAGTTCGGTTTGGCCGTGGCGCAGCAGCAGCAGGCGGGTCGGGCGGCCGGTAGCGCCGGTCCAGCCCGGGGCGGGCGTCGTTTGCGCACCGATCGGTGCCGCATCCTCGGAATCTGCCACCGCGCCCTGCGCATTCGCGCCGGTTTCCGGCGTAGCCCGTGCGTCCCTGACCTCGTCGACCCAGCTGGGCAGATCGCGCTCGACGCCGAGGGGAGATCCCTGAGCGGGCGCACCACGCGATGTGGTGCTGCTCCGATCGCCGCCTGCGGGCGCGTGCCCGGCATCGAGCGCGGTACGCACCTCGCCGACCAGCGAGGCGTCATCCATCGCCTCGTTGGCCAGTCGATCCGCATGCGAATTCTCCGCGCGCGGAATCCAGGTGAAACTCACCCGATCGAAACCCGCGACCAGCCTGCGCGCCCGGTCGGCCAGCGGAATCATGGCCGCGTGCTTGACCTTCCAGCGCCCCGACATCTGCTCGACGACCAGCTTCGAGTCCATCCGCACCGCCACCACACGCGCGCCGAGCTCGGCGGCCGCCGCCAAACCGGCAATGAGGCCACGGTATTCGGCGACATTGTTGGTCGCGACACCGATGTACTCACGGCGCTCGGCGAGAACACTCGCATGATCAGCGTCGAAAACGACCGCGCCGTAACCGGCAGGCCCCGGATTGCCACGGGAACCACCGTCGGCTTCGACGATCACCTCGAGCTGGGCCATCATTCCCCTCGTTGAACTCGACCTGCCACGGTCACGGTCCGAGCACGCGCCGAAACGCGGGCTCGAAAACTCACAGGCCCGATTCCTTGGTGCGCACCATCACCGCGCCGCATTCCGGGCAACGCACGATCGCGTCGGGCGCGGCCTTCGCGATGCGCGCGATCTCACCGCGGTCCAGCTCGATCCGGCAGGCCCCACACCGGCGAGCTTGCAGCAGCGCCGCGCCGACACCATGCTGGGTGCGCTGACGGTCGTAGATGCTCAGCAGATCAGCAGGGAACAACCCGACAAGACCCGACCGATCGCCCTCGCAACGGCCTTGCGCCACATCGAGATCCGCGAGTGCCTCGTCCCGCAGCCGCTGTGCGTCGGCCAGATCCTGCTCGGTCTTGTCCAGGCGCGCACCCGCATGCTCGTGGTCGGCGGCGGACGCCTCGCGGCGCTCCATCACCTCGAGCAGCTCGTCCTCCAGCACCGACCGACGCCGCTCCAAACTGCCCAGCTCATGCTGGATCTCCGAAAGCTGCTTGGCACCCACCGAACCAGCGGTCAGCATCCCCTTGTCGCGCTCCTCACGCTTGCGAACCGCCTCGACCTCACCCTCCAGCTTGCGGATATCGCGATCGAGATCGTCCAACACGATCTCCACGGCCACCGCGGCATCCTTGTGGGCATTGCGCTCCACCTCCAGCCGCACCACCTCCTGCTGCTCGGGCAGCACGGTGCGCCGATGCGCAATCCGCGTCAGTTCGGCGTCGACAGCGGCGAGCTGCAGCAGCTTGGCCTGGATCGGGGGTTCGACATTCAACGCGAACAAACTCCTGGACGCTATGGACGGATGGGAGGCACCGCGCGCCGGTACGACGGCGAACACCAGTGCTCAACCGTACCTCGGACGGCTGGTGGATCAGGTCCGAGGCCACGTCAGCGGGTGTTGGGGTGTGATGCAGGGGCCATATCCCGGGGACGGGGTCATGAAACCAGGCCGACAAGACGCCACCACGCAATGGCTGTCCATCCCCGCCGGGAACCAGGCCCGCACCCAGCCTTCAGACGACCCCGAGTCCGAGACGCCGGAGCCCGGTGGCCCGCCCGGACAACCCGCAGAGCACCGATCCAGCGGGCACCCGGCCACCCCGCGTGCCACACCGACCATCAGTTCCGCCGCACCGGTGCTCCTGCCCGGATACCTCCCCGCGCGAGCAGGACATGGCGGCGGCAAACCGCGACCAGCCCCGCGATCATGTCCCGTTCGTGCCGCGGGAACGGGGTTGGGGGCTAACGGCCTGGTGAGCGGGCTTTGATGGCGTCTCTGGAGATGAAGACGTCGAATTCGCCGGGTGTCCCGATGACGGCGTTGCCGTAGGCGGAGCGGACGAAAGGTTCGGTCCACCAGCGGCCTTTCCGCATATCTGCGAAGAAGTCCTGGTCGTCGCCGTTGACGAAGATCTGGTTCTGGCTGGTTGCGATGCCGTCGAGACGCTGGCCGTACAACCGGGTCACCTTGTATCCGGAGTGGAAGCCGAGCGCATTCACCCACGGCTCCAGCTCGACGATATTGGCCTGCAAGACCCACAGGTCGCCCTCGACCTGGTACTTGTCGTGCTTCTCGCCGTGTTCGTCGTCGCCGTACAGCGTGAGCTCCACCTCAAGTCGATGTTCCTGTCCCGCAACGGGACTCACCATCACATGGGCGGCCTTGACCTCGCCGCTCAGGCCCAGATACGTCTGGATCAGCGTCGCCACCCACAGCAGCACCACCGCGACGAGCAAGAGGCACAGGCCCGCCGCGCCCCGGCCGAGCAGAACCCGTAATCCGACCCTGCGCACCATCACCAACGCCGATATCAATAGTGCTAGCGCAACAAGGATCAGCAGCATCAGCCCGATCTGCACGATCCCCAGGTCTACCGGGAAATCCATGCGGTCGTTATACCCGTTTGCGCCCAACCGATTCGCCCGAACAGCCGACACTCCAGAGACACGCCGAATACGCCCGCATTAGGATCGCCGAGGGGGGCCTTCAGAGCATCCAGAGCGAGAGACCGCCTTACCGCACCACGAGGGAGCCTGATGTCCGAGACACTCGCACGAGAGCCGGACGCCCTCGGCGCGCTGTCCGTGCGGACGCAGGTCGAGGACAGTGCGAATCAACGCGGAGGACACGAGTGACAGTGCACGACTCAGGTACTGCCGCACCACGTTTCCCGATGCGGTCGCGGAAGCACCAGCAAGACATTTCGCTCCCGGTCATGCCCGATCCGGACGAGAGCATGCCGCCGAACGGTGCGCCGCTCCATCTCATCCTGCGGGAGCAGCTGCCGAGAGTGTGCAGCGAGCACGGCCGTCCTGCGGCGCAACTGCGGACCGCTCAGATCCCCTTCGTGGACCGTAGGGGCGGGGCCGAGCGCCTCACGTCGGCTCGGTTCCTGCTTCGCATCTTCTCTCGCATCGGATCGCGAGACCCGTTCAATGTCGACCCGCACATCGTGCTGCACGGCGACTGGCCGGCCTGTCCGGCATGCCTGCGCCGTGCCCGCCAATTCGTGCGGATCGGTCAATTCCTATCGGCCGCAGCGGCAATCACCGTTGTCGCCCTCGTCCTCGCGCTTCTGCAGGGTGTACGAGGGCTGGTCGTACCGCTGGTATTTGCAGTCTTCCCCGGCTGGTTTCCGGTGGGTCTGCTGTTGATCAGGGGCGCATTCGAACGCGCGGAGATCTTTGCCCATGCGCGGATGACGCCCGATAGATCACACGTCGTGATCACCGCTCATCCCGACTTCGTCAATGCCGTCCACCTCGAGCACCCGACGACCGCGACTGAATAAGGGCGCTACCCGGTCACTTCGCACGACTCGATCGACGATCCGCATGCACCGCCGCGTTCGCCTCTTCGGCACTCGGCCGGCGCAATCGCCGGGTAGGACCGCTGTCACCATCGCGACCGGCCTCGCCGCGGCCGCGTCTACGCTCTCGGCTCGGTGCCGGCTACCAGGTGCGGATGACCTCGCGCGAGTCGGCTCGTTATGAGTCGCGCTCCCTGCTCCGCGCGTGCCGATCAGTCCGGTTCGGTAATGAAACCGGAGTGCCCAAAACTGCGCACCGCTGGTCGACAGGTATAGGCGCAACAGTTTCGAGAATCCAGCCTGCCGCACAACCCACGGACCTCGGTCGGGGCGACATCAGGCGGTGGCGCACACCGTCCACGGGTCGGTACGCATCGTCGATACCCGGGTTTCGAGATCCGGCAACGCGGCGCGCACCACCGCCTCGGCTTGCGCACACCAGGGGAATTCGGTGGCCCAGTGGGCCGCATCCACGAGGGCGGGGCCGCCTCTGCGCAGGTGTTCGTCGACCGGGTGGTGGCGCAGGTCGGAGGTGACGTAGGCGTCTACGCCCAGGCGTGCTGCGGTGTTCAGGTAGGAGTCGCCCGCGCCGCCGCAGACGGCGACCGTGTGGATCATGCGGTCGGGGTCGCCTGCGGCGCGGACACCCCAGACGGTGGCAGGTAGAGCGGCCGCGACCCGAGCGGTGAAGGCGCGCAACGATTCCGGCTCCGGCAGCATGCCGACCCGGCCGATACCGAGCCCGGAAGGCAGCGGCGCACGCTCGCTGACGTGATAGGCGGGGTCCTCATAAGGATGCGCGGCGCGCAGTGCCGCAAGAATCGCGGCGCGGGCGGCGGGCGGCGCGATCACCTCGACGCGGTCTTCCTCGACCTGCTGCAGCTCACCGAGCGAACCGACCGCCGGATTCGCCCCCGCCACCGGCCGGAACTGACCGATCCCCGGCACCCGCAGCGCACAGTCCCGGTAGGAGTCGTTGCCACCCGCACCTGCGGCGAACAATGCCGCGAGCACCGCATCGGTATGCGAGCGCGGCACCTGCACCACCCAGTCGTCCACGGCGGTGTCCGGTTTCGCGTCCAGTGGGCCGGTGACGGTCAGGCCGATCGCCGAAGCCAGCGCATCGGAGACGCCCGGATCGGCAGAGTCGGCGTTGGTGTGCGCGCTGAACAACGCACAGCCGGACCGGATCAGGCGATGCAGCAACGCACCTTTCGGGGTGTCGGCGGCAACGGTGTCCACACCACGCAGTAGCAACGGATGGTGCACCACCAAAGCCTGTGCCCGCCAATCGATCGCCTCATCGATAACCGCGGCCGTCGCGTCGACAGCGAACAGCACCCGGGTCACCTCGTCGGCAGGGTCTCCACACACCAACCCGACCGAGTCCCACGACTCGGCCAGCTTCGGCGGATACGCCGAATCGAGTACTCCGATCACGTCCGCCAGCGTCGCCACCATCCGCCTTCCTCCAGTTCGCTCATGCCACAATCACTCCCGGCCCAGGCACAGCGGGCCGCAAGATTTCCGACCGCGGCTCACCTATTCGATCCACTGTCACGTGTGGTTTGCGCCGACCGCCACAATCCTTCGGCGGCAGTAGAGGTGGCCGCGCCGGCGGTGAGATTCCGGCCTCGGCATGCTCCCTGCCCTGGCCGCGACCCAGACCTGCGACTCCGGGCTGGTGATCGCGATGTGACGGTTGGACCGACCTGACGGCCACCTGCCCCATCGAATCTCGCTACCCGAGCCCCGCACCTCGCCGACCGGTCACTGCCCGCAACGCAGCCATTCGAACCCGCCACCATGCTCGTGGGCCCTCGTCCTCTGGCGCCGCAATCCACTGCGGCGGGCGAGAATTCGTGACCGGGTTCGGCCGCCATCACCAGCCCGCCGCGCGGATTCCGGCGATCAGCCGACCCACCTCTTCGGTGCCACGCACTGCGACACGAAGATAGTCGGGACCGAGGCCGGGGAAAGTGTCGGCGCGGCGGACTGCGATCCCCTGGTCCGCCAGATGCTTTCGCAGCAACTCGCCGTCCGCGACGTGCAGCAGCAGAAACGGCCCGGCGGCGGGTGTGTGGACCTCGATGCCCGCTGCCGTCAGCCGTTCGATCATCAATTCTCGTTCGACCACGAGTGCCCGAGCCCGGTTTTGTGCCTGGGCGACCGCAAACGGCGCGGCGGTGGCGGTGATGGCCTCGAGCTGCAGGGTGCCGAGCGGCCAGTGCGGGCGGCCGTGATTCAGCCGGGCGAGCAGTTCTGGTGCGCCGAGGAAGTAGCCACAACGCAGGCCCGCCAACGCCCAGGTCTTGGTGAGGCTGCGCAGTACGAGGACATCGGATGCGGCGGAGCTCGCCAGCGATTCGGTCTCTCTCGGCACCGCGTCGGCGAAGGCTTCGTCGACCACAATGGTCCGGCCGGGCCTGTGCAAGGCGCGGATCACTTCGGCGGGATGCAGCACCGAGGTCGGATTGGTCGGATTGCCGAGGACCACCAGGTCCGCCGCTTCGGGCACCGCGGCCGGGTTCAGCAGATACGGCGGCTCGAGCAGGACCCGGGTGACCGGCACGCCCGCGTCACGCAACGCCAGCTCGGGCTCGGTGAACGAGGGATGGATCACCGCGGCAAGTCCGGGCGCGAGCCGGGGCAGCATGGCGAAGCCCTCGGCCGCGCCCGCCAGCAACAACACTTGCTCCGGCGGGCGACCGTGGCGCAGCGCCACCGCCGACCTTGCCGCGAGATCCTCGGCAGCGCTCGGATAGCGGCCCAGCGAGTCCAGCCGTGCGGCCAACCGGCGGCGCAGCCAGTCCGGCGGCGCGCTGCCCTGCACGTTCACCGCGAAATCGAACATGCCCGGGCGCGCGTCCACGTCGCCGTGGTGGCGCAGTTTCGCATGATCGACGCTGTCCTCGGGCACAAGAAAACACCCTACGTGGCGGCCCGCAGGCAGCACCGGCCAGAATGGCTGTCGTGGCTGAGCTGCACGTGTCGTTCGTCTGTACCGGAAACATCTGCCGATCGCCGATGGCGGAGAAGATGTTCGCGGGGCATCTGTACCGCGCTGGTCTTGCCGACCAGGTGCGGGTCAGCAGCGCGGGCACCACCGCATGGCATGTCGGCGACGACGCCGATCCGCGCACCACCGCGACATTGCGCAGGCACGGCTACCCGACCGGTCACGTCGCGGCCGTTTTCGGCGACGAGCACCGCGACGCCGACCTGCTGATCGCCCTCGACACCGGCCACGAACGCGAGCTCGCCCGCCTGGGCGTGCCCTCCGACCGACGCAGACTCCTGCGCAGCTTCGACCCCGCCGCCGACGGTCCGAATGTCCCCGACCCGTACTACGGCAGCACGGCCGACTTCGAACTCGTTCGTGACCAGATCGAGGCGGCCATCCCCGGCCTGCTGGATTGGGTCCGCACGGCGCTCGACACCCGCACCGCGGCCAACGGACCGGAAGCGGGGAAAGCAGGGCTCGACGCCAGCGATGAACCGGCGCTCGATGCCGCACCCGACATCGGCAATGCTGCGGACGAACCGGACACCGCACGCGAGCCGGCACCAGACGCCGGCAACGCGGTGGACGAACCAGAACCCACACGCGAACCGGCTCCCGACGCCACACCTGTGCCGCCCCTTCGGCACGCCGACGCCCGCGCCGCCGTCGAGCCGACCGCTATCCGATACGCCGCGCAACCGGTCACCGACAGACGCTCATGATCCGCAGACTGACGTTTCTCCTACGCCCCAGCTGGCTGATTCTCGCCGTGCTGGTGGCCGCTTTCGCCTACCTCTGCTTCACGGTGCTCGCGCCGTGGCAACTGGGCAAGAACACCGCCACGTCGCATCGCAATCAGCTCATCGCCGACTCGGTGGATGCCGCACCGATCGACATCACCGCTGTCCTCGACAGCAAGGACACCGACTCACCCGCCGAGTGGCGACGGGTGACCGCAACAGGCACCTATCTCCCCGATTCGACGGTGTTGGTCCGGCTGCGCCACCTCGACGGCGCCCCCGCCTACGCTGTGCTGTCGACCTTCCGGCTCGACGGCGCCAGGATCCTGCTCGTCGACCGCGGCCTCGTCGCCGCCGTCGACGGCACCCGCCCACCCCAGATCCCCGACCCACCCGCCGGATCGCAGCACATCGAGGCCAGGGTGCGCATGTCCGAGGGCGTCACCCCCGGCAAAGACCCGTCCGTCCAAGACGGCTACCGCCAGGTCTACTCGATCGACACCACCCAGGAAACAACCGTCCTGCAGCAGCCACTGACCGCCATCCCCACCGGCGAACGGGGCGGCTATCTCCAACTCGACGAGAACCAGCCCGGCGCCTTCACCCCCACCCCCCTCCCCCAACTCGACGCGGGCCCATACCTCTCCTACGGCCTCCAATGGCTGGCCTTCGGCATCATGGCCCCCCTCGGCCTCGGCTACTTCGTCTACGCCGAAATCCGCGAACGCCGCAAAGAAAAGGCCACCACCACCGCACCGCCCACCGAAACGCCCACCCCCACAACAGCTCCCACCAAGGAACAACGCCTGGCCGATCGCTACGGCGGCAACCGCTAACCATCAGACTCCCGACGAACGAGACATCGCTGCGGCCAACACCGAGCGCCACCTCTGTCATATCCCGTTCGTCACCCAATTCCGGGCCGGTGGCGACTGGCCGGGCATGGACATTGCCCAGCAGGTAGCGCAGGAAAATCTTCGGAGTCGGTCGCGGTGCGCACCCACATGGTGGTGGGGAACATCCGCGGGTTGCGGAAACCGTGTGCCGCTCGGTGCGGAGATCGGTCAGCGGGGAGGGCGCAGGAATGACCAGAGGGCGGTGGTGAGGACAGCGCCGAGTTGGACGGCTTCCGACATCCGGACGGCGCGGCGGAGGTCCGCTACCGCGGGGGGTGGGCCTTCGCCGAGGATGGGACGCAGTTCGGTGCCGTAGCGGTATTGGGTGCGGCCGCCGAGGCGGACGCCCAGTGCGCCTGCCATCGATGCTTCGACGACGCCCGCGTTGGGGCTGGGGTGTTTGGCGGCGTCGTGGTGCCAGGCGCGCAGTGCGGCGGCGGGGCGGCCACCGACCACGGGGGACAGTGCCGCGGTGAGCAGGCCGGTGAGGCGGGCGGGCAGCAGGTTTGCCAGGTCGTCGGTCCGGGCGGCGGCCCAGCCGAAACGTTCGTAGCGATCGTTGTGGTAGCCGATCATGGCGTCGAGGGTGTTGATCGCGCGGTAGCCGAGCAGGCCGGGCACCCCGGCGACCGCGCCCCACACCAGCGGTGCCACCGCCGCGTCGGAGGTGTTCTCGGCAATGGATTCCACTGCGGCGCGGGCCAATCCGTCCGCGTCGAGCACCTCGGGATCCCGCCCGCACAGCGAGGGCAGCAACGCCCGTGCGGCGGGCAGATCGCCGGATTCGAGGCAGTCGGCCATCTGTCTTCCGGCCCGCGCCAGACTGCGGCCGCCGAGCACCGTCCACGTGGCCAGCGCGGTGGCAACAAGCCCACCACGCCGAGCACCGACACCGACCGCGACAATCGCGCCCACCGACAGCACCTCGTGCAGCACTCCGGCCGACCGCCGATCGGCATAGGTCACCGCTTCGAGCGCGCTTGCCGCCGAACCGAACCCGGCCACCGGATGCCACCGCCGCGGATCACCGAACGCGCGGTCGAGCGCGAACCCGAGCAGCAGCCCAGCAGCGGTCGAGGTCCCCGTGTGCACCCGGCGAGGTTAGCCGGTACCGGCCACGCGTCAACGGCCACACCGTCGAACCGCACCACGCCGCATGGCACAGCCCACCCGACCCGAACCCGGCACCACCGGTACTAACCGTTCGAACGCTCCGGATTCCCACTCGATTCAACGGCCCGTTCGACTCCGGCAACCGCAGCTGCGTGGGTGGGTTACTTGCCGAACAGTGCGATATAACGAGGATCCTGCGCAGGGCCGCCGCTGGACGACCCGCCCGGCCAGATCACCCTCACACCTCGGATACCGCACAATCCTCGGTTGCGACCACCGAACAGGGACCGCGGGTGGGCCCACCTCACCGCAGCGCACTCCCCGCAACCTGCGTGTCCGCACGGCGTGTCGTCGTGTGTCACACTCTGCTGCCCTGAGTCGTCATCCTGATGACTCCCCCATAGACTCGCCCCCGACAGGGGCCGCACGACCGAACGGCGAGACCAGTGACTTCCGATCAGCCCTCCGCATCCGAGCCCATCGACCAGGCCGAGTTGGCCAGGCAGTTCGAGGAGCAGCGGCCGTATTTGCGCCGGCTCGCCTACAGCAATCTCGGCAGCCTCACCGACGCCGACGACGTGGTGCAGGAGGCGTGGCTGCGACTGCAGCGCCAGCACGAGTCGGGCAAGGCGGGCGAGATCGACAACCTGCGGGCCTGGCTGACCACGGTGACCGGCCGGCTGGCGTTGGACTACCTCGGCTCGGCCAGGGTGCGCCGCGAGCAATACGTCGGCGAATGGCTTCCCGAGCCCGAGGTGACGAGCTGGGATGATCCCGCCGACCGCATCACCCAGGACGAGCGGGTCACCACGGCCCTGCTGGTGGTCCTCGAATCCCTGTCCCCCGCCGAACGCACCGCGTTCGTCCTACAGGATGTGTTCGGTATGACCGGCCCCGAGGTCGCCGATGTGGTCGGGCGCACGCCGGCGGCGGTTCGTCAGCTCGCCTCGCGCGCACGCAAGCGCATCGAGGACGGGACGCCGCGTTTTCCCGCGTCGCCGGACGAGCAGGAGAAGGTGGTCTCGGCGTTCGCGGTGGCGTGGCGGTCCGGTGACCTGAGCGCCTTGCTCGGCGTGCTGGATTCCGAGGTCAGCCTCACCGCCGATGGCGGCGGCAAGGTGCCCGCGATCCGGCAGCCGGTGCACGGTGCCGAGCTGGTCGCGAAACTGCTGCTCGGCTGGTACCACGCACCATCGGCGGCAGGCGCGTGGGGCCGTGCGGTCCTGGTCAACGGTCAGCCCGGCCTTGTCGTCTTCGACGGCACCCACACCGGCGTCTTCGCGTTCACCGTCGACGCGGGCCGCATCGTCGCCATCGACGTGGTCCGCAACCCGGATAAGCTGCACGACCTGCCGACCACCGGCGCCCCCGACTGGTACCTCGGTCAAAACCCCGACGAGGCCGGTTCTGCCGGCACCGAATAGCCACCGCCAACGGGCGGTTTCCCGCCAGGGAAGCCGCCCGTTCACCTGTCCGAAGACCGTCTTCCCACAGCCGGTTTCGTCGACATCCGGGCCGCACCTACTGCCTCGTCGAGCCGGGGTCTCTGTGCGCGGCAGCGATGTCCACATGGTCGGATCAGCCGGCCGAGCCCACAGGCTTCAATACCGGGTATCCGTGTGCGGCAGCGACTTCCGCCGAGAGCAGATGTCCCGCGTCGGCGGTCAGGCCGCGCGCCAGGTCGGGGTGTTCGGCGCAGGCTCGAGGCCAGCCGTGGTCGGCGATGGCGCGCACATAGGGCAGTGTCGCGTTGGTGAGCGCGACGGTCGCGGTGTGCGGGACCGCGCCCGGCATATTGGCCACGCAGTAGAACAGTGAATCGGCCACGCGGAAAGTGGGATTCGCGTGTGTCGTCGGACGGGAGCTGGTGAAGCAGCCGCCCTGGTCGATGGCGATGTCCACCAGCACCGAGCCGGGGCGCATGCCCGCGACCAGCTCGTCGGAGACCAATTTCGGTGTCCGCGTGCCCGGCACCAGCACCGAGCCGATGACCAGATCCGCCGCAAGCACCGCCTGCGCAATCGCGACCGTGTTCGATGCGAGAGTGGTTATGCGCCCGTCGAATTGGGCGTCCAGCTCGCGTAGCCGGACCAAATTAGTATCGAGCACAGTCACTTTTGCGCCCATACCGGCGGCGACCGCGGCCGAATTGCTTCCCGCGACGCCCCCACCGAGCACCACCACGTCCGCCGGTCGCACCCCCGGCACGCCGCCGAGCAGTAGCCCGGCGCCGCCGAGCGGCGCCATCAGATGATACGCGCCGACCTGAGGGCCGAGCTTCCCCGCGACCTCGCTCATCGGCGCGAGCAGTGGCAACGAGCCATCGGCCGCACGCACCATCTCATAGGCGATGGCGGTGCTGCCCGAGCGCAGAATCGCATCGGTGCATTCGCGGGACGCGGCCAGATGCAGGTAGGTGAACAGCACCTGTTCCGGCCGCATCCGCGCATACTCCGGCGCGATCGGCTCCTTCACCTTCAGCACCAGCTCGGCCTCCCACCACAGCTGGTCGGCGTCGGGCACCGTCCGCACCCCGGCCGCGGCATAGTCGGAATCGGCGAACCCCGACCCCACCCCCGCGCCTGCCTCGATCAACACCTCGTGTCCGTGCCGCACCAGCTCCCCGGCTCCCGCCGGCGTCAGCGCCACCCGAAACTCCTGCTCCTTGACCTCCCGCGGTACTCCGATCCTCATACCGCCATCGTGGACCACACATCCTCCCGATGCCACGAACGCCGCGCGGTCGACCCCGGCGAACCTCCGACCTCCACGAGCGGCACCCTCGTGCGCACTCGCGTTCTGCCGCAACCAGGTGCCGCTACCGAAGGCTATTGCGGTTCGGGACGTGAAAGTTGGGTGAGGTGGCCGCTACCCCGATGCCGCGTAAGGCACAGCGGTGCTCACATCGCGATCATCCGACCGGGCTCGGACGAACAGCCGACCCAGCAATCAGAACTGCGGCAACCTCGAGGCACCACGTGAGCAGAGCCGCGCTCCACGCTCCGACGAAGAGTCGACCCTGCGATCAAAGCTGTGGTGGCCTCGAGGCCGTGCGTTCGGACAGGGCCGCGTTCAAACCGTGAATATCCGGCCGGGCTGCGGGATGCGGAGTTGGTCGGCGCGGCCGCCGTAGGCGAAGACACGGGCGAGGTGGTCGAGGGATTCGGTGAAGTGGCCCCACCCTTCGGCGTGCACCGGGATGATGGCCGCGTCGCCGAGGTGTTCGGCGGCTTGGAGGGCGGTGCGGGCATTGAGGGTGACGTCGGTGTCGCCGAAACGGCCGACGTTGGCGGCGCCCACATTCAGAATGGCGATGTCGATGCGACCGATGCGCTGGACAATCTGCTCGACGAAAGCGACCGACGCGTTGTCACCGGAGACATACACCGTCGGCAGACCCTCGGCCTGCAGCACGAAACCGGTGACGACACCGCTGAACGGTTCGCACCCCTCGGGTCCATGCAGCGCGGGAACCGCGGTCACCCGGACTTCGCCGACCGTCACGGTCTCCCAGTTCGCCAGTCCTCGAACGCCGTTCACGCGGCCGGCCGCATCCGGCGTGGACAGCACGGTCTCGACGGTGGCAAGGAACTCGCGACCGGAATTGTCGAGGTTGTCGGCGTGCTGGTCATGCGAGAGCAGCACCACGTCCACGGATCCGACCTGCTCGAGCGGCACCGCGGGACCGGTGAGCTTGTGCAGGGTGATCGGGCCCTGGTAGTCACCCGGCGCATCGAAGGTGGGGTCGGTCAGCCAGGTCAGACCTGCGTACCGGAAGCGCAGGGTCGGCCCGCCGATGTGCAGGGCCTCGAGGGTGGTGCGTTCGATCGTTTCGCTCATGACGTCGATATTTGCCGATACGTTGCCTCGAAACCAGTGGCCCGAGTGCCATCTACCGCTAAAATCGGGCCATGCATTCTGTCGCGGTTCTGGCCTTCGAGAACGTCAGCCCGTTCCATCTCTCGGTACCGTCCCTGGTATTCGGACGCGTCGGCGCGGACGGCCGCGCACCGTACCGAGTCGACGTATGTGCCGAGCGCCCAGGCGCTCTGAGCACGCCGGCCGGATTCGACATCGACGTCAAGCACGGCCTCGAGGTCTTGGAGCGGGCCGACACCGTGGTGATTCCCAGCTGGCCGCGCGGCGCCGCGATATCCGATGACCTGCGCACGGCACTGCACGGCGCGCACGCACGCGGTGCGCGGATCGTCGGCCTGTGCCTCGGCTCCTGGGCGGTGGCCGCAAGCGGCCTCGCCGATGGACGCGAGGTGACCACGCACTGGTCGGCTGCCGCCGATCTGGCCCGCGCCTACCCCGCGGTCCTGGTGCGCGCCGACCGACTGTGGTCGGATCTCGGCGACCTCGTCACCTCCGCCGGGGTCGCCGCCGCGCTCGACTGCTGCCTGCACCTGGTGCGCACCGATTTCGGCAGCCGCGAAGCGGCCCAACTGGCCAGAGCATTGGTCACCGCACCGCACCGCAGTGGCTCACAGGCCCAATACATCCCGATTGCCGTACCCGATGCTACCGACGACGATCCCATCGAACACGCAATGGTCTGGGCCCGAACACATCTCGGCGATCCGATCGATCTGGACGGCTGGGCTGCCGTCGCGCTGATGTCTCGGCGCACCTTCACCCGACATTTCCGCGACCGTACCGGAAGCAGCCCGCAGCAGTGGCTGCTGCACCAGCGCGCCGACCGCGCTCGACTGCTACTGGAATCCACCGCCGACACCATGGATCGCATCGCCGCCGAAGCCGGGTTCGGCACTGCCGTCAGCCTGCGCCATCACTTCCATCGCATCCTGGGCACCAGTCCCGCCGCCCACCGCGCCATGTTCCACTCCGCCGCGGCGGACATTCCGCGCACCGGCGCGAGTCTCGATCGCAGTGCGGGCTGACGGGCACATCGGCCCCAGCTTGTCCTGCCCGCGACAGGTGGGTTTACCTCGGTTCTCATTGCTTCCCGCACGCGCCCTCGCGTCGAATACGGCACTTCGAGCAGCCACCGTGCGAGCGACCCGCAATCCAGCCGAGCGAACATTCGGCACCGACAGCCCGACGCGGATCGTCGACGCACACGCTCCGGCCCGGCGAACTCGGGGCGCTGCGCAGCTGCCGCGGCGGCGTAGCTACGTTTTGCGCATGAGGATTCAGGTGGGCGAGTTTGCGCCGGAGGTCGACGACAGTGCGTGGATCGCACCCAATGCGACCGTGATCGGGCGCGTGCAGCTCGCGGCCGAGGTGAGCGTTTGGTACAGCGCGGTGGTGCGTGCCGACCTGGAGGCGATCAGCATCGGCGCCCGCACCAACATTCAGGACGGCTGCGTGCTGCATGCCGATCCCGGTTTTCCACTGACAGTGGGTACGGGAGTTTCGGTGGGGCACAACGCGATTCTGCACGGCTGCACGATCGGCGACGATGTGCTGGTCGGCATGGGTGCGACGGTGCTCAATGGCGCGGTGATCGGCGCGGGCTGCCTGATCGCCGCCAACGCGCTCATTCCCGAGGGCGCCCACATTCCGCCGGGCTCGCTGGTGGCAGGCGTGCCGGGCAAGGTCCGCCGTGAACTCAGCGCAGCCGAGCAGGATGGCCTGCGGCTCGGTGCCGCTGTGTACCTTCACAACACGGTCGATCACCGCGACGCGAAGATCCTGTGAGACAGCGCACACTCATCAAATGTCCACTAGGAATGGCTGATAACATTTTGCCAGCGTGCCCGGCGTCCCGGGATCCGCTGCCGACACAGCCGACGTGCGGCTTGTAGCGCAGAGTCGATCCCATCGGGACGGCGGGCGCGGAGCGTGCGGGCAGGAGGTATCACGGTGGCGTACGGACAGACGAGTATGCACCGGCCGAAGGGGCGGCTCAGCGTGGCCGACATCGCGGCCCAACCGGGCGGAATCGAGGCGCTACAGCGCCGAGTTCACGAATTACGTTCCAGTGGCGTCGATTTCGCGGCCAATGCGATCGAACAAGAGATGGCGGCGCTGGACCTACCGCACCCGTGATGTCCGATCACCGCCGCGTCGTTCAGATGCTGCGGTGATCATCTTCATTGCAGTCTCGCGCTGGAGGCCGAAATACCTGGTCCGGCAACAGTTCACGACACGAGCCAATATTTGAAGCAGCGCCGCCACCGCGAGATATCCAGTCCGACAAAGACTTTCCGCCTGACAAATGCGGAATCTTCGCCGACTGCGCAGTCAGCGTTGTGCGCACGACCCCCGCCGCCGGCGATGCCGGACACCGGCCGCGCCGCCCGCGTGCCGGTGGCGAGCACTCCGCTCGATGGACAGCTCCGACGGCGCTTGGGCAACATCGATCACGACTCAGTGAGATGATTCATACGCGTTTCACTCACGCTTTCGCGAATCCTCGGCCAATCCGCCGCAACCCGGTGAAATAATGAACATCCATCATCCGCACCGTCGCGGCGCCGCGCACTCTTCGGCGCCCGCGCCGAATCGACTGGAGACCCGATGCCCACCGTCCCGCCCATGCTCCAGCGCATCCTTGACAACCCGGTCAAGGACGGCGAGAAGCTACTGGAGAGCGCGCTGTCGGCATTCCTGGACTTCGGGATCAAGCGCACCAGCATGGGCGAGATCGCCCGCCGCGCCGGCATCAGCCCAGCTACCCTCTATCGCCGCTTCGAATCGAAGAACGAACTGGTCGAAGCGGTGAGTGTGCGAGAGGCACAGCGCTTCGTCACCGAGATCGATGAGCGGGTGCGCACCGTCGCCGGCAGTGACAACCAACTGGTGGAGATCTTCGCCGCGTTCATCAGCGCGATCGCCGGCAACGAACTGCTGCGCAGGCTGCTGCGCACCGAACCCGACCTCATCCTGCCGCGGCTCACCACGGAGGCCGCACCGATCATTGCCGTCGGCCGCACCTACCTCGCCGTGAAGCTGCGGGAATTACGGACCGACGACGGCTCCGATGATTTCGACGCCGACCTGGTCGCCGAGATCATGGCCCGGCTCGCCCTCTCGCTGGCCCTGACCCCCGACGGGCTCATTCCGCTCGACGATGTCGAGGCCGGACGTGACTTCGCCCGCCGGATCCTGCTGCCGATGGTCGGGGTCCGCACCACAGCCTGACCGCAGCCCGAACGCCGCGGCCACCCGCTCGTTCAACTCACGCACCGACTCGGCATCGGGTACCCGCCCGTCGTCGACGAATTCGGTGACCAACTCGACGACCCCGCCCGAGCGCGCCGGGTCCGGCAACGGCAGCCGCGACACGTACTGGGTAATCCACCGCCGCCGACCCGAGTACAGTCGATTCCCGCATACCGCATCGTAGAAGTGCAGGCCGAGCGCCGAATTCGCCACACCCATCAGCAGATACGCCAGCTGCTCCGCGTCACCGTGCATTCCGATGTCCGCCAGTGACATCCAATAACAATCCCCATTCACCACCGCCCCCGACCGATCAAGAGCAAACCGCGGCCGCTCGCTGATATCGGGAAACACCACCTTCGGCACCCGCCACAAATGCGGGCGCTGCGGCACCCAGATCTCGAACCACTCACGCCCACCGTCCGTCACATATTTCCGACCGGCCAGTATTTCCTCATAGGTCCGCAAATACGCTGCGGCACCGGGAAATTCGCTCAGGTCGACCGGGATGCGCCGCGACCGAGTCGTGTCATAGGGATACAACACACGAGTGCCACGACCGCCGGAGACCCGCCACGGCCGGAGGTCATGATGAGTGATCAAGTCGAACAACAACTCCGACTCCGGACACGGCTCCACCTCCTCCCACCGATCCGAAATGAACACCCGATCCGCCGTCGTCTTGATCCCCACCCGAATCCGCGCTATCTCCCCGAATGTCCGCCAGGTCCCGACCCCCACTTGGCCCAACCAGTCGTCCAATCCCGGCCGCGACATCCGCCATGCCCGCCCCGCCGCAGCGGTCCACCCAGAACCACGCAACTCACGACTGACGAATTGCCCGTCGACCCCGCACACCCCCACCACCCGAGCAACATCCGAGTCCCCCGGCACCGAATTCCCGGCACCATTCGCACCGCCGCCGACTACGGCTCCACCGTCACCGATACTGCCGGCGCCGTCCTCGGCACCGGTCCGAGCGCCAGTAACAGCAGCGGTCCGGGGAGCACCGCTCACCTCCGCGTCGGTGTCGACCGATAACGAGGCGACGACTCCCCGATCATCGGAGCCGAACTCGCCGGTCGCCAGCGTGCCCACTGCTACCGCGAAGATACGACCGTTATGTGCGACGAAACGGCCCCGATCCTCGGTCAATGCTTCGAATAGCTCTGTGCCGCTAACAGTTTCGCATGCGGGGACCTCATAGGCCGATACATAGCGGCAGGTTTCGCGGCGCGCAGTGCGCGTAGCGATCGTGACGGCGGGCAGCACGGCGGCCTCGAAAAGCTTGGTGTCGCCGAGGTCGTACAGCTCGATCGGAGCCAACTCCGACAGCAGCAATCCTCGAATGTTCGCGCCGGCCTTGGTGGTGAGAAAGCGGTTGGCGCACAACAATCCGAGTACCCCACCCGAGCACAGCAAGCGCGGTGCAATCGCGACGAACGGATGGGTGAGATCGATTCGGCCCCGCAACCCGAACTGCTTGCTCAGCAACTGCGCTGTCGCACCACCCAGCTGCTGGGTGCGCACATACGGCGGATTGGTGATGATGGCGTCGAAGCAGGCATCCGTAATGTCCTCGGACACTGTGAGAAAGTCGCCGACATGCCAGTCGACAACGACCCCCGCGGTGCAGGCCCGCTCGCGCGCCACCGTCAGCGCCTCGCTGTCGAGGTCGTAGCCGACCAACTCCACCCGCACCTCCGGCAGCCGGATAGCGGCCTCCCGTTGTAGCGCCAGCAGCAGCTCGCCGTCCCCGCAGGCCGGATCGAGTACCCGGAGTGCAGCAGAATTCCGTGGTCGCGGCATATGTTCGAGTAGCCGCTGCGCCAGAAATCGCGCCAGCGCAGGCGGGGTGTAGTGCCTGCCGTGCCGTTTGCGATCCCGCGCAGCGGCGGTCTCGGAACCCATGTCAGGGATTGTGCCCGGTCCAGCCCGCGGCAATGCGGGCAATGCGACGCATACGCCGAAACAGTGCGACACAGCGGTTCCGAAACGAGACTTCGAGTGCTACGTTCAGTCTCAAAATGAGACTGAACGAAGTGAGGTTCGAAGCCCATGGCGCCGACCGATGACCCCGACCAGTTCGCCGTGCTGTCCCGAATACTCGACGACCGGTGGACCTGTAGGCAGTTCCAGTCGCAACCGGTGGCACGGGAGACGATCGAGTCGCTGCTGCGGCTGGCACAGCGCACCCCCTCGTGGTGCAACACCCAGCCATGGCAGGTCGCGGTGACCGCGGGAGCCGGCACCGATCGGTTCCGCAAAGAACTGCTCGCACATATCGAAAAGTCGACGCCCGAGCCGGATTTCGCATTTCCCGGGCAGTACACCGGGGCCTATCGGGATCGCAGACGCGAATGTGGCCTGCAGCTCTACGACAGTGTCGGGATCACCAAGGGCGACCACGAGGCGACGATGCGGCAGGCGCTGCGCAACTTCGAACTCTTCGACGCACCGCACGTCGCGATCATCACCTCCGAGGCCGATCTCGGCGTCTACGGCGCCGTCGACTGCGGCCTCTATATCGGCAACTTCCTCCTCGGTGCACACAGTCTCGGACTCGCCGCCGCTCCGCAGGCCGCGCTCGCGTCCTACGCACCGTTCCTGCGCGAGTACTTCGGCATCCCGGATAGTCGGCGAGTAGTCGCAGGCATCTCGTTCGGGTATCCCGACAAGGACCACCCGATCAACTCCTTCCGCACGATGCGCGAAGACCCCCAACACGTTGTGGTCTGGGTGGACTGAGAAAGTTACGGCCACTGGCGCCGCGCAGAGTCACCGGTTCGTCGGCGGTGGAGTCACGGGACGGATATGCGATACGCCGAGCGCAGCCTGAGCGGCGTCGCGATACGCCGACTGATTTCCCGCACCAGGAATGCGTGCATCCGAATCCAGCAATGAGAAGCTCGCGCACGCGGGCGCAGCCCGAGCTATCGAGCCGAACTGTGCGCCCCCGCCGACGCTGCGGTAACCCCGAGGGCCGGCCCCGGCAATGGCGTCACGTCGCGAGCGGTGAGTTCGTTCCCACACACATCGCATTCGAGCTTCACATGCGCCTCGCCGGTGCACTCGCGATGCCGATACTCCACCGGCGGACCGCCGGGCGCCATATGGGTGTCGCCCCAATCCCGGATCGCCATGAGGATCGGATAGATGTCGTGCCCCTTCGGCGTGAGGCGGTACTCCTCATGAGCCCCCTCGGCCGCCTTCTGTTTCACCAGGATCCCGTGCTCGATCAGCCGATCGAGCCGATCCTGCAACCGACTGCGGGAGATACCGAGCGTGCTCTGAAAGGCATTGAACCGCCGGACACCCGAGAACGAATACTTCAGGATCAGCAGGGTCCAGCGGTCGCCGAAGATCACCAGCGGGCGCGTAATCGAACACGGCACCTCGGCAAGTTCCTCGTAACGCACCCCCCGATGCTACTCAGCGAAACCGGCCTTCGGATCGGCATCCGCCGCTTCCGTCGACGGTCCGGCAGCAGGGCCGAGCAACAAAGAATGGGCTCCGGGAAATCCCGGAGCCCATTCTCGATCAGAACATCACCTCACAGCGGAATGTTCTTGTGATGACTCTTGCGAGCCGGCGCTGCGGCCAGCGCGGCGGCGATGATGCTGCGCGTCTTCGCCGGGTCGATGACCTGGTCGACGACACCGATCGCGATGGCACGCTCGACACCACCGGCAATCTGCTCGTGCTCGACGGTGAGACGCTCGTGCAGTGCCTCACGCTCGTCCTCCGGCGCCGCTGCCAGCGCCTTCTTGTGCAGGATGCCGACCGCGGCCTTGGCGCCCATCACGGCGACCTCGGAGCCCGGCCATGCATACACCGCGGTCGCGCCCAGCGAGCGGGCGTTCATCGCGATGTAGGCGCCACCGTAGATTTTCCTGGTGACCAGCGTGACGCGTGGCACCCGAGCCTCGGCGAACGCGTGCAGCAGCTTCGCGCCGCGGCGCACCACGCCTTCCCACTCCATACTGACGCCGGGCAGGTAGCCGGGGACGTCGGTGACCACGACCAGCGGGATACCGAAGGCATCGCACAGCCGCACGAAACGCGCGGCCTTCTCGGCGCTTTCGGAGTTCAGGCAGCCACCGAGCCGAATCGGGTTGTTGGCGAGCACACCGACCGTACGACCGGCGAGCCGGCCGAGACCGGTGACGATGCTGCGGGCGTAGCCACCCTGCAGCTCCTCGAACGACGACTCACCGTCGACGTTGTCGAGCAGCTCGTGGATGATCGGCTTGACGTCGTAGGCGCGCTTGGCCGATTCCGGCATCATCGCCTTCAGGTCGACGTCACCGTGTTCGGCGGCGACCAGGTCGAATTCGCCCTGCTCGGCGAACATCGACACCAGCCTGCGACCCCGATGCAGCGCATCGGCCTCGTCATTGGCGACGATGTGGGTGACACCGGACTTCTTGCCGTGGGTCTCCGGGCCACCGAGGGTGGCCATGTCGACCTGCTCACCGGTGACGCTGCGGACCACGTCGGGACCGGTCACGAAGACTCGTCCCTCGGGTGCCATGATCACGATGTCGGTCAGCGCGGGGCCGTAGGCGGCGCCACCGGCCGCGAAGCCGAGGACCACCGAGATCTGCGGAACCAGGCCGGACGCCCGGACCATTGCCTCGAAGACCAGGCCCACGGCGTGCAGCGCCTCGACGCCCTCGGCGAGCCGAGCGCCGCCGGAGTGCCAGATGCCGACAATCGGAATGGCGGAATCGATGGCGGTGTCGATCGCATCGACGATGTGCTTGCAACCTTCCACGCCCATCGCGCCGCCCATGACGGTGGCGTCGGAGCAGTAGGCGACAGTGCGGACACCGTCGACCTCGCCGATTGCGGCGAGCACACCGGACTTGTCCCGCGGATGCAGCGGAAGGACCGTACCCGGGTCGAAGAAGCGCTGCAACCGACCCAGCGGGTCACGCGGATCGATCGCTGTTTCGGGCTGAAACGCGGGGGCCACTATCGTCATCGCGTTTACTCCTCACCTCTGTGAAGTACGCCGCTGCCGCGGCTGCGTATGTCGAACCACGGTGGGGTCGACCAAATTCAGTTGGCCGACCCCACCGGGATCGTTGTGCAGTCGATGCGGGCGGCTATGCCCGACCGAAGGCGAGCGCGACATTGTGCCCACCGAAACCGAATGAGTTGTTGATCGCGTATTCGATCTCCTGGCGGCGAGCCTCGCCATGAACCACATCCAGATCAATCTCCGGATCCTGGTTCTCCAGGTTCAGCGTCGGCGGAACAATCCCATCCCGGATGCTGAGAACGGTGAGCACCGACTCGAGAGCACCCACGGCGCCGATCGAGTGACCGAGTGCTGATTTCGGCGCATACACCGACGCATGGTTACCCACCGCCAGATTGATCGCCCGCGCCTCGGCGGTATCGCCGATCGGAGTAGCGGTGGCATGCGCGTTGACGTGGGTGATGTCCTTCTTCGACAACCCGGCGGTCTGCATCGCCCGACTCATCGCCCGCGCCGCGCCGCTGCCATCGGGGGCAGGCGCAACAAGGTGATAGCCATCAGAGGTGATACCAGCACCCAGCAGACGAGCATGGATCGTCGCGCCACGCGCCTTGGCGTGCTCCTCGGTCTCCACGACCATCAGCGCACCGGCCTCACCGAAGACGAACCCGTCCCGATCCTTGTCGAACGGACGCGACGCGCCCTTCGGATCATCGTTACGCGTACTCATCGCGCGCATCATCGTGAACGCCGCGATCGGCACAGCATCGATGTATCCCTCGACGCCGCCGGTGACGACGATATCGGCGTCACCCATCACGATCATGCGCCACGCGTTGGCAATAGCCTCGGAGCCGGAGGAGCATGCCGAGACCGGAGTGACCACTCCTGCCCTGGCCTTCAATTCGAGACCAACAACAGCCGACGGACCATTCGGCATGACCATCTGAACCGCTAGCGGCGAAATCTTGCGATAGCCACCGTTCTTCAGCTTGTCGACCGAATCGATGAGGGCGTCACCGCCACCCATGCCGGTACCGATGGCCACACCCAGGCGTTCCGGGTCGACTTCCGGGCTGCCCGCGTTGCGCCAGACTTCGCGACCGAGAACGGTCGCGAGCTGCTCGACGTAGGCCATGCGCCGACATTCGACTCGGGTCAGCAGGGTCTCGGGCCGGACCTTCAGGTGACCGCCGATGCGGACCGGAAGGTCGTATTCCTCGACGAAGGAATCCTCGAGAACGTCGATACCGCTCTCGCCGTTGAGGAGTCCCTTCCACGTCGCATCGACGTCACCAGCGATCGACGTGGTCGCCGCCATGCTCGTGACGACGACGTTGGGGAAGTTCCCGTTCAAGGTGGAAGGAGTGGTCACAGTGTCGGCCCTACTCGGCGTTGTCGAACTTGGCCTTGAGCTCCGCGGCGGCATCCGAGTTCTCCGCCTCGAGCTTCTGGATGTAGGCGACTGCGTCGCCGACCGTCTTCAGGCTGGCCAGATCCTCGTCGGGGATCTTGACGCCGTACTTGTCCTCGGTCTGCACTGCGATCTCGACCATGGACAGCGAGTCGATGTCCAGGTCATCGACGAAGGACTTCTCGATCGTCACCTCAGAGGGTTCGATACCCGTTACCTCTTCGATGATCTTGCCGAGTTCCTCGACGATTTGTTCCTGGGTCAGAGCGGCCACTTCGTGGCTCCCTTCTTGATTTCTTTGTAGGGCTTCTACTGTTTTTTTCGGTTCGAGTCAGCCGATGGTTACCGTCTGCTCGGTCACGATCGTGCGTTTTTATTGCACGTCCGCGGGGGAAAGCTAGCCGGAGGTGGTGAGCCCGGCCAACGCGGGGAGGTCTTCGGGGGTCTTCAGGGCCAGCGTGGGCGTGCCCTTCAGTTCCCGTTTTGCAATACCGACGAGTGTGCCCGCCGGCGGCAACTCCGCCACTGCCGAAACACCAGCTTTCCTGGTCGTTTCGGTGCACAGATCCCAACGGACAGGTCGGGTGACCTGCGCCGCGAGCTTAGTGATGGCGTCCGCTCCCGAGGCGACCGGCTTGCCGTCGAAGTTCGACAGTAGGGTCCGGGTCGGCTCGTTCGGGGTGATCTGACTTATGGCTTCCGTCACAGCATCCTGGGCCGGGCCCATGAAAGCGGTGTGGAAAGCCCCCGCGACGGGCAGCGCACGCACCCGCGCCTTCTCAGGTGGGTTTGCGGCGAGTTCTGCCAAGGCGTCCAGTCGACCCGCGGCGACGATCTGGCCCACCGCGTTCCGGTTGGCCGGAACGAGGTCGAGCTCCGCGAGCCGTGCGAGCACGGCAGCCTCATCGCCACCGAGCACCGCGGACATACCGGTCGGCTCCAGCGCGCACGCCTTGGCCATCTCCGCACCGCGGATAGCTGCCAGGGTGACCGCCTCGTCGGGGGTGATGACCCCGGCGACCGCGGCTGCGGCAAGTTCGCCGACCGAGTGTCCGGCGACGATGCTATCTGCCGGAAGGGAACTCGGGTCGATTTCCGCGAAGGCAAGCAGTGCAGCGGCGACAACGAGCGGTTGGGTAATGGCAGTGTCGGTGATCTCCTCGGCCGTCGCGGTGGTACCGAGACGAATCAGATCCAGGCCGGCGGCCTTGGACCAGAGGGCGAGTCGATCTGTCGCGCCGGGAAGGTCGAGCCAAGGCGCGAGCATGCCAGGTGTCTGGGACCCCTGTCCAGGGGCGAACAACGCGATCACATCTCTAAGAAAACACTGTGAGGCAGGCCGCAGGAGATGTCGACGCGAATGAAGCTTGCGGTGGCCTTTTGTGGGACTCCCACAAAAGGCCACGTGGGTTGTGCCGATCGACCGGCTCCCACGATCCGTTACAAGCCCTCGTGACCCATGACGAGGTGAGTTGCCTCTGGGGTGGATGTTGATGATTCGTTACGGGTTCGTGTCAAACGACCCACTGTGGATGCGATCCGGAGCACATAGGCGTCCCGCGGATTCATCGGATCTCGTCCGGTGACCTCGGCAATCCGTTTGAGGCGATAGCGAACGGTATTTGGATGAACGTACAGCTGACGGGCACACGTCTCGACAGCGCCACCGCAATCCAGATAGGCATCGAGAGTGTCCGCCAGCGACGAACCCGCCGCGGCCAACGGTAGGACAACATACTCGTTCAACGCGTCTATCGCACCTCGATCGCCGAGCAATGCGCGTTCGGGCAACAATTCCGTTGCGTGCACTGGTCGAGGCGCACCCCGCCAGCCCACCACGGCCTCCATGCCTGCCAGGGCTTCCACCGCACTCGCATGCGCGGCACCAAGGGTTCGGGTGGTCGGGCCGATCACCACCGGCCCGTCGGAGAACACCTCGGCGAGCAGGTCCGCAAGGAACGGCGATATATAAGAGCTTTCACCGAGATTGCCACTGACCACCATCACCAACCGCGAGCCCTGGACAACGGCCAGCGCCGCACGACCATGCCGTGCGGCGATGGTGTGCACCGACCCGACCATGCCGACACCCTGATCTCCCGGCGGAGTCCCGACCAGCACGGTCGCGGGCGCGGTGGCGTCCCAGTTCAGTGTCGCGGCCCGCGACAGCATGTCCGGGCCGGTATCGCCGCGCACGACGGCGTCGACGACCAGCGCCTCGAGGCGGGTGTCCCACGCGCCGCGGGATTCCGCGGCGCTCGCGTATACCGAGGCGGCGGCGAACCCGAGCTCACGCCCGTACCGCAACACCGCCTCGGTGAGCGCGACGAGCTGCCGGTCGTTGCGCGCGAGCGCAGGCAGCCACTGTTCGAAGAACTCCATGGCCACGCGGACCATGTCCACGGTCTGGCGCAGCGTCAGCCGCCGCGCCAGATCCTGTGGAATCACTTGGAAGGCATCCAGACTGAACCTGATGTCGCTGTCGGGATCCTGCAGCCACTCCAGGAAGTTCACCACCGCGGTCTGCACCAGCATCTGGACGCCGGCGCGCTGCGCGGCATCCAGATCGGCGAAGAACGGCAACCGATCCTGCATCGACCCCACCGCCTCGGTGGAGAGTCGACCGGAGAACTGCTTCACACGTTTGAGCAACGTGTCGGGTAGCGGATCTCGGGTTTGCCGGTTCGGGGATAGCGCGCCGGTCGGCAGATACACCTCGTGCTCGGAGGAGCCTTCGGAGATCCGTCGCGGCCGCGGCGGTTTACGGTCCACCATCCAATCGTCCGCTACTCGCCGTCTCCGTCGCCGCTTGCCACCGACTTCGGCGCGGCGTCCACATCATCGATGCGGTATTTCGCCGCCGCTTCGGTCAGCTTGGCGGCATCGATCTTCCCAGCTCGGACGAGTCCGGCCAGCGCCGCGACCACGATGGACTGCGCGTCCACATTGAACACACGGCGCGCGGCAGGCCTGGTGTCGGAGAAACCGAAACCATCGGTGCCGAGGGTGGTGAAGTCACCGGGCACCCACTGCCGAACCTGATCCGGCACCGCACGCATCCAGTCCGTCGCGGCGATGATCGGACCCTCGGCCGCCGAGAGCGCCTGCGTGACGTACGGGACACCGACATCGGTGCCCGGGTTGCGCAGCTTCGCGATTTCCTTGCCGAGCGCCTCCTTGCGGAGTTCGCCCCACGACGTCACCGACCAGACATCGGCCTGAACACCCCACTCCTCGGCGAGCAGCGCCTGCGCACGCAAACCGTCCGGCACGGTGACGCCGGAGACGAGGATCTGGGCGCGCACATCGCCCGCCGCACCACGTTTGTACAGGTAAATACCCTTGAGCAGACCCGGGATATCGAGGTCGTCGGGCTCCGCGGGCTGCTGGTAGGGCTCGTTGTACAGGGTGATGTAGTAGAAGATGTCTTCGCCGCCGAAGCCGCCGTTCGGCTGCCCGCCGTGCGAAACGGCGCCCGGCACCGCGCCCGGCCCGGCCTGCGGCGTCCCGCCGCCGTACATCCGGCGCAGGCCGTCGCGCACGATATGCGCGAGCTCGAACGAGAACGCGGGATCGTAGGTGACAACGGCCGGATTGGTCGAGGCCAACAGCAGCGAGTGGCCGTCGTTGTGCTGCAGACCCTCACCGGTCAACGTGGTTCGCCCGGCGGTTGCTCCGAGCACGAAGCCACGCGCCAATTGGTCCGCCGCCGCCCACAGACTGTCGCCGGTGCGCTGGAAGCCGAACATCGAGTAGAAGATGTACAGCGGGATCATCGGCTCGCCGTGGGTCGCGTACGAGGTGCCCGCCGCAGTGAACGACGCGGTCGATCCGGCCTCGTTGATGCCCTCGTGCAAGATCTGCCCGACTGAGCTCTCTTTGTAGGCAAGCATCAATTCCGCGTCGACCGATGTGTACAACTGGCCGTTGCGGTTGTAGATCTTCAACGAAGGGAACCACGAGTCCATACCGAAGGTGCGGGCCTCGTCGGGGATAATCGGCACGATTCGCTTGCCGATCTCCTTGTCCCGCAACAGCTCCTTCATGAGCCGAACCAGCGCCATCGTGGTAGCCACGTTCTGCTTGCCGGAACCCTTGCGGACCGACTTGTACGCCTCGTCGCCAGGAAGTTGCAGTGGCTTTGCCGCAGTGCGCCGCTCGGGCAGGAAGCCACCGAGCGCCTTGCGCCGGTCCAGCATGTACTGGATCTCGCGCGCCTCCATGCCCGGGTGGTAGTACGGGGGCAGGTACGGATCCTTCTCCAGCTCGGCGTCGCTGATCGGAATCCGCTGCAGGTCACGGAAATCCTTGAGGTCCTGCAGGGTCAGCTTCTTCATCTGGTGGGTGGCGTTGCGGCCCTCGAAGTGCTTGCCGAGGGTGTAGCCCTTGATGGTCTTGGCCAGGATCACCGTCGGCTGGCCCTTGTGCGCCATCGCGGCGGCATAGGCGGCATAGACCTTGCGGTAGTCGTGACCGCCGCGCTTGAGGTTCCAGATGCTTTCGTCGGACATGTCCTGGACCAGCGCCTTCGTCCGCGGGTCGCGGCCGAAGAAGTGATCGCGGACGTAGGCGCCGTCGTTGGCCTTGTAGGTCTGGAAGTCGCCGTCGGGCGTGGTGTTCATCAGGTTCACCAGCGCACCGTCGCGGTCGGCGCCGAGCAGCGCGTCCCACTCACGGCCCCAGACCACCTTGATGACGTTCCAGCCCGCGCCGCGGAAGAACGACTCGAGTTCCTGAATGATCTTGCCGTTGCCGCGCACCGGCCCGTCGAGGCGCTGCAGGTTGCAGTTGACGACGAAGGTCAGATTGTCCAGGCCCTCCATGGCCGCGACCTGCGCGAGGCCGCGCGACTCCGGCTCGTCCATCTCGCCGTCGCCGAGGAACGCCCACACATGCTGATCGGAGGTGTCCTTGATGCCGCGATCGTTCAGGTAGTGATTGAACCGCGCCTGGTAGATGGCGTTCATCGGGCCGAGACCCATGGACACCGTCGGGAACTCCCAGAAGTCGTTCAGCAACCGGGGATGCGGGTACGACGGCAGGCCGTGGCCCGGTCCGCCGTGGCTGTATTCCTGCCGGAAGCCGTCCATCCGATCGGTGCTGAGCCTGCCCTCGAGGAAGGCGCGGGCGTAGATGCCCGGGGAGGCGTGGCCCTGGATAAAGATCGAGTCGCCGCCGCCGGGATGGTCCTTGCCGCGGAAGAAGTGGTTGAAGCCGACCTCGTAGAGCGCCGCCGAGGACGCGTAGGTCGAAATATGGCCGCCGACACCGATTCCCGGGCGTTGCGCGCGATGCACCATGATCGCTGCATTCCAGCGGATCCAGGCACGGTAGCGCCGCTCCACCTCTTCGTCGCCGGGGAACCACGGCTCGTTCTCGGTGGGAATCGTGTTGACATAGTCGGTCGAGGTCAAGGCGGGGATGGCGACCCGACGCTCACCGGCGCGTTCCAACAGCCGGAGCATCAGATAACGCGCGCGGCCCGGACCTTCCCGGTCGAGCATCTCATCGAACGATTCGAGCCATTCGGAGGTCTCCTCCGGGTCGATGTCCGGTAGGTAGGACGCCACCCCTTCGCGGATCACCCGGACACGGCCGCCTGCCGGCGCGGCAGGCGATCCGTGCGGATCGCGGCCTAGGACAGGGGCGGTCTCGGAGTTCGGCACAGCGGATTTCGCTGCAGCGGAAGAGTGGATCAGGTCGGTCAAATCTGCTCCTCGTACAGGGGGTGGACATGTGATGGCGTCGGTTTCCCCGGGCAGGCCACGCATGGTTGGCGGACCGCCCGCTTCACGAAAGTTTCGGGCGCACCTCCATCCTTGCGGATGATGTGTCCCAGGTCATCATGTCAGCAGCAAATCCAGTACCGTTCTGCAGGGAACGTGAGTCGAGACCGCCGTAGTACAACCGAAGCGGGGAGGACGATGAAGGTGCTGGACCCACGCGGGTTCGGATTGGTGTGCGCGACCTTGGCGGTCGTGGCCGGATTGACGATCGCGGGATGCGCGAATCGGGTAGATGGAGTTGCGAATCCGAACGCTGCAGACCTAGCGGCATACAAGACCGCAGCGGCCTCCTCTTCGGCCGCAGCCACCTCCTCGCGCAAGGCTGCGGCGCAAACGCAGGCGATCAACGACAACTGCGGGCAATTCCCCAGCACCACCAGTGTCGGCGTCTCGAAGTACAACGACTTCATCAACGCACACGACTCTAACGCGCCCGACTACGCGAGCAGGCGCGATACCGCCGCATCGACCCTCGACGAGGCCGCCGAACGGGTCGAGTCCGGAGTGAGCACCGCGGGCGACTCGCTGCCGTCGGACCTTGCCGCAAAGTTCACCGAATACGTCGCCGCCGCACGGCTACTTGCCTCCGAGAGCCGCAAGATGACCTACACCGCACCGGTTGGACCGCTCAACGACGCGAGCAGACGGGTCAACGACGCACGCAACGCCGTCCGCGAGGCTTGCCCGAAACGCTGAATCGGACAGGAAAACCGGCTCGCAACGATCTTGTCACACGACATTCGACGAGTATTTCGTCCGATCAGCTTGCGCTCGAGCCGATAACCATGTTCGCTTGCAACTACCTATTGTCTGGAGTTGAGGAGGACACCACCGTGGTCGCCGCGGCGGACGCGCAGAACTACGCTCAGAAGCTTGGCATTATTCACGGCATGGTTGTCCAGGAACTGGGCTGGGACGAGGACACCAACGACGACCTGCGAGCCGAGATCGAAGAAACCATCGGCAGCGAGCTGCTCGACGATGACTCCGATGAGGTCATGGACGTCGTGTTGCTGTGGTGGCGCGACGGTGACGGGGATCTAGTGGATGCCTTGATGGAAGTCACCGGGCAGTTGTCGGACGACGGATTCGTCTGGGTACTCACCCCGAAGACCGGAAATTCGGGGCACGTCGATCCCAGCGAGATCGCCGAATCCGCACCGCCCGCGGGCTTCACGCAAACCTCGGCAATCAGTCTCGGGGATTGGGCAGGCAGCCGCCTGGTGCAGCCGAAAGCGCCCTCGAAGCAGCGCTGACCGGTCTTTCGCTATGGTTTCGCCGGGCGGCCTTCGTGCCGCCCGGCGCAAGCCCGACTCGATGGAGGATTCCCGATGCCGCTTGAGGTTGGCCCACTCGAGGTCGGCTCTGTCGCGCCGGATTTCACGCTGAAGGACCAGAACAACCAGCAAGTCACACTGTCGGACTTCCGCGGCAAGAAGAATGTGCTCATCGTCTTCTACCCGCTGGCCTTCACCGGGATCTGCCAGGGCGAGCTGTGCAAGGTCCGCGACGAGCTACCGAAATTCCAGAACGACGACGCCGAGATCCTCGCGATCTCCGTCGGCCCCCCACCCACCCACAAGATCTGGGCGGCCGAGCAGGGTTATGTCTTCCCTCTGCTGTCCGACTTCTGGCCACATGGCGCCGTAGCCCAGAACTACGGCGTCTTCAACGAGAAGTCCGGCTACTCCAACCGCGGCACCTTCGTCGTCGACAAGGACGGAATCATCCGATTCGCCGAAATGAACGGCCCCGGAGAGCCCCGTGACCAGGCGGCTTGGGAGAAAGCGCTCGCCGCGCTAGATTCATAATCCGTTGCCGCCGGATCTCCGGCGAGCACGGGCGTATAGCTCAGCGGTAGAGCACTGGTTTTACACACCAGCGGTCGGGGGTTCGATCCCCTCTGCGCCCACAGACGAACAGCAAGATAGACCCCACTGCCGTGGGGCAACGTACGCTCATCTGATTAGTGGCATGGCGCATACGTGGGGCAGGCAGTCCGGCTCCGGATATAAGCGCACATGCGGCTGCCGTGCGATGGCAGAGCGAGACCCTGGGATCGCGTGTTGCTCAGCTACGGCATGCGAGGTGGCAACTCCAGGTACCCGGAGCGCAGCTATGGAACTGGACCGACCCACGGCGATGGTGGCAGAAGTCCGGCGACTCGTTCGCTGGGCCTCCGGGCCTCGGGTCGATGCCTTGTTGATCACCATCCGACCACACTGTGCACGGAATACGCCAGGAAGAACTTCCGCGTGCGTCCACACCCGCAATGATGATCAGTGCGGTTTGTGTACGCACACGCATGGTTGTGAACCGATCAGCTTGCGGCCGAACCGCGCCACGACAACCGCCGGTCAACCGAAGATGTGGGCGCGTAAGCCCGCTGCCGGGGCATGACCTCGATGCTTTGCGAAACGGGTGGCAGCGGGCAGCAGGATCCGCCGCTGCACCCCGAGCGGAATTCCCGCCGCGAATGTCACCGAACCCGGTGTCCCCAGCATCATCAGCAGATGCGGCAGGTGAAGTTCCTGCTGCGAGTTCACCTTTCCGTCCCGCAGCGCCTGCCCGAGGGTTCTGGCGAACGACAGTAACCACACCGGTCCCGGCGTGTAGAGGCTGCGGACGACGATGGGCGCGTCGGTATCGTTGTACGGATCGGTGTGGGGCACACCGGGTTCGATGATCATGTCGTCGCCGGGCGACAGCGTGCGGGTACGCCCGCCATTCCGATAGCGGGCCTGCGCGCCGGCGAGCAGGAACGAACGCTGGACGACGCCGGTGTGGACGTGCGCTGGCGCGCGTCCGGTTCCCGGCGGCAGTACCCGGGTCATGCCCAGATACTGCCGTCCGGCGACGAAGAACCAGGGATGAATCTCGAGCCGCGCGCCGCCCCCGCCGGCATAGATCTCGAAGATCGGCAGATCTCGCCGCAGGTCGCCGTCACTGGTCATGACGCTCCGGCACCGGATCGATCTCGGGTTCCGGCACCGTCATCCGGCGGGGATGACGAACCGTCTTGTGCGGAAACCTGGACTGGACGTGTGACTCGGCGGCCGAGCCGGTGTCGACGTAGACGTACTCCGGTTTCCGCATCAGGGGCGCCACCACGTCGCGAGCGTGACCGTCCGGGTCGGTGAGGAAGTTGCCGAGCACGTCGGTACCAGCCGGGCACACCGCGACACAGTATCCGGCGCGGAACTGTGGTTGGAACGACAGACTCTGCCACACGGACAAGGTCTCGCTGGGTGTTACCCGCCGCCGATAGTCGGCCGCGTCCGCGCTGTCCACCACCTCCTCGACCCAGCCGGCGAAGTTGGACAGCTCGTGATGATTGTTGTGGGTGTAGCAGGCGTCGAAATCGAATCCCCCGTCAGCATGGATCGCGCCGACCGGGCAGGTGGTCACGCACAACCCGCAGTCGATGCACGGATTCGACGGGACCGGTTGCGAGTACCGGGAGACCGGCCGGTCGATCAGAATCGTGCCCAGCACGATGAAGGTCCCGAATTTCGGGTGAATGACGTTGCGGTGCAACCCCATCTGTCCCAGCCCGGCGGCCACCGCCACCAGCTTGTGCGAGACCACCCAGCTCCGGTTGGGGAATCGGTGGATCTCGGCCGGGAATCCGGATGCCGGATACAGCGCGCGCACGCCGCGGCGCTGCAGTTCCAGGCAGATGTGCCGGGCGGCTTCGTGCGCCAACTCCTGGGTGGTGGCGACATCGCGGTTGGCGGCGCTTGTCGATCTGCTCTGCAGGTTGTCGCGACTGGTTCGCAGGCAGAATCCGATCAGGGTGCAGGTGCCCGGCAGTGCCTCGAGGACGTAGTCACGTTCGCCCTCGAGGCCGGGCGTTGCCAGTGCCGTGAATCCGACGTCGTCGACGCCCGCGGCCAGGCATATCTCGCGCAGCCAGTCGGCGTCGAGGTCCGCGGGCTCACCGGCGGGCGCCTGCTCGGCTCGGGCCCGCGCGGCCGCGACGGTCGGATGCGGCCGCTCGCGCGAGCCCCGCTCGACCGGGACGTGCAGCGGATTCCACAACCGCTCGGCGTCGTTCATTTCGGCTCCGGCGCTGCGTCGATGCCATCGGGCGGCATGATCCCGGTATCCACGTGGCGCACCGTCTTCTGCTTGTACATCTTGCGCGCGTGGGCTTCCGCGTTCGATCCGGCGCTGACGTAGACGTTCTCGGGTTTGCGCTGTACCGGGCGCAGCACCAGCTGCAGGTGGCCCTTGCGGTCGGCCAGATACGGCCCGATCACGTCCTCACCGGCCGGGCACACCGCGACGCAGTAGCCGGAACGATACTGGCGGCGTGACTGCATGGTGGTTTCGCCCGGGCTCATGCGCTGGTCGTAATCGTCGGCGTCGGTGCTGTCGGCCATGGTTTCAACCCAGTCGGCGAAGTTGTTCACGAACTGGTTGTAGGTGTGGGTGTAGCAACTGTTGAAGTCGAAACTGCCGTCGGTGTGTATCGCGCCCACCGGGCACGCGGCCACGCACAGATTGCAGCCCAGGCACGGATTCCAGTCCAGCGGCCGGGAATACGGTGCGATCCGCGCGTCGGTCAGCACGGTGCCGAGCCCGATGAAGCTGCCGAACTTCGGATGGATCACGCAGCGATGAATTCCCATGTGGCCCAACCCCGCAGCCACCGCCACCGGCTTGTGCGACACCGTCCAGCCGCGGCTCGGCAGTCGGTGCGCTTCGACGGGAAACGTCACCGACGGGTACATGGCGCGAAATCCACGGTCCTGCAACCCGATACTGATCTTGTGGCCGATCCGATCGAGCACCGGTATCGCGGTGTCGATCTCGGTATTGACCATGCTGGCCGCCCGGCTGCGAAAGTTGTCCCGCGCCAGCCGCACACACACCGCGATCAGCGAGCGGGTGCTCGGAAGCGCTTCGCGCACATAGTCGACCTCCCCCTCCAGGCCAGGCGTGTCCAGTGCCACGAAGCCGACGTCGTCAGCTCCGGCGTCCAGGCACACCTGCCGCAGTTCGGCCGCATCCAATATTCCGGTCATGTCGTACCTCCCAGAGATACAGACACCGTCTGGCACGAAAAATCATCGGTGGGAGCCGAGATCATCGGTGGAGCTCTCGACCGACGGCGCGCATCGGCTCATCCGGTTTGCCGATGGCAGGCGCTGCGTCGAATCGTCGAGCAGCACCGCCATGCGGTAGGGCCAGCGAATCCCAGCGCCGTTTGTAGGTGAATTCCTACGCCGCCCAGTGGTCTCCTAGTACTCCAGCCCGACTTCGTGATCGCTGGTGTTGGTCGGCTGGCTGACGGTGGGTGGTGACTGCGTGATCATGTCGTCGGCGTACGGATCAATTCACGCCTCTACCAGCAGGTTAGCAGCATTTGAGTGGCGTGCTTTTCGCCGCGAATTGGCGACGATTCTTGGCACCGGACAGCGGAACAGGGGTTCAGCCGACCAGGAGTTTCACCACCGGATTGAGGCCCAGGTCGGTGACGTATACGTTGCCCGCCGTGTCGACCGCCACACCCTGGGGATTCTTCAGGCCGGTGAACGGCAGCGGGGTCGGCGTCGACGCGCCCGCCGCCAACCTCACCACCCATTTGCTACCCCAGTCGACGATGTACAAGTCTCCCGCCGCGTCGACCGCCATACCCTGGGGATCTTTGAGCCCGGCGAACGGCAACGGGGTCGGCGCCGACGCGCCCACCGCCAACCTCAGCACCCGCTCGGTACTCAATTCGGTGACGTATACGTTGCCCGCAGCGTCGACCGCCACCCCCTGGGGATCTTGGAGCCCCGTGAACGGCAGCGTCGTCGGCGCCGACGCGCCCACCGCCAACCTCAGCACCCGATCATTACCCCGGTCGCCGACGTACACGTTGCCCGCAGCGTCGACCGCCACACCCTGGGGATCTTTGAGCCCGGTGAACGGCAGCGGGGTCGGCGTCGACGCGCCCGCCGCCAATTTCACCACCCGATCGTTACTCGTGTCGGTGACGTAAACGTTGCCCGCAGTGTCGACCGCCACACCCTGGGGATTATTCAGGCCGGTGAACGGCAGCGGGATCGGCGCCGACGCGCCCGCCGCCAATTTCACCACCCGATCGTTACCCATGTCGCTGACGTATACGTTGCCCGCCGTGTCGACAGCCACATCGGTGGGCAGGCTGACGCCGGTAAACGGCAGCGGAGTCTGTGACGAGTAGCCCGAGCCGATAGGTGCGGGCGAGTTGCCACCGCCGCCTGATTCCCGTTGGACACCGATGACGACAGCTACGGCGGCCACCACCGTAACCGCGACCGCAGCAGCGAGCAGCCAGGCGGCCTTGGGCGACAATCTGATTCGCCGCCCATGACGCGCGGCCACGCCCTCGGTGGTGCTGACCGCGGAATCGCCCACCGCGGCGGAGGCCGCCGCGGCCAGCTCGCGCACGGTCTGGTAACGATCGTCGGGGTTTTTGGCCATTCCCTTGGCGATGACCGCATCGAACGCAGTCGGTACATCGGGTGTAGTGGTGCTGGGACGCGGCGGCGGGGTGTGCAGGTGATGGGCCATCACACCCTGTATCCCCATTGCGCTCGCAAACGGCGGCCGGCCGGTCAGGCACTCATACAGCACGCACGTCAACGCGTACACGTCCACTCGGGCATCGGCCTTGACGTCCGAGCTGATCTCCTCCGGCGCCATGTAGGCGACGGTGCCGATGGTCTCGCCGATCGTGGTCATCGTACGGTCGTCGGCGGCGTGGGCGATCCCGAAGTCGATCAGGGAGGCGAACTCATCGGCCCCTAGCAGGATGTTGGTGGGTTTGACATCGCGGTGGACCAGCCCGGCGTCGTGGGCCGCCTGCAGCGCGCCGGCCACCTGTGCGATGATCGCCACTGCCCGCCGCGGCGACAAGGCCCCTTCTTCCGTGATCACCTTGCGCAGGTCGGTGCCCTCGATCAAGCGCATATTCAGGTAGAGCCGACCGTCGATGTCGCCGAAGTCGTGGATGGGGATCACATGCGGCTCGGTCAACTGCGCCACCGCCCGGCACTCCCGGCGGAACCGCTCGCGCAGCTGCTCGTCATCGGCGAAGCGCTCGGGCAACACCTTGAGCGCCACCACCCGGTTGGTCAGCGAATCTTGCGCCCGCCACACCTGGCCCATGCCGCCCTGCCCCAGCAGCGACAGAAGCCGATAGCGTCCGAACGCCTCCGCTGGCCCCCAAGTGGCGTCCCCGCCACTCACTGCCGTGTCATCCATTGTGCCGTCCTGTGACCACCCGACTGGCAAACGGTGTACTTGCTTGCATTCCAACCCCCGCCCGAGCGGGTAGCCCCACACTAGTTGATTCGGCCAGGCCAGACAGTCGAAAGTCTGCGCAATCGTCGGCGCGCGAATTTCCCAGCCATGCTCGTGCCGGCAAGTACGCGGCCGGACACTGCCCCGCCACCGGTGCGAGTGTGCGGATCGTGCCCAGAAATCCGTCAGCAAACCTGTCGCAAGTTCAGCGTACCTCTGAGCTATACGACCAACTTCGTGAGCTTTTTCGCGAGCAAGGCGCGTTCCCGTTCGTTTCCGCAGAGTCGGATGGCGAGTTCGAGTTCGGCACGTGCCTCGCCGCTGCGGCCCAATCGCGTGAGCAGCTCGCCGCGAACGCTCGGCAACAGGTGCGAATTCGCCAGGGCTGCGGAGGTTTTGAGCTCGTCGACAATGCGGAGGGCGGCCGAGGGGCCCTGTGCCATAGACACCGCGACCGCGCGATTGAGGTCGACCACCGGGGAGGGGGCAAGGCGGCCCAGGGCCTCGTATAGGAGCACGATGCGGTCCCAGTCGGTGGTGTCGACGGATGCGGCGACGGCATGGCATTCGGCGATCGCGGCCTGCAGGCCGTAAGTGCCGAGGCCGCGGCCGACCCGGGTAGCCCGGTCCAGGGCGGCGCGCCCACGGCGAATCGCCGCGCGGTCCCAGCGGCGGCGGTTCTGGTGCTCCAGCAGAATCGGCTGCCCGTCGAAGTCGGCGCGGGCCGGGAAGCGTGCGGCGGTGAGCTCGAGCAGCGCCAGCAGCCCGTGCACCTCGGGTTCGGCCGGCATCAACCGGGCCAGCACCCGGGCCAGCCGCTGCGCCTCACCGGCCAGATCGAATCGGATCAGATCCTCACCCGAGGTGGCGGAGGATCCTTCGGTGAAGATCACGTAGATGACGCTGAGCACCGACCCGAGGCGTTCATTGCGCTCCTGCGCGGACGGCACGGCGAACGGAACGCGAGCCGCTGCAAGAGTTTTCTTCGCCCGCGTGATCCGGGCCTGCACGGTGGCCGTAGGCGCCAGAAACGCCTTGGCGATCTCGTCGCTGGCCAGGCCGCCGACCACCCGCAGCGTGAGCGCGATCCGGGCCTCGCGCGAAAGCACGGGATGGCACGCGATGAAGATGAGCGCGAGCACGTCATCGTCGACCTGATCGGGATCCCACGGTGTCTGCGCACTCGTGGATTCCGCGGGCGGGCCACCGGCGGCGACCCCGCCCTCGCCCAGATCGCGGGCGAGGGCGGAGTACCGGTCATCGAGCGCGGCACGTCGGCGAAACGCGTCGATAGCCCGTCGCCGCCCGACGGTGAGCAGCCACCCGGCCGGATTACGCGGCACGCCATCCCGTGGCCAGTTCACCAGCGCCTCGGCCAATGCCTCCTGCGCAAGGTCCTCGGCCAGCGCGAAATCTCCGGTGTAGCGCGCGAGCGCCCCGACAATCCGCGCGGACTCGATCCGCCACACGGCGGCAACGGCCTCACGACCCGTGGAATCGGCCATTCGCTCAGCGACTCACAACTGTCCGGTGGCTTCGCGCCATGCTCGTTCCTTCTGAATCCATTCGTTGTCCTGCGGGAATTCGTCGATCGTGGTGACCCGGCGAATTTCGGTCTTGAATCCCGGCCCGAACGACGGGGCCCGCCTGGCCCATTCGATGGCCTCCTCCTTGGAGGCCACATTCAGAATGTAGAACCCGCCGAAGAGCTCCTTGGTCTCCCCGTACGGCCCGTCCGTGACGACCGGCGGCTCCGACGAATAGTCCACCACCACGCCCTCTTCCGGCCCGACCAGCCCTTCGGCCGCGACCAGCACCCCGGCCCGGATCATCTCGTCGTTGTACCGCCCGACGGTCTCGAGCAGCTTCTCGAAGTCGACGCCCTCCATGGCCGCATTGCCCTCATCGGTGGCCCGCCAGATCAGCATGTACTTCACTGTCATCCTCCCTTTCCGGGTCGCCTACCGACCCTCTCACTCCAAGGTCGAACAGCGAACGCGACAGATCGACACGGCCCCGAAAGAATTTTCGCGGCTGGGCGGGTTTTACGACTGCTCACCCGCGTGATCATCCGTCATGGACCGGATGGACCGACCCGAACCCAAGACTTGCCAAGACAGGCAGATACAGGCTGGAGACAGTGGTACCGACTGGACGTGATATGCCTCTGACCTGGACGGGATGTACGGGGCAGTACCTGCTACCGACTCTCGCCCAGTCGGGCGTACCTCTGGGCGGTGCGGGCCCGAGTTCACGAAAGCAGAGACGCCCGGTCGAAACCGCGGTCAGTGACTGTCGTTTCCGCGGTGACACCGGTCAGGATCTGACGAAATCGGCCGTCCGGCTGACCCGTCCGGCCTTCGGCATCGCTCACGCCGATTTCCGGGCGTTCAATTCCAACAGGTCGCAGTCGCGGCCACCGGATGATCCGCTGGAAGGAAACGACAATGACCGAGTATGTGACGCTCGAACACGGGCAGCTCGCCTGCGATGTGGTCGGTGACGGACCGCTCGTGGTGCTGTCACATGGCATGGGCACCGTGCGGCACGACTTCCGCCACCTCGTCGGCCCCCTGGCCGCCGCGGGCTACCGGGTGGTCAACGTGGACATGCGCGGGCACGGCGAATCGAGCCTCGACTGGCCGTCGGTGACCGGAAAAGCCGCCATCAGCCGCACCGATGTAGCGCAGGACCTGCTGGGCGTCATCCGGCACTTCGGCGGCCCGGCGGTGATCGTCGGGCACTCGCTGTCGGGCGGCTCGGCAACGATCGCCGCGGCGCAGGCCCCGGACCTGGTGACCGCGATCGTCGAGATCGGGCCCTTCACCCTCACCCAGAGCATGCACGCCGGAGCCCTGCTCACCAGCCGCCGATACCGCCGCGGCGTGGTCCGCCTCGCCCTCACCTCGATGATGAATTCGCTGCCCTGGTGGCGGCGATATCTGGACATCGCCTATCCGACCAAGCCTGCCGACTACGACCGCTACCTCGCCGGCCTCGAGAACATCCTGCGGCAGCCCGAGCGCTGGGCGGAATTCATGAAAACCGGACAGACCACCCCCGCGGACGCGCACGCACGGTTGACGGACGTCCGCTGCCCCGCGCTGGTGATCATGGGTTCGGCGGACCCGGATTTCGCCGATCCCGAGGCCGAGGCAAACGCGATCGTGGCCGCTATGCCGGACGGTGTGGGCCGGGTCGTGATGGTCGACAACGGTGGGCACTATCCACACGCCCAGTTCTCGGATCGTGTTGCCGCAGTGCTCATCCCGTTCCTCGATCAGCACGCGGTGCGCGGCAAGAGCGCCGGGGCCGGGCGCGTCGGCTGATGTGGCCGCCCGGGCGGGCCTCCCGACTCCCACTGTGCGCGGCGATATTCCCGCTGCATGCGGCGATGTGGGAGCCCGACTGCCGTCACGGTCACGCACTGATCGTGGCGGCCACCTGTCCCGACTGCGATGATGGCGGCATGCCCGCGCCGCGCACCATCGTTTTCGTCGCCTACGAGGGCATGCAGCTGGTCGAATTGGCCGGACCGATGGATGTTTTCGGGTTCGTCAATGCGATCGGCGAGAAGATGGTGTACCGGCTCGTCACAGCCTCGCCGCAGGGCCGGTCGATCAAGACCGACGGTGGTCTGACCATTGGGGTCGAACATTCGCTGCACGACCTGGCCGCCTCCGCCGACGAGATCGACACCCTTTTGGTCGTCGGCGGCTGGATCTCCGGGCCAGTGTCTGCGGAAGTGGTCCGCGAATTACCCGCCCTGGCCCGCAAATCCCGCCGAGTGACCTCGGTGTGCTCTGGCGCGCTGCTGCTCGCCGCCGCCGGTCTGCTCGACGGCTACCGAGCCACCACCCACTGGGGTACGACCGATCGACTGGCCCGCACCTACCCTCGCGTCACCGTCGAGCCCGACCGCATCTACGTCCACGATCGCAACCGCTGGACCTCCGCGGGCGTCGCCGCAGGCATCGACCTCGCCCTGGCCCTCGTCGAGGACGATCACGGCCGCGAAATGGCCCAGCAGATCGCCCGCGCCTTCGTCGTCTTCACCCGCCGCTCCGGCGGCCAAGCCCAATTCAGCGCCCAACTGCGCGCCCAGCCAGCCCGCACCCCTGCCATCCGCGCCGTCCAGCAGTGGCTCCCCGACCATCTCGACGACGACCTGGCAGTCGCTACTCTGGCTGAGCGCGCCGGCATGAGCGAACGCAATTTCGCCCGCGCCTTCCGAGCCGAAACCGGCAGCACCCCAGCCGCATTCGTAGAAGACCTCCGCATCGAAGCGGCCCGCCGCCTCCTGGAATCCACCGAACTCACCATCACCGCGATCGCCCGCGCGGTCGGCTACCGCCACGGTGAAACCCTCCACCGAGTCTTCACCCGCCGCCTCTCCACCACCCCCGAGCGCTACCGCCAGCACTTCGCCACCGGCGCAAGCCTCGCCGAAGACCGCCCATGAGCCCGATGCACAACAGCTGATCCTTCGGCGACCCGTCGCACTCCTCGTCGAGTTGTCCTAGCGCTTACTGCGGTGTCTCCCTGAGACGACGGCTGCCGGGTAGCGCGACGATAGCCGTGCTCGAATGCCGACCATCTCAACGGCGTCCGGTTCAGCGCCTGGAACCCGGAATCGTGCAACTGGATCATTACCGAGAGCGGGCTATCGAATAAGCATCTGACATGCGATGATCGGATACCCAAGTTTCCGATCGCACTCGAGGAGTCCCACGATCGAGCGCTACGAGATCGAAACGTTCCTGACATTGGCCGAGGAGTTGCACTTCCGACGGACCTCCGAACGGCTTGGGCTGTCGACGGGGCGGGTCAGCCAGACGATCAAGAAGTTGGAGCGTCGCGTCGGCGTGCCACTGTTCGACCGCACCAGCCGCCAAGTCGTTCTCACCGCTACCGGACGACGACTCCGTGATGACCTGCGGCCTGCCTACCAAAGCGTCCAACTGGCGATCCTGCGGGCAATCGAATTCGGTCGTGGAATCACGGGCACACTCCGCGTCGGGTACTCCACACCATGGGTAGCCGACCTGCTCGGTCTCGCCGCCGAAGCCTTCCAGCGTCGCAATCCCGACTGCGAGATCAAAGTCCACGAAATACAGCTCGGAAATCCGCTCGGCCCGCTCCGATCGGGCGACCTCGACCTACAGATCAGCGAATTCCCCATCGACGAGCCGGACCTCACGGTCGGCCCCGTAATCTTCTCCGAACCACGTGCGCTCATGGTTCCGGCGCAGCATCCGTTCGCACGTCGGGACACCGTGTCGCTGGAGGATCTCGCGGACGCCCCGCTGGTGTCCATCCACGGCGACATCCCTGCGTATTGGCTGGACTTCCACCTCCCCACACACACCCCGTCAGGCCGGCCGATCCCGCAGGGACCGACCGCCACCTACTGGACGGAAGTACCTTCCCACGTCGCGGCGGGCCGCGGCGTCTCCCCCGTGGCTATGCGAGGTCTTCGGTACCACGCTCGCCCGGGCATCACATTCGTTCCGTTCCATGACGCTGCGCCCATCGAATACGGCCTGATCTGGCCGACGACCGGGGACTCCGCCCTGGTGTGCGCATTCATTCAGACGCTACTCGAGATAGCTGCGGCGCAACGTATCGACGCGCTGGTCCCTACTCGCAGCGCGAGCAATCGAGTCGACGATACGTGCGGCGTGCACTGCCTCCGTGACGTCGGACATTCGGCCGAACCGGTCGCCTGATACTCCCCCATCAGTCGGCCTGCTCTTGTTTGCGCCCGGACCATTTTTCTTCGATACGGCCATAGCGCCAGACAAGCAGCGCCACCGCCCAGGTCAGGACGAACAGGCCAACGATGACGAACCCGACGCTGTTGAGGTTCAGGCCGCCGATCCAATCCCAGAGCCCGCCGCTCCATCCGAGTTGGTCCGCGAGCAGGCCGAGCAGTTCGATAGTCCCGATGATCAAGGCAACTGCCACCGACAGGACGGTGATGGTGATGTTGTAGTAGACCTTGCGAACAGGTTCGGACAACGCCCACTCGTAAGCGAAGTTCATGAACGAGCCGTCGATGGTGTCGAACAGGCTCATTCCTGCGGCGAAAAGGATTGGCAGACACAGGATTGCATACCAAGGCAGTCCGGCGGCGGCGCTGGTGCCCGCCAGGACCAGGAGCGCGACCTCGGTGGCGGTGTCGAAGCCTAGGCCGAACAGCACTCCGACCGGGTACATCTGCCACGGTTTGGTAATCGATTTCATCAACCTGCCGAAGAACCGGTTCATGAATCCGCGTTTTTCGAGCTGTTCTTCGAGTGCCGCTTCGTCATAGCCGCCTGCGCGCATCGCGCGAAACACTCGCAGGATTCCGACCAGGACCGTGAGGTTGATGATCGCGATGAGGTAGAGGAAGGCGCCCGACACGGTAGTGCCGATCAAGCCGGTGTAGTGGTGCAGCACCGACGAGTCGTCCTGTACCGGGCCGACGATTGCCTTCACTCCGACAGCGAGCAGCAGCGCCAACGCGAACACGACGGTGGAGTGGCCGAGAGCGAAGAACAACCCGACCGACAATGGCCGCTGCCCGTCGTTCATCAGTTTGCGGGTCGTATTGTCGATTGCCGAGATGTGGTCGGCGTCGAAGGCGTGTCGCAGACCGAGGGTGTAGGCGGTCACGCCGACACCGATGCCGAGTGTCTGGTCGCCGAGATCGAAGTGTTGCGGGGCAACGAACGTCACCAAGGTGCCCCAGCCGATCACGTGTAAGGCCGCGATCAGTGCCACCATCGCGGCGACGCGGATCCATTCGCGTCGAGTCAGCGAGGCGCGAATTGTGATGCAGCGAGACGCTTTTCGGTCGATTGCCGGGGCCGCCATGGCATGTTCCTTTCGGTCAATGCGCCGGACTGGGCTCGGCGGCCCGGCGGATCGGTTGCAGGGTCGGCGCGGGTTCGATGGTCAGGAAGTCGGCGATCAGCGGGTAGACCTGGGCCGGTTTCTCCACCACAAGCAGGTGCGAGGCGCGGGGCACGACGGCCAATTCGGAGTCCGGAATCGCGCGGTAGAGCGCGATGGTGTGTTCGAGTGTCACCGCGTCGTCGTCTGCGGTGATCACCAGGGTGGGGCTGGCGATGTGCGTCAGTTGCTGCTCGGTCAAGGTCGGCTCCTCGGCCATCATCCGCAGCAGTTTGTCCACTACGACCGGGAAGTGCTCCTCGCCGTCGGGGGACACCTCGCCGTATCTCGGTCCGAGCCGCTGCACCAATCCACCGGTCATGAACCCGTTCAGCAAGCCTGGTGTCATGCCGTCATAGTGGAAATTGCCGCTGATCAACACCAGTCTGCGCACGAGGTCGGGTCTGCGGATCGCGACCAGCATCGCCACGATCGCGCCGTCGCTGTAGCCGACCAGGTGGGCCGAGGCGCCGACCACCTGATCCAGGAACGCGATGGTGTCCGACGCCATCAGGTCGTAGGAGATCGGGCCGGGAAGGTCGGGCGTCCGGCCGTGCCCTCGGCGATCCGCTGTGAATACCCGCAATCGGTCGGTGAGCATGGCAACCGCGGGTCCGAAGGAGCGCGAGTCGACAAAACCACCGTGCAACAGCAGCACCGGCTCGCCGTCTCCATGAACGTCGTACCAGGTGCGAACGTCGCCGTGCTGGAAGTAGGGCATTGCGTCCTTCGTATCGTGCGAGTCGGGTTTCGAGGTTCGCGTTGGTGTGCGGTCAATCGACGGTGAGGACGATCTTTCCCGCTATGCGTCCACTGTGGCTGAGTTCGTGTGCCTCGGCGGCAAGTTCGAGGGGCAAGACCGTATCGATCTGTGGACGCAGACGGCCGGTTTCGACCAGCGCGGCGATCTCCAGCATTCCGGCCCGGTCGGCTTCGACGATCATGAATGCGGCGCGCAGGCCGAGCGGGCGCGCCTCGTCGGCCAGATAGGACTCGGACGGCGCGGCCAGGGAGACGAGCAGACCGCCGGCGCACAGGGTCGTCAGGGAACGCGGACCGTACTCGCCACCGATCGTGTCGAGGACAACGTCGATGTCGCGGGCGACGGTGCTGAAGTCGACCTGGACGTAGTCGATGACCTCGTCGGCGCCGAGTCCGCGCACGAAGTCGTGTTTGACGGAGCGGGCGGTGCCGATCACGTGGGCGCCACGCGCCTTCGCGATCTGAACGGCCAGGTGTCCGACACCGCCCGCCGCGGCGTGGATCAGCACCCGCTGGCCGGGCCGGACGTCGGCGGTGTCCACCAGCGCCTGCCACGCGGTGAGCGCGGCCAGGGGCAAAGCGGCGGCCTCGGTATGCGATATTCGCGACGGCTTGCGAACCAGGTGCCGTGCGGGGGATGTCACGTACTGCGCGTAGGTGCCCGCCGGTTGTGGGTGCCGTGGCAGACCGAACACCTCATCACCTGGCGCGAAGATGGTGACGCCAGGTCCGACGGCTTCGACGACGCCGGATACGTCCCAGCCCAGCCTGACCGGTGTCTGCCCGCCCGCGAGTCCGCCGCTGGCTCGATGCCACGAGTCGGTCGGGTTGACCCCGATCGCGCACACTCGAACGAGCACCTCGGCGGGCCCGGGCTCGGGCCGCCGCACCTCGATGACCTTCAAGACCTCAGGTCCACCGAAGGTGTCCTGCGCGATAGCGCGCATGTTCATTTTCTCCATTTCCCCATAGCGGGTCGCCGAGGGCGGCGGTTGGTCGATCAGACGGGCAGATTGTGCTGCTGCGGTGCGAGATCGGGTTGCGCTGTACTGGTGGGGATCTGCTTGCCGAGGTTGATGAAGAACAGAATCAGACCGATGGTGAGCACGATGTGTCCGAGCCCGGCAAGGCCGGAGATCGCGGCGCTGGTCTCGGCGCCGACGACGGTTTGGATACCGTGGGTGGTCATTATCGCGACGGTCAGTGCGAGACCCGCGTTGTAGACCCAGAAGAACCAGTCGAACAATTTGCTGGTGCTCAGGGTGAACGCTTTCTCCAATGCCAGCACGATGAGATGGAACAGCATCCCGAGGGCGAGCAGGTGGGTGTGCACCAGACCGAGTTGGGAGTTGCCGGTGAAATCGTGCAACTTGGTGAACTCGCGGTAGAACAAGCCGCTGATCACACCGATGATCATGTAGGTGTGCGCCGCGTAGTAGATCTTCTTCAAGATGGCCTTCGTTGAGTCAGGGTTTCCGGGTGGCGGGCCGCCCGCGTGCGATCGGCCCGCCCTTTGTCGTTCAGGATCTGGCGTCGTTCCAGGTCGTGCTGTTGCCGAAGTAGGTGTCATAGATCTCTTGGACATCCAGCAGGGTTTCGGGCGGAACCTTCCCGTAGGCGATGCGCTCGAGGTGCCGGAAATACTCGAACCGTTCGACCCCGGGGGTGATGATGATGAGAATGTCGGCGTCGTGTCCCGGCGCCGCGGCGAATGCGTGCGCGAGGCCGGGCGGCACGACGACCACATCGCCGCGTTCGGCGGTCACCACCTGGTCGCCGGACAGCACCTGAGCTGTGCCGTCGAGCATGTAGAACAGCTCCGCCGAGCGCGAATGATGGTGCGGGCCCGCGCCATTCGCGCCATCCCGCAGCGTGACCCGATGCGTGGACAGTGCGCCGCCGGTCGAGCTGCTGTCGGCAAGCAGGCGGATGGTAACGGGGGCCTGGCCGATTACTTCGGCGTCGTCGGAACGCACGATGGTGGACTCGGCGAATTCCGGCACGTTCAGTGACATGTGGGTGACTCCTTCGACAAATGGTTCTCGGTTCAGGCTGCTCGGTCGGCGGTACGCCGGAAACGCAACAGTGCCAATGCGAAGCCGCCGAGCGCACCGACGTTCACGATCGCGCGGGCGATGTTCCAGGCCACCCACGGTCCCTCGAACTGCGCACGCACCGCGGCCAGATCGGCGATCTGAGCCGGGTCACCCGCAGCAGCCAACTTGTCGTTGAGCGGAACGTTCGCGCCGCTGGTGATCCCGAACATCACCACGTAGCAGACGAACCCGGCGATGGCCCAGTACCGAACCGCCGGATCATCCGACCGCCAGTTCGTCACCACAGCGGCCAACCCCGCAACCAGCCCACCCATGAACAAGGTCATGAACAACGGGTTCACAATGACCACGTTGATGTTCTGCATGACCTCGACGAAGGCGGTATCGCTGCTGCGGCGCAAGCCGGGCATCACGGAGTAGGCGAACCCGGCGAACAGCCCTGCCGTCAGACCGGCCGACACCGTTGCCAGGACCAGCGTGGCCGCTCGGGCCGTCCTCACTGTGCGGCCCCGGCACCGATAAGCCGTGCGGCGGTTGCCTTTTCGCGGCCGGTCCGCAGCACGCGCTGCTCACGGAGCAATAGGCCACCGGTAAGCGCGACCAGCACCGCGGTGAGGCCGTGCACGCTCAGAGCGGTCGAGGTCGACCCGTGGTAGCGCAGCACCGTCAGCATGTCGGCGAACGGGGTCAGCGCGATCACCAGCGTGACCAGGCCCAGCGCGAACCGCTGTCGAGCGGCAAGCAGGGCGAGGATGATCAGTCCCTCCGTGATATCGCGAATGCCCTTGATATTCAAGAAGGCGACCGCGTCACCGTGTGGCCACTCGGGGAGCCCGAATTGCGGGGCCATGGACGCCGGCGTGACCACATAGCTGATGCCGACGTAGATGATGAACGCGGCGCCGATCAGCGAAAGGGTGGTGGCGATGCGGGAGAGATTCAACTTTGGTGCTCCAGAATGTCGATCGTCGAGCTGGCGATGCCGGGGTTGGGGTGCGCCCCAACGTCATTGAGCGCTGTCCTGCCAGATCCCGGTGGCGGCCGCTGTATCGGCGTAGTCGGTGAAGTCGCGCGGTAGCCGTCGATCCACATCCCGGCTTCCGGTCTTGCCTGTGTCACCGAGCACAAGGACGCTTTTGGTTTTCTCGGACATCACTTCTCGTCTCTCATCCCACTGGAAAACTGCGTCTCCAAGAATTCGGGAAGAGAGTCCCGGGAACAACAGCCCGTTGCCTAACAACCGTTTAGAACGACTCAACGATCCGTTCAGCGGTCTCGTTCGGGTGACCTCGGCAAAGGTCGCCCGGACGATCAGGAACAAATCCCGCGTCTCGGCGGTAGTTAGTAGGGCCCTCGAGTTGGCGGGCCTGAGCACGAGCGAGACGGAGTAGCGGTGGAACGGTATGAGATCGAGGCCTTCCTGGCGCTGGCCGACGAGCTGCACTTCGGTAAGACCGCGCAGCGGCTACAGGTGTCGACCGGACGGGTCAGCCAGACGATCCAGGGGATAGAGCGCCGCGTCGGCGCTCCGCTGTTCGAACGCACCAGCCGCCGCGTGGCGCTGACCCCGGTCGGCAAGCAGTTCCTCGACGACCTGCGCCCCGGCCACGACCTGATCCAACTGGCAGTCGAGCGCGCGACCGCCGCGGGCCGGGGTGTAACCGGCGTGCTCGAGGTCGGCTTTGTCGGCGCGGGGGCAAGCACCTTCGTGCTGGAGGCCGCCGACAGGTTCACCGCCACCCACCCAGGCACCGACGTCCGAATCCGGGAACTGCCCCTCTTCGAGGGTTCGGCAGCCCTGCGCGCTGATCTGGTCGAGATGGTGCTCATGTTTCATCCCGTAGATGGGCCCGACCTCGGCATCGGCCCGGTACTGCGGAGCTTGCCTCGGCTGCTTGCCCTCCCGAGCGGGCACCCGTTGGCTGCGCGCGACTCTGTATCTCTGAACGATTTGGCCGACATTACGCTGATCGGAGCGCCCGACTCGACGCCGTCGGTCGTGGCCGACGATCGAGTGCCGAAGCGGACACCCGACGGCAGATTGATCCGGTACGGCAAGACTGCCAACACCTTTCAGGAGGCGATCAGTCTGGTCGGGGGAGGCGAGGGCGCGTTCGTGGTGGGCGACGAAGGTTCCTGCTACCGCGCCCACCCGCGCATCACCTACCTGCCCATCGATGACGCACCGCCGCTGGAAGGCCGCCTCATCTGGCGCGAATCCCGGGAGAACGCCCGGATCCGAGCGTTCAACGAGGCGGCAGTGACGACGAGCAGAAGCGACTGCCGCGGGCCACAATCGGCGCAAATGGCCAGCGCCTGCATCGCCGCCGCGGCCCGGCACCCGAAAGGCCAACTGCGCCAACGCCGGTAGACCTCAACGGCAACGGGGGCACCTGACCACCCCAAGCCACCTCGATGACGTCCTATTACTGGTGGCCGAGGTCGCCGAGCCTGGACACCTCTGCACTTTCACCGTCCCGATGCCCGGAATCGAGGCTTGTTGGACGCCGGAGTGGTTCGTCGACCTCGACGGCCGCGTCGGCATCATCGTGTCGCTGTTACTCGAGACCGCGACGGCGTTCTTACTTCTCCGGCGCATCCAACGGGTGCATCAATCTTGGCTGCCGCGCTCGGGGTGTGCGTCGTTTTCCTTGATCGCGGCCTCGACCAAAACCCTTGCGGCCCAGGTGACGGCCTCTTGTTCGGCCTGCGGGTCCAGGCCGCGCACGTCGTGCAAAGCGATTTGGGCCTCCCAGCCGACGAGGATGGTCAGGGTCGAGATCAAGCGCTGGTACGACTGTTCGTTCAGGGTGTTCCGCAGCGGTTGACAGGCGGGCCGAACCCACCCCCGTGGAGTGACCTGCCTCACGCTCTGTCACAACGATCCAGCACGCGGTGTCTTGTGCCCGAACCCCTTGGAAACGAAGGAGACACCATGACCGAGAACATCGATGTGGTCGTGATCGGCGGAGGGTACGCCGGCGTCATGGCGGCCAACCGCCTCACGCAGCGCGACGACGTGACGGTGACCCTGATCAACCCGCGCCCGAGTTTCGTCGAGCGTATCCGCCTGCACCAACTGGTGGGCGGGTCCAACGACGCGGTCGTCGACTACCGAAAAGTCCTGGCCGAGGGCATCCGGCTGACGGTCGACACCGTGACACGGATCGACGCGGCCGAGCGCAGCGTGGAATTGGCGGGCGGCGGCACGGTCGACTACGACTACCTGATCTACGCAGCGGGCAGCGGCAGCGCCGACCCCAGCGTGCCCGGAGCGGCGGAGTTCGCCTATCCGATCGCCAGCCTGGAACAGGCGCAGCGGCTGCGGCGGGTCCTCGACGCCGCGCAAGCAACGGCCGCGGTGACGGTTGTCGGCGCGGGTCCGAGCGGTATCGAGACCGCTGCCGAGCTGGCGGAACAGGGCCGCGCGGTGACCCTGATCTGCGGCGAGGTACTCGGACCGTACCTGCATCCTCGGGGTCGACTTTCGGTTGCCAAGCGGCTGACCGAACTCGGCGTGACCGTGCTCGAAGGCCCCGACGCAGAGGTGACCGGTGTGACTCGCGATGCCGTAAAGCTCAGTGGCGGCCACACGCTGCGGAGCGCGGTAACCATCTGGACCGCCGGATTCGGAGTGCCGGACCTGGCCACCCGTAGTGGGCTGAGCACCGACAGCGTGGGCCGCCTGCTCACCGACGAGACATTGACGAGCGTGGACGACGCGCGCATCATCGCGGCCGGGGATTCGGCGGCACCGTCGGACCTGCCGTTCCGGATGGGCTGCCAGTCCGCAGTTCAGCTGGGCCCGCAGGCCGCCGAGACAGTCCTGCGCCGAATCGCGGGTGAGCAGCCCGCGACCATCGACGTAGGGTTCGCCGGTCAATGCATCAGCCTCGGTCGCCGCGCCGGCATCTTCCAGTTCTCCAGCAAGGATGACACCGCCAAGAAGTCCTACCTCGGCGGCTGGCCGGGCGCGAAGCTCAAGGAGCTCGTTTGCTGGAGCACTGTCTGGCAGCTGACGTACGAGGCACGCAAGCCCGGTGCGCGCACCTGGTGGGCCAAGGACGACAAGCGCCGGCAACAGCTGCAGGCCAAGCACGAGAAAGCGCTGACCACCGCTGAACTGGCAGCCTGACCCAAGTATCTGTTGGCCGATCCGGTCGATGACAGACGGATCCATACCGCATGCGTGTGGCGGTGCCCCGATTGCAGGACACCGCCACCCGACATGCATTGATCGACAGGCCTCTGAGCAGCGGACCCATCGTCCACTCGGCGTGTCACAGCCGCGCGCCGAGTGTCCACTCTCGATCGCACCAATCGGGTGGGTCGGATCGAATGGCTATCAACGAAAGGACCATGCTGTGGATGCATGCTTGAAAGCCTTCGGCCACCAGGACCGCCCGCGGAGGATGAGCGCGAGATGAGCGACCACACCACCGACCCGGCGACCGAGACTTTCGTCGCCTACCGAAACCTGCTCTTCACCGTCGCCTACGAGATGCTCGGATCGGCGGCCGACGCCGAAGACGTCCTCCAGGAAACCTGGCTGCGCTGGGTGAAGGTCGATCTGGGACAGGTGAGCGACCAGCGCGCCTACCTGGTCCGGATCACCACCCGCCAGTCGCTCAACCGGCTGCGCACCATGAACCGCCGCAAGGAGTCCTACGTCGGCCCGTGGCTGCCCGAGCCGATGCTCACTGCACCGGACGCGTCCCAGGAGGCTGAGCTCGCCGAGAGCATGTCGATGGCGTTGATGCTCGTCCTCGAGACACTGTCGCCGACCGAGCGCGCCGTCTTCGTACTGCGCGAGGTCTTCGACATCGGCTACGACGAGATCGCGGCCGCCGTCGACAAAACCTCCGCGGCCGTCCGCCAGATCGCGCACCGCGCCCGCCAGCACGTCGATGCCCGCCGCCCGCGCTCGGTGGTCTCCCCGAGCCAGACCCGGGCGGCTCTGGAGTCGTTCCAGCGCGCGCTCGAAACCGGGAACCCACAGAGCCTCCTCGACGTGCTCGCCCCCGAGGTCGTCCTGATGAGCGACGGCGGCGGCATCAAGCGAGCTGCGCTGCGGCCGGTCATCGGCGCCGAGAAGGTGGCACGCTACATCATCGGCGGCACCGGCAAGTTCGGAGCCACGCTCACCATCGACACCACCGTCGTCAACGGCAACCCGGCACTGCTCGTACACCTGGACGGCGAGCTCGACGGCATCATGGCGATCCGCGTCGAGGACGCCCGCATCACCGGCCTCTACTACGTACGCAACCCGGAGAAGCTGACCCGCATCGAATCCGAGACCCCGCTCACCCTGCGATGAATACCGGTGGCGGAATAGCCATCTGGGACAGGAATATCGCAGGCGGCGTGTCTGCGGCTCCAGGACGACCCGGCCTGAATAATTCGGACGATGACGTTGGGAAGGGTCTGTCGGAGGTCGGTGCTGGCGCTGGCGGCCGGTCTGCCGTTGGCTGCGCTGGCGGTGGGGCGCGCCGCGGGAGGCGCGACTTCGGTGCGGTACACGATGTCCGCATTCACCAACAGCAGCGAAACCGATTTGTATGTCTACGAATCCACCGATGCGACCGCATTCCAATTGCTGCGCGGCTCGGCCTATCGGCCGCCGAGCGGAGTAATGCGTGACCCGAGCATCTTCCGGAATGTCGACGGCGACTACTACCTCGCCTACACCGCGTCCGGCGACGGTCAGAAAATCGGATTCGCGCGCAGCAGCGATCGAGTCACCTGGACACACCTCTTCGACTTCACGGTCCCGATGCTCGGTGTGGAGGCATGCTGGGCACCCGAGTGGTTCGTCGATGTCGACGGCCGCATCAGTATCATCGTGTCGCTGACCAACGGGCGCCGTTTCACGCCGTATCTGATGACGGCCACCGATGCATCGATGCGGTCGTGGAGTGTGCTGACACCGATGGCAGGGCTGGCACCACCCAACCCGTTCGACACCGCCGCGATCGGCTACATCGACACCACCGTGGTCGCACACGGCGGCAAGTACTTCGCGTTCACCAAGAATGAGACCACCAAGTACATCGAGCTCGCCGTCGCCCTTAATGCGGCGGGCCCGTATGTCTTTGTCGCGACGGGCAATTGGGCAGGCTGGGGCACCCCACGCGAAGGTCAGTCGCTCATCCAGCTGCCCGCCGGCGGCTGGCGTATCTATTTCGACGCCTACACCGAAGACAAATACTTCTACAGCGACAGCCACGATGGTTTCCGCACCTGGACCGCGCCCCGCGAACTCCCCGGCCTCTCTGGAACCATCCGCCACGTCACCGTCTTCCCGGAGAACCTGCCAGCATCCGAAACCTGACTACGGTTCAAAACCCCACCAGAAGATCAGTTGTCTTCGCAAACACCTACAGAGAAAACCCGATCTACCCCACATCCCGGCGGAGCCAGGTGACTTCGGCGCCGGATTCGATGCCGTAACGGTAAATCTCCAGGTCCTCGTCCCATGCGGTGCCCAGGGCTCGGTCGATTTCGGCGGCGAGGTCGTAGCCTGCGTACTTGCCGAGTTCGCGGGAGGCTTGCAGGAGGGCGCGCAGGCGCATCTCACCGAGGGTGACATCGCCGTTGGCGCTCGTGGAACCGTGCCAGAGACCGAGGTTGGGCACGAAGCTGTAGCGCTCACCGTCGACGCCGTCGCTGGGGTCTTCGGTGACCTCGAAGCGCAGCACCGGCCAGGACCGCAAGGATTGGGCTATCCGGGCCGCTGTGCCTACCGGCCCGACCCAGTCACTGGTTGCGCGCAATTGGCCGTCGGCGGGCTGCGCGGTCCAGCGCAGTTTCGCCGGAGCGGCCAGGGCCGAGGTGAGTGCCCACTCGATGTGTGGGCACAGCGCGGCAGGCGACGAGTGGATGTAGACCACACCCGCCGTCGCGTCCGCGAACTGACTCGATGCGCGCACCACTAACACCTCCAGCTTCGACGAGGGACGTCTTCCCCAACGACCCGTCGAATCCGGCGTTGCCTGAGTGTACTGGAGTGCCCGGAGTTACACGTGTTACTTCGGAACCATGTTCCGTGGCGTTACTCAGGTGCCTCATTTCGTGCAAACGTCGACTCCGCGATCACCGCATCGGAGAAGACCGGCCAAACCTCCCGCGCCCAGTCGCCGAAATTCTCGTCGGTCAACGCGATACTCGCCACCCCTATTTTCGGATCGACCCACAGAAATGTGCCGGACTGCCCGAAATGGCCATAGGTACCAGGCGAATTACCGCCACCGGTCCAGTGCGGCGATTTGTTGTCACGGATCTCGAAACCGAGCCCCCAGTCGTTCGGCCGCTGCGAACCGTAACCGGGCAGCACACCGTTGAGTCCCGGAAATTGGACCGACGTCGCTTCGGCGTGCGTCTGCGCGGAGATCAACTGCGGATTCAGCAACTCCGCGGCGAAGCGCGTCAGGTCGGCGACAGTGGAGCGGCCCGCGTGTCCGGCGGGGCCGGTCAGCACCGAGGCGGTCATGCCGAGCGGTTCGAAGACCGCGTCGTGCAGATATTCGGGGAACCCGATCCCGGTCTGCTCGGCGACGAATGCGGCAAGCACCTCGAAGCCGACACTCGAGTAGATCCGCCGAGTCCCCGGCGCGGCCAGCACATCGGTTGTATCGAAGGCGAAACCGGAGGTGTGCGCCAGCAGATGTCGCACCGTCGATCCCGGTGGGCCCGCGGGCTGGTCGAGCTCGATCGCGCCCTCCTCCACCGCGACGAGCACCGCATAGGCGACCAACGGTTTGGTCACTGATGCGAGCGGAAACACTCGCTCGACATCGCCCGCGGTCGTCGCGCCCGCGCTGGTGACGACACCTGCCCCCGCGTGCCGAACCGGCCAGTCCCTGATCTGCTCGAGTGAACGCACCAGGCGAGCGTACGAGACACCCGACAGGCCGGGGTAAGCGGACACTTCCACCGATTCCGCGACGTCTCCGGATACTCGACCGGGTCCGCGCCGACCGACACCCACAGACTCCGGTACCGCCGGTACCATCTACGAACCATGAGCGCACAGCCCACTATCCACGGCGAGGTGGAGTCCGGTTTCGGACCTGTCGCCGACGCATTTCGCCGCAACTTCTCCCAGCACGGCGAAATCGGCGCCGCGGTAGCCGTCTACGCGGGTGATCGCCCGGTCGTCGATCTGTGGGCGGGTCATCGCGACCGGCGCCGGAGGCTGCCGTGGGAGCGGGACACTATCGTCCCGGTGTTCTCCTCGACGAAGGGCATGGCCGGATTCGTGATCGCCGCGTTGGTGTCGCGTGGCCTGCTCGATTACAAGGAGCGGGTCGCGACGTACTGGCCGGAGTTCGCGGTCAACGGCAAGGACGCCCTCACCGTCCGGCAACTGATCGACCATCAGGCGGGCCTGTCCGGTCTGGACACCGTGGTCCGCCTCCCCCAGCTCGCCGACCTCGATGGGCTGGCCACCATCCTCGCCGCGCAGAAACCTGCATGGCGTCCCGGCACCCGGCACGGCTATCACGCCATCACCCTCGGCCTCTATCAAGGCGAACTGGTGCGCCGCGTTGATCCCGCACGTCGCTCGCTGGGTCGGTTCTTCGCCGAGGAGATCGCGAAACCGCTCGGACTCGACTTCTTCATCGGCCTGCCCGCCGAACAGAGCATGGATCGCATCGCGACCCTCGCCGCCACCGGGGGCATGGACATCCTGCGCTACGAGCGCGACATCCCCATGCGGATCGGCGCCGAATTATTCGCCAAGCGCGGGTTTTCCTATGCGGCGCTGAACAATCCGCGGGTGGGCGCGCCGGCAAGGGCGGCTCGGCGCGAATTCCTCGAGGTCGAGATGCCCGGCTCCAATGGTGTCGGTAACGCCAGGTCGCTGGCCATGGCGTACGGCGCTGCCGCGGGCCGCACCGGAGCACTGCCGATCGACAACGACGTGCTCGACCGCCTCGCCGCCGCGGACACGGCCGATGATGTGCCCGCCGAGGATCTGGTGCTGCACACCAAGAGTCGCTACCACCTCGGTTTCCGTAAGTCGCGCGGCTCGTTCAGCTTCGGCTCCGACAAGCGGGCCTACGGCACAACCGGCCTCGGCGGCTCGTTCGGATTCGCTGATCCGGCAACCAGTCTCGGCTTCGGCTACTCGATGAACCGCCTCGGTCTCGCGGTACTCGACGATGTCCGCAGCCGCAATCTGCGCGCGGCGCTGCTGCGCTGTTACCCCTGACCACCTCACGCGGTGCTCGCTGCCACTACGCAGATGGCGGACGGCGATGCCGCGTTCGAACGCGAGGTCGATCCGTACCGGGCCGGCAAGGGTACGGTGAAATTCCCGCTCGGCAAGCCGATTCCGTACGACCTCGTCGCACGAATCGCCGCCATGCTCGCCGAGCGGTGACCGCCGCGACTGTTACCAGTCGGCCTCGGTGTACTTGATGATGCCGCGAATGTTCTTGCCGTCCAGCATGTCCTGGTAGCCCTGGTTGATCTCCTCCAGGGAGTAACTGCGGGTCACCATGTCGTCCAGGTTGAGCTGGCCCGCCTTGTACAGCGACAGCAGGTGCGGTGCGTCCTGGCGGGCATTGCCGCCACCGAAGATGCAGCCTTTCACCGTCTTCTGCAGCATGGACAGCAGGAAGGTGTTCATCTTGACATCGCCGGCGTCCATCCGGCCCATCGAGGTGATCACCAGGGTGCCGGCCTTGGCCGTCAGGATCAGGCCCTCTTCGACGTAGTCGCCGTGCATTTCCCCCATGGTGAGGATGACCTTCTGCGCCATCCGGCCCTCGGTGGCCTCGATCAACGGCATGATCGCGGCGGCCATGCTCTCGTAGGTGTGCGTGGCGCCGAACTTCTGCGCCTGCTCGCGCTTCCACGGGTTCGGGTCGATCGCAACGACTTTGGAGGCGCCGGAGAGCACCGCGCCCTGCAGGGCGCTCATGCCGACACCGCCGATGCCGGCAATCACCACGGTCTCGCCCGGCTTGACCTCGGCGACATGCGTGGAGGACCCGAAGCCGGTCGGCACACCACAGCCGACGAGGCAGGCGACCTCGAACGGGATGGTCGGGTCGATCTTCACCACCGAGGTGTGGTGCACCGTCATGTACGGCGCGAAGGTGCCGAGCAGGCACATCGGGATGACATTCTCACCGCGCGCCTGGATTCGATAGGTGCCGTCGCTGATCGCCTGACCCATCAGCAGCCCGGCGCCCAGGTCGCACAGCGCCATATTGCCACTCACGCACGCCGGACAGCGGCCGCAGGCCGGGATGAACGACAGGATCACGTGGTCGCCGACCTGCAGGTCGGCGGGACAGTTGGGCCCGAGCTTGGTGATCACGCCCGCGCCTTCGTGGCCGCCCATCACGGGGTAGGCGGGCATCGGGGTCGCACCGGTCACGATGTGGTGGTCCGAGTGGCACATTCCGGCGGTTTCCATCCGGATCTGGACCTCACCGGCGACCGGGTCACCGACCTCGATCTCCTCCACCGACCACGGCTGGTCGATCCCCCACAGGATCGCGCCTTTCGTCTTCATTCGTGTAGACCTCTCGCATGCACGGGCTTCTATGTGACTGCACCCACACTACGAGAAAACTGGAACGCGTTCTAGTACCGGGTCGAAAATTCGTCGGTACGGATCAGCCGAACTCCCGAACCGGTTCCAATTCCCGCCGCCCCCAGACCTGCTCGCTTCAGATCCTGCCCGATTTCAGCCGCGCACGTCGTGAACATGGTGAATCACGTCATGCAGGAAATAGCCCCCGAGAGTCTCCACGGTGAAGGTCGAGCCATCGCTGCGCCGCACCTGGAATCCACGGTCGGAGGCAGGCACCGATTCGAGCGCGCGCGCCACCTTGTCGGCGGCTTCGGCCAGCTCGGCGGCCACGATGGCCGGGTCCTGCTCGCTATACCGGTCGGCGATCGCCGTTTCGTCCTGGTCCCAGTTCGAGAACACCGGCACCCCGTCGGCAGCCTCCGCGGCATCGAGCCCCTGCGCATCGAAGGCGGGCACCCTAGGGTCGACCGCATCGACACGGGCCGCGACTGCGGTCCGATAGCCGAAGATTCGGCACACGTCGCGCACATGGGCGGCGTACTCCAGCGCCGACCACGTTCCCTCGTCCGGGCGGGTAACCGCGTCCGGCAGCGCCAACCTCGCCGTCAACCGACGGGCATACTCTCGCGCCAGCCCGGGGATCGTGTCGTACGGCGTCGCGGCCGCGTCGAATCCACATTCCGGACAAGACCGTTCGAGGACCCCGGTCCAGTTCTTCACGTCAGGCACGATTGGCATGCGGCCCACCCTATTGCTGGCTGAATATCATCGGCCACACAAATACAGCCACATTCCCGCAAGATTCCGACAACCAACGACCCGGAGATCCCCCGAGCGAATGGCAGCCCCGGATACACCGACAGCCGCCATTCGGCTCCGCCGGACTACTCCATCAAGCTTTGCGCACGCTCGAAGAGCTCGAGGGTGATGGCGTGCAGGAAGTCGCCGACCTGCTTGGGCGCCTTGCCCGCGAAAGCGCGGGCATGGGTGCCTTCCAGCACGATGCCGAGCTTGAAACAGGCCAGCACCGTGTACCACGGAACCACGCTGAGATCACGGTCGGAGAACTTGCCGTAGTGCGCGATCATCTCCTCTGGGGTCGGCAGCCCGCCGACCGCGCCGAGCTTGCCGACCAGCGCCGCACCCGCGGTGCCCGGCACCGGACGGGTCGCGATCTGCCAGCCGAGGTCCAGCAGCGGATCGCCGATGGTGGACATCTCCCAGTCCACCATCGCCGCCACCTCGGGGCCGTCGAAGGAGAACATCATGTTCGCCAGGTGGCAGTCGCCGTGCAGGATGCCGGGAGTCCACTGCGCGGGACGATTGCGATCGAGCCACTCGCCGACCTGCCGCACACCCGGGATCTCCGGGCCGGGGTAACCCTCGTTGGACGAATAGGACTCGAGTTCACCGAGCCAGCGCGGCACCTGCCGTTCCAGGAAGCCGTCGGGTTTGCCGTAGTCGGCGAGTCCGAGCGCCTGATAGTCGAGCGCCCCGAGCCGCGCGATGGCCTCCACCGCCGACAGACCCATCTGCCGCCGAATGTCCGGATCTCCCGCGTGCAACTCGGGCAGCTCGTTTTGCGGGTTGAATCCGGTGATCGGCTCCATCAGATAGAAGACCGCGCCGAGGACCGTTTCGTCGGGGCAGGCGGCGATCACTCGCGGCGCGCGCACATCGGCGCCGTCGAGCGCCCCCAGCAGCCTCGCCTCGCGCCGGATCACCTCATTGCTCTTGGCACGCAGATGCTTGGGGCCGCGGCGCAATACGTAGTCCCGGCCACCCCTGGCGAAGCGCAGCATGATGTTCTGCGTCCCGCCGCCGAGGGGAATCACCCCCTCGAACTCGCCACCAAGCAGACCCTGCTCATCCATCCACTTCCCGACCACGGTGAAGTCGACAACGTCACGATCCACGTCGACCGGCTGCGCAACAGACATGTTCGACATTGTGCCTCATCGGTTCGCTCCAACTGAAGGCAGTTGACAACAGTTCGCCCTTCCCGGCTGCGCGTAGGGTTCCAGACACCATGCACACGTTGTTGATCGACAATTACGACTCGTTCACCTATAACCTGTATCAGCTGATCAGCGAAGTGAACGGCGTAGAACCGACGGTGGTGCGCAACGACGAGGTCGACGATCTCGCGCGGCTGGATCTCGCCCGTTTCGACAACATTGTCATCTCCCCAGGCCCTGGCCGACCCGACGTCGCCCGCGATGTCGGCATCTCGGCAGCAGTGATCCGCGAGACGGAGCTGCCCTTGCTCGGGGTGTGCCTCGGGCACCAAGGGATCGTGGTCGCGGCCGGCGGTGTGGTCGCGGGCGCACCCGTGGCCCGGCACGGCTATCTCGACCACATCGAACACAACGGCAGCGATCTGTTCGCCGGACTCCCCCTCGGCTTCACCGCCGTGCGCTACCACTCGCTGTGCGCCCAACGTCCGCTTCCCGACAGCCTGGAAATCACGGCGGTCGCCGCCGACGGGGTGATCATGGGCGTCCGTCACCGCAGTAGACCGCAATGGGGCGTGCAGTTCCATCCCGAATCGATAGCCAGCGAGCACGGCGCGGCGCTACTGCGCAACTTCGCCGAACTCACCACGGCCCAGCCGGTGGCACCGCATGTGCACCGGTTCGTGGCAGGCAGATCGGGGACCGGGCGGCCCTCGACCATCGGACAGTCCGGATCCATCACCAGGGTGCGCGAGCAACACGCTTCCGGCGCAATGGGATTCGTCCGAGCAGCCGAGCGGTTCACGCCCGCGATCGAGCGAGGAACCCGGCTCGGCTACGGCGAACCCGTACCTCCCCGGCAGATCGAACACAGCGTCATCGAACGAGCCATCGATTCCGAGGCTGCTTTCCTTCGGCTGTATGCCGACTCGCCGACCGCATTCTGGCTCGACAGCGAGCACGTCGAACCCGGCCTGGACCGGTTCTCCTTCCTCGGCGATGCGGGCGGCCCGCTGGCCGAGGTAGTTCGCTATCGGGTCGGCGAGGGCGCGGTCACCGTCGAGTCCTCCGATGGAGGCCGATACCGCGCCCCCGGCACGATCCTCGATTATCTCGCCGCCGAGACCCGGCGGAGATTTGTCGAACTGCCCGATCTGCCTTTCGATTTCGCAGGCGGCTATGTCGGGTACCTCGGTTACGAAGTGAAGGCCGAGTGCGGAGCCGAGGCGGCACACCGTGCGCCGACGCCGGACGCGCAGTGGGTCTTCGCCGATCGGATCGTCGTCGTCGACCATGTGGGTGGGCGCACCCATTTGCTCGCGCTCACCGATCCCGCGCCGGAGGCGCTGCGCGCGAGCGCGGACTGGCTGCGTGATACTCGTGAGATCCTGGAATCCCTTCCCACATGGGCAAATCCACCGATGCTCGAGGTGTTCTCCGACACCGCCGCCGTGGCGCCGCTGTTCACCAGGGGCCGCGATCGCTACCTGGCGGACATCGCCGTCTGCCAGGACCGATTGCACGCAGGCGAGTCCTACGAAATCTGCCTCACCGACAACGCGACCTTCGCCGCCGCCGAATCCGACGGCCTCGACTTCTACCGCCGCCTGCGCCGCTGCAATCCCGCGCCCTATGCCGCATACCTGCGCTTCGACGACCTCGAAATCGCATGCTCCTCACCGGAACGCTTCCTCAAGGTCGATCGGGCACGCACCGTGGAGAGCAAGCCGATCAAAGGCACCGCGCCCCGAGGCAGCACTCCCGCCGAGGACGAGCGGCTACGCCGCGAGCTGGCCGACAGCCCGAAGACCCGCGCCGAGAACCTGATGATCGTCGACCTGCTGCGCAACGACCTCGGACGGGTGTGCCAGATCGGCAGCGTGCACGTCCCGAAGCTGATGGCCACCGAGACGTATTCGACCATGCACCAACTGGTCTCGACCGTCCGCGGCACGCTGCGCCCGAACATCGATGCCGTCGACTGCTTGCGCGCGTGTTTCCCCGGCGGCTCGATGACCGGCGCTCCCAAGAAGCGCACCATGGAAATCATCGACGAACTGGAAACCGAAGCGCGCGGCGTCTACTCGGGCACCATCGGCTTCCTCGGTCTGGCAGGCACCGCCGACCTCAATATCGTCATTCGCACCGCCGTCCGCCACAACGGTCTGTGGCGCATCGGCGCGGGCGGCGCCATCGTCCTCGACTCCGACCCCGAGGACGAGTACCACGAAACGCTCCTGAAGGCGGCCGCCACCTACCGGGCCGCGCGATAGGCAGCATCGGCTTGGAATCCGCACCCGATGTCATAGCAGCCGCTTTTCGGGCTCCGCGCCGGTTGCAGGCAACTGCTGCGGGCGTGAACGTCGACAGTTGACGCATGTTCACGACCCAACTCCTCACCCACCAGCCGGCCACGGGATCACTCGAACGGCCGGCCGGGTTACTTCTTTCGACCGCGCGACCGCGGTGGTTCGGGCTCGACCGGCGGCTCCGGAACCCGTCCGGCGAATCGGCCGAGGATCGAGACGCCCGGTAACCGGGACAGGGCGGTGAAGAGGTCTTCGCCGAGCCCGATCATCGCCTCGAGCCTCGGCAGCAGTCGGTCGTAGGCCGCGAATGCCGGATCCGCGAGTGCCAGGGTGCGGTCGAGACGGTCGATGGTGGAGTTGAGGCGGTCGACAGCGGTCGAGAGATTCTCGATCAGGTCGGGCAATTGAGCCGCCAACTGTGCCGACGCCGGTGGCAGCCGCACTGCGGCGTCGAATGCCTGCCCTGCCGTCAGCTGAGCCGCGTCCAGCGCCGCGCCTGCCGCCGACTGGGCCGCCGCCGCCGCGGACTGAGCGGCGGCCAGGATGTCGCCCGCACTCGGCACACGCGGACCCGACGCTTTCGGAGGCGTCGTTCTACGGCCTCGCCCTTTTGGGGTGCTCATGACACCACTGTGCCGTACCGGATAGCCGATCGACCGGAAGCCGTACCGGTCAGTCTGTGACCGGTACCGGACAAGGCCGTCGCGGCGTGCTCGGGTACTGCCCGCGCTCCACCGAATGAATCCATGTGGATCGGACGGCGCATGCCCGACCTGCTTTCGCTGACTCCGCTACGCCTCGCACCGCCGAGCATCGACCTCGCGGAATTCGGCGTGTCGGACCCGCGTGGCATAGTTCCAGCACGATGGAACTCAGCAAAGGCGCCAACGCACCGGTACCGACATCCCTTCTTGCCGTGGTTGTTTCATGGCGGTCGGACCATGTCGTCGATGCGCATGCGCTGTTGCTGAGCGACTCGGGCTCGGTACGGACCGATCGCGATCTCGTGTTCTTCAACGCGCCACGGCATGTCTCGCAGGCGGTGACACTCGACCAGGAACCCGCGCCGGGCACGGCCCGGCTGAGCGTCTCGCTGCCGCGCACCGAATCCGACGTGCAGCGAATCGTCATCGCGGGCTCGGTCGACGAAGGCACCTTCGGCGACATCATCGGTTTGACGCTCACCGTCCACGCCGCCGACGGCCCGGTGACGCAGTTCGAGGTCACCGACACCGACTCGGTGGCCGCAATGATGTTCGGTGAGTTCTACCGCAGGGATGGTCAGTGGCGGTTCCGCGCCATCGGACAGGGGTGGGCGAGTGGGTTGGCGGGGCTCGTCACCGAATTCGGTGTCAGCGTCGACGATGCGGCCGAGCGGACCCCGGCGCGCCCGCAAGCCGCCCGGTCCGCGAACCCGTTCGGCAGGACACACCCTCCGACGACACCCCGACTGGTGGGCGCCGCCGGCGGGAACCGGTCGGCGGCAACCGCTCCCCGATCGGTGGCCCCGCTCGACCGGGCTCGCGCGGCGGAGCGTGAGTCCCGATCCATCGAACACGCGCAGGGTGCCCGCGTGCCCGCGCGCGCCGACTCGTTCGATGACGCCGGACTACCCACAAGCACCGACCGGTCGAGCGACCCGTCGGACGGAAGTCGAGCAGCGGCGCCATCCCGGCCGGTCGACCTCGAGCGCCACCACGGATCGGTCGAACAAGCGCCACCGCCGCCCCCGAATCCACAACGCGCCGACTGGCATTCGGACCCGGAAGACTCCGCCCGGATGCGCTGGTGGGACGGGAACGAATGGACCGGGGCCACCTACCCGCGCAGGCAACTGGGTCCGCGCGACTGCGCTCGGTGCGCCAATCCGTTGCGCCGCAAGCTATTCGGCGGTCTCGCGCCGTGCCAGGTCTGTGCGGTCGAGATCGAGGAATTCCTCACCCACTGGCACACCCAGGCCTGGCGGGTGCTCACGACGTCGGGGCCACGCGGCGACGACTGGGCCGCATTGTGGGCGTCGCTGCGATATCAGCGCATCGACGAGAGCGCGGGTCGCGAGGCCCTGCGCGATGCCGCACTCAGCTATGTGGAGCGGCTGGTCACCTTTGCCTTCACCGACGGCGAGGTGGAGCTCGCCGAGTTCGAGGCGTTCGAGCATGCTATCGCGGAGCTGGCGCTGAGCGGGCCACTGATCGAAGACCTGCACAGGCGAATGCATCGCGGCCGCACGCTGTCTCGGCTGCGGGCGGGCGATCTGCCGATGATCCGAACTCCGGGACTGCACCTCGATCCGGAGGAGAAAGTGCACCTCGATCTGCCCGCGGTCCATGTCCGGCAGTTGGCACGTGGCCCGAAACTCACCGACGGCCGACTGATCGGCAGCAATAAGAAGCTCCGGTTCGTCGGGGCCGACACCGGCATCGAACTGCCGTGGGCGCGAGTCGTTTCCGTGCACCGGGAACAGAACATGGTTGTGCTCGCCGCCACCTCGGCACGCGGCGGCGCGACCTTCGAAGTCGCCGACCCCGACTATGTCGCCGCGGCTTTGGAAGGCGCGCTGCGGGTGGCCAAAAGACTGATCCTGACCCCGGGCCAACGTGACACCCGCAGCATCCCGCAGGAGGTCAAAGCCGAAGTGTGGCAACGTGATGGCGGCAAATGCGTGGAATGCGGCGACGGCCACTACCTCGAGTTCGACCACATCATCCCGCTCAGCCGTGGCGGCGCGACGAGCGCGTCGAACCTCCAAATCCTGTGCCGCGCCTGCAATCGCACCAAGGGCGCCCGCATCTGACCTCCGCAGGCACACACTGGACCGCAACCGTCCGGCGATTGCCTAGTCGGCGATCAATCCGGCGGTCCGCCCCAGTTCCGCCAGCATCGTGTCGAACAGGATCTCGGGGTTGGACAGCGGGATCGGGTAATTGCCGAAGACTTCGAGGGTGACGTGGCCGTAGAGGCGTGCCCAGATCTGAATCATCAGATAGGTCACCCCGAGGTCCAGCTTTTCGGCAGGGAACTTCTGGCCTGCTTCCGACATCGCGGCGAGCAGCTCGGTCTGAAAGCCGACGAGATCCTCGCGCAGGTCCACGGGAATCACATCGGTCGGCGGCGTCACGACGTCGTAGGTCGCGAGCAGGCGGCCCGCGGCGGCCAGAAATATACGGCCGAACGGTTCGTCGAAGCGCCGCATCACGCCCGAGCGGCCCGCGCCGGGCGAGGCGAACACCAGGGTGAACTCCCTGGTGTGCGCAAGCGCCCAGCGCCGGAAACCCTTGCAGATGGCGAAGAACTGCACCGCGCCGTCATCGGGCAGGGTGTCGATCTCGGCCGACAGCTCGGCCGCGAGATCCGCGCAGAACTCCAGGCGCAGGCTCTCCAGCAGATCGTCGAGCGACCGGTAGTAGCGGTACAGCGCAGGGGCGGTGATCCCGAGTTCTCGTGCGATGGCCCGCAACGTGACCGCCTCCGGCCCCTGCTCGACCAGCAGCGCACGGGCCACCCGCCGGATGTCTCCGTCGGAGACCACCGGCGCGCGGCCACGCGGTTTACTCATACTGAGATTCAAGCGTATTCGACTTCCCAGCGCTTGATGCCGTTGAGCCAGCCCGAGCGCAGCCGCACCGGGTCGGACACCTGGCGCAGGTTCGGCATGACGTCGGCGATGGCGTTGAACATCAGGTCGATCTCCAACCGGGCCAGATTCGCACCGACGCAGTAGTGGGTGCCGGTGCCGCCGAAGCCGACGTGCGGGTTCGGGTTGCGCAGCACGTCGAAGGTGAACGGGTCCGCGAAACCCTCCTCGTCGAAATTGGCCGAGCCGTAGAACAATCCGACCCGCTGCCCCTTCTTGATCTCCTGGCCGCCGATCTCGGTGTCCTGCGTCGCGGTACGTTGGAACGCGGTCACGGGGGTGGCCCAGCGCACGATCTCGTCGGGCGCGGTCCGCGGCCGCTGCTGCTTGTAGAGCTCCCACTGGTCCGGATTGTCGACGAATGCCTTCATGCCGTGGGTGATCGAGTTGCGGGTGGTCTCGTTCCCCGCCACCGAAAGCAGGATGACGAAGAACGCGAACTCGTCGGAGCCCAGGTTCTCGCCGTTGATATCGGCACTGATCAGCTGGGTGACAATGTCGTCGGCCGGGCACTTACGCCGCTCTTCGGCCATGTTCCAGGCGTAGCCCATCACTTCGGCGGTGGCGGTGTGATGGTTGCCGTCGAACTCCGGATCGTCGTAGGAGATCATCTGGTTGGTCCAGTCGAAGAGCTTCTTGCGGTCGTCCTGTGGGACGCCGATGAGCTCGGCGATGGCCTGTAGCGGCAGCTCGCACGCAATCTGCTCGACGAAGTCACCGCGGCCGGACTTCTTGGCGTCGTGCACGATCTTGGCCGCCCGCTCGGTGAGTGCGGCGCGCAGGCTCTCGACCGCGCGTGGGGTGAAGCCTTTGGAGATGATGCGGCGGATCTTGGTGTGCTGCGGCGGATCGAGGTTCAGCATCAGCATGTTGCCGAGCATGTCGATCTGCTCGCGCGTGGTTTCCTCGTTGAACCGGATGATCGCCGTGTTCTCATGTGAGGAGAACACCTCCGGATTCTTCGAGATCTCCTTGATGTGGTCGAGCTTGGACACCACCCAGTAGCCGCCGTCGTCGAAGCCGCTGGCCCGGTCGGACTGGGCGCACCACCACACCGGGGCGGTGCGGCGCAGCTCGGCGAATTCCTGGATGGGCAGACGGTTGGCGAGCAGGTCGGGGTCGGTGAAGTCGAATCCTGCGGGAATCGAGGGCGTGGTCACGGCTATCTCCTACCGGTCTGGGCTGCAGACCTCACAACGTTGTGTGGAACACGTTCCATAGGAGATAGAACCACAGCACACCCTCTTGTGAACAGCGTTTACTAAAACCTGTTTACTTTTCTTTGAGTGCGCTCGGGAACCCTGACAGTTCGCGCGAAACAGTGCACGGTGACTGCGACCAAGGCTGTAATGGGGATGACAGATTCGCTCGATGCTCCTTTCGGAGGCTCTCACCATGACCAGCCTGTACGAGCACGCCGGCGGCGACGAGGCACTGCACCGCGTCGAAGAGGCGTTCTACGAGAAAGTTCTCGCCGATCCGGTGTTGAAAACCCAGTTCACCGAACGGCTCCCCGGCCATGTCGACCACCTCACCTGGTTCACCTCCGAATCCTTCGGTGGCCCAGCCCGTTTCACCGAGCAACTGGGATTCGACTACATCATCGCCGTGCACCGCGGCCTGGCCATCACCGACGAGCAGCGCCAGCGGTTCGCCGAACTGTATATCGAGGCGTTCGAGGAGGCAGGCCTGCTCGACAACGAAGCCTTCCGGGCCGCCGTGCGCTCGCACGCCGAGTTCGGTGCGCAAGTGGCACAACAGAACTCACACGCCGAGACCGACGAGCAACTGCACCCGATCCGGGCGGTGCCCCGATGGACCTGGGAGGGTGACGACTGAACCGTCAGCCCCGCGGGATCCGCCGGGCTATCAGATCGATCATCATCTGTGCCAGCGCACCGGTGACATCGGCGGTCTGTTCGTCCGGGGTGCCGTGGGTGTGGGCGGCCACGGCGAAACCCTGCCCGAACGAGGCCGAGGCCACCTCCTGCGGCCCGGAATCAGACCAGCCCCACTTGGTTCCGATGACACCGGGCAACCTGCCGGTGCCCCAATCCTGGGCGGTGCCGTCGGAGGCTGTGGAGTCGGCCGCCGCCATCCAGCCGAAGATCGGCGACTCGGGATCGGTGCGTTGCTTGATGTGCAGGAAGGTGGCCACGTCCGCAGTGCTGGTGTACGACATGCCCCAATTGGCGCCCGCCTTGGTCGCGGTGAGCCGGTATTCCGCGGCGACGGCGTCGATCGCCTGCGGATACTTGGCTGCCAGCAGCTCGGCCGCGCCGTCGTCCGAATCACGGATCATGCGCTCGGCGAGCGTCCGATCCGACGGCGAGCCGTCGCCGTGTCGCAGCGCGTAGTCGACGATGTAGAGCTTGACCATCGACAGCCCGGTGCGGATCTCGTGCTCGTTGGCCGTGCCCCACTCGATACCGGGAATAATCGACCGGAATGAAATCGCGGTGCGCGAGGGAACCGCACCGGGGTCGGTGGTGTCCAGCGCGCGGCCGAGCACCGCGGCCGCGACATCGACCCAGTCGGCCACGGTCGAACTCGCGGCAGCGCCGGACGCATCGCCGGCAGGGGTGCGCGACGGCGCATCGGGGAAATCGGCGGCAGCGCCGGGTGCCGCGAGCGCAAGAAGCGCCCCCGTTGTGAGGACCGAGAAGACTACAGCCCGGCAGCCCATCGCCGCTCCTACGGCGCCACGTTGAGCACGGGTGGCTTCCACTGTCCATCGAGCGCAATAGGTTTCGGCACGTACAGACGCATCGTCAGCGAGAACTGGCCCGCCTCCGGTATCGGCAGCCAATTCCCGGTGGGCACCCGAGCGCCGGGGTCGCTGTGCTGGATCGCGAGATCCAGTGAGCCGTCGGCATTGTAGACAACTGGCACCTGGTGGCCGATCGCGTAGATATTCGCCGGGTTGGGTACCAGGAAGCCGTCCGCACCATAGGCGGTCAGCGACCAGAACGCCTCGACCGGCGGCAGCTGGCCCGACGGGAAATGCAGCCGGAAGTTCGCGGGCACGCCGTTGAGGTCGGCGCTGCCGAAGATGGTCGGATAGATCGCGTCCTCGGGCAGGTTGGCGCCCAAGCCGTGCCATGCGACGTTGGCGCGCAACATGTAGTTGGTGCCATAAGTGCCGATATCGCGGTCGAATACCCACCCGTTCTGGTTCACCGCGCTCGGGTCGGCGCTTGCGGGGATCACTTGCTTCGCTCGGTCCGCGGCGGCGGTCAGATCCTCGGCGGAAATACCGGTGACACTGCCGCCCGGCCGGATCCCGATGGCCGCGAAGCGGTTCATCGCGAGCTGATCTTCGGCCAGCGGCGGATTCACCGCCATCACCGCGCACAACCGTTTGAAGAAAGTGCTCGCGTCCATCTCGACAACCTGTTTCGGTGGATTCGCGGATTCCCGCGTCGGCATCGTGGCAGACGGGGGCGCGGCTTTGCCCTCGATCCAGTCGGCGAGCCGAACGAGTTTCAGTTGCTGCTGAATAGCCTGCACGGCGGGGATGTCGTCGCTGCCGTTGACCTGAATCCGGCTGACCAACCACACCGTCGGTGTCGGCACGGACAACTGCGTCACACCCTCGGGTAGGCTCCCCGCCCACTGCGGTCCAGTAATGGCATAGGTGTAGGGCGGCGCGGGCGCATTCGGCTTCACCTGCGGTCGAACGCTACTCGAGTTGTGCACGGTATTGGTCCAGGCATCCATCAGCTGCATCAGCCAGAATCGGCCGGGCTCGACAGCAGGCACCTGCAGCACCATGGGCTCGGTGGATACATCGAGCCATGCGGCGGAGTACAGCGTGTCCAGATTCGATCGAACAACATCGTGCTGCTCGGACGTCGGCAGCCCGGCGGCGTGCTGGAAGGTGTTCACCGGGGTGATCTTTTCGGCCGCGACCCTGGTCACGTCCATCAGCACCAGGGGGTAGCCGAAGATATAGGCGTCCGTGGCGATCGTCTTCGGCTCTTCCGGCATCAGAGTCACGCTGGTCGAGGAGCTCTTCTCCGACGTACTGCAGGCCGCGAGGGTGGCACTCGCCATGGTTGCAGCGGCCACGCCGAACATGGTCCGACGCGAGAGCTGTGCGAGTGAACGCTCGTCGCCCATGGTCTTTCTCCCTACTCCCCGATCGAGCCGGACACTTTCGAGAGATCCAGGCGGAAGTATAGCCACATATTTGCCGGACCTGCGGTTTTAGCGCGCAACGTCCGCGATACGGGCCATCAGCGCGAGCAGCATGGTCGTCAGAACGTCGACCAGATCGGCAATCGGCGGACGTGGATCGTCCAGGCTCCATTGATGCACGGTGGCATTGACCGCGCCGATGAAGGCGGTGGTCACCATCCGCAGGCCGCCGGAGGGCAGCTCCGCCACCATGGCGGCACCCGCCAGCTCGGCCAGTACCTGGCCCCATTCCCGGCGCACCAGCAGCCGATGCGCTTCGACCTCGGCGCCGACCCCCACGATCTCCACGAAAGCCAGCTTCGCCCGCCGAGTATCGGTCGCCATGGCGGACACATACGCGGTCACCGCCGCGACGATGATCGCGGACAGATCTGCCGATCCCACCGACGCGACCGCGGTGCGCACCGCCGCGCGCGCGTCCTGCTGGATGTCGTCGTACACGGCGACCAGCAGTTCCTCGCGGCTCGCATACTCCTCGTAGAACTGCCTGCGCGACAGTCCCGCAACAGCACAGATATCGGTGACCGAGCTCTTCGCGTAGGTCCTTTCGGCGAAGACCGACAACGCCGCCTCCGCGAACCGCGCGCGGCGCTGCGCTCGACGCTGCGCCACCGGCAGGCCGCCGTAGCTGCGATTCGACTCCACCACGCTCATCACCAACAACCGTAACGGCGCTGTCGGACGCCGTCCGCCGACAACCGCGCCGGGCTGCGCGAAGGCGAGGAAGCCGCCTGACCGGAGCATGCCACCCCCGAGCCGCCTGCAGTTGCTGACCGGATGCCCGGCTCAGGCGCCGATGACAGCGTTCATGATCGTGCCCGCGCTGGTGGCGACAACACCGCCGATCATGGCTCCGGCCACCATCTTCGGTGATTCCAGGCCGCCGCCGGACCACTTCTCCCAGGCGAAGTGGCCACCGGCGTAAATGATGCTGAGGACCCCGGACAGGGTGGCGAACCAGGTGATGTACCGCACCAGCTGCATGATCTTGTCCGAGAGGGGCGGCGCTTCGGGGGTCGGGTTACCGACCTGCGCCAGTGTGGCGAAAGCGTCTGCAACCGACATCAGGATGGTGCTCACGGTCTGCTCTTCCGGTCGACAGTTGTTCGGACACCGGCGAATTCGTCTCGCTCCAGGACCAGCCCCCACAGTGGCAGCATCACCCCCATCGGCGAGATCACCGGTTCGCGGCGGCCACCGTTCGACCACACGCGCTACCCATCATCGGCATCGGCATCGGCATCCGCAAGGTGTCGCGCGATGCACTATTGCCTCGGCGTGCCTGCGCCACTTCGGATTAACCGATACCATCCCTGTGAGCGAAATCCATCCTGTCCCACATCCAGAATGAGCAGCACCACGATGATCCTGGCCGCCGTTTACGACACCTGGGCACAGATCGGCAATCCGACCCCAGAAGCCCCGCCCATCTCGGACAAGTTCCTCCAACTGGTCCGCTACCTGACCTGGTTCGTACTCTTGGCCGGTGTCTGCGCCATCATCTACGCGGGCGGCCGTTTCGCCTGGGAGAAGTGGTCCGGCGGCGGCCTGGAATCACCGAAGATGGTGGCCGGAGCCATGATCGGCGGTGTTGTCGCCACCAGCGCGGGCACCATCATGAACGCGGTCATCGGCTGACGCACGGCCGCGCCGCCATCGGGTAGTGGCTGCGCAGGCGAATCAATGCAGGATTCCTGCGGTTTTCGCCGCGCGGATCCAGTCCGGGAATTCGCCGAGCAGCCGCCCGTACAACTGGGCGTCGTCGACCTGGTCAATGTCGTCGAGGGCGAAAAAGCCTGCATTGTCGACAAGCCGGTCGGGCATCTCGTCGAGCGAGCGCAGCAGACCGTAGTTGGCCTTGCCGAGACCGACGAACTGCCAAAAGGCAGGCAGGCGTGAGGCTTCCCGCATGAGTGCGGCGATCTCGCGTTTCTTGGCGAAGCCGCCGTCGGTGAAGAACAGCACCAGCGTCGGTGGATCTTCGGGTCGCAGCGACGCCATGATGTCGCGCATGATCGGCAACTCGTCGTTGCGGCCGCCCATCGCATCGTAGCTGATTCCGGCGTGCGTGCCGGACAGATGCAGGAACGTCTGCGCCCACTGCTCGCTGTGCTCGACCGTGATGTCGGGCAGCTTCGCGAACGACAACGCATAGAGATACGCCTCCAGCGTCCCATCGTGATCGAGCTGTGTGGCCACCGGAATCATCCGCTGCACCACCCGGTGCACCACTTGTTGCCGATACTGCCGAATCATGCTGCCGGTCTTGTCGATGACCAGCACCACGCGCGCGCGAACCCCGAAGGCGTTCTTGGTGATCAACACCTTCGCCACTTCTCGTTTGCGCATGTCCAGCCGGCCGCGCTTCTCGAACGACAGCTTCTCCTCACCGGGCACGGTGCGCACATCGAGGGCGTTGGGCGCCGCAGTCCCTGGCTGCGTCGGGGGTGCGGACACGATCGCTGCGGCGCCATCGCCCGCTCTGCTGGAGACCGCAGGCACACGTGTCGCATCAGGCGCGGACTGCACCTCGAGCGCCGGCAGTCCCATCGCCGCCGGGGGCGGCTCGTCGTCCACGCTAACGCCGTGGTCGACGACCAAAGCCGCAAATCCGCCTGCATAGCCCTGCCCGACGGCCCGAACCTTCCATTCGGCATTGCGTCGGTACAACTCGAGTGCGACGACCACCGACTCGGTGCTGAGACCATCGATCACGTACTCGTACAACATGTTTCCGCTGTCATCACCGACGACAGCAACCGGCGGCGCACCCTGCCCGAAAGTAGCCGTCGAATCTTCCAGGGTGATCACCGCCCGGATCTGCGCGACATCCGCAGGGACATCGGCGAAGGAAACCGCCAGCGACGCAGGCATTCCCGGCCGTAACTCGACACCGGGCGCGCTCGGCTGATTGAAGAACACGAAGTCGGCGTCGGAGCGCACCCGGCCGGACTCGGTCACCAGCAGCCCCGAAACGTCGGCCGCCGCGGCGAGCCGAACCGACACCACGGCCGTCGCCACTGCGAGCGACCCGTTCTGCCCCTTGACGAGCACCGTGCCCACCGATTCTCCTACCAGTAGTGACCGACCCGCCCGTGTCGCGCGATTACGAGTAGAGCTGCTCGACAACCCATTTCGCGGTGTCCGGGCTCGACCGAACGGTCGAGTGGTCGACAGCGGGGCTACCGGGGAACAGGTCTTCGTAGAAGACGTTGGTGACACCCGGTTCGGTGATGAACGAGCACACTCCAGGCGGTGTCGCGACCCCGTCGTTCTTCGTCGCCAGCACCGAGTACCGAACGCCCGGCTGCACCAGCGGTCCGTCCATGACGGCCTTGTAGACCTCGGAGGCCGGAGTCAGCTGCAGCGCATTGGCCATGCTCGGCATCAACGTCGACAGCACCGGCACCAGGAACGGCAGCGCCGTCACGAGTTGCACCGGCGTAATCGGCAAGTCCTTCAACCCGTACTGCGCAAGGAAACCGACGCCGTCGCAACCACGAGCTTCCGGAGTCAGCAGCACCATATTCGGCACCTCCGCAGCGCCCCCGAGCACCTTGACGAAGTAGTTCGCGACGAACGTGCCCGCCGAGTGCGCGACGATATCGACCCTGGCCGCCCCCGTGGTCGCCTTGACCTTCGCGACGAACTGCGCGAGCTGCCGAGCCGCGCTGGGCATGTCGCCCGCCCATCGCTTTCCGTCGACGATTCCGCCCTGGAAAACCAGCGCGCAGGCCCCTTCGTGGCGCAGCGCCGAAACCATCGGCCCCCATTGTGCCGCGGTGTCCGCCGTGCCACCGTCCGCACCCGGCAGCACTATTACCGGATTCGGTCGGGCACTGCTGGGCAGGCAGTCGATCGCCGGTTCGATCACCGTCCCCGCGGACACGGCCGGCGCGGCCGAGCCGCTGCCGGGGGCGGCCACCGCCGGTGCCGCTGCCATCGTGAGCGCCCCGGCGAGCAGGACCCCCACCATCCCCGCCCGCGCCGGAGCAATCCACTTCTGACGCCTGAAAATCATGTCCTGCAAAGCCTTTCGACATGTCGGCCGCCAACGCCGGCGCCAACCGAACCGGCCCCGACAACAGGCGCGAACCAACCGAACTCCGAGTCCCGACCAAGTCCCTTCGCCCACATGCCAACAGCTCCCACTTCAGATGTCAACACCACTCCCGCAACCCCGCTGTAGGAACAGGACCTGGCTGCGCGGCCACTCACCCGTTCGCCTCTGCCAGCGCCCGTTCGCCGGAAAGGATGTCAGGCGACGAATTCGCGGTCGCCGTAGCGGAGGGAGTCGGGGGTCCAGGTGCCGCCGATGCCGGTGACGAACTGCTGCGTGAGGGTCAGGTCGGTGAGGTCGGCGACCAGGATGAGGGTGCCTCGGTCGGTGATGGAGCCGCCGACGAGGTGGTCCCTTGCGGTCGGGTCGGCGACCAAGGCGTCGCGGAATCGGTCTACATCGACACCGGCAACCTCGATGGTGAACGCGTCGATTTCCGGTGCGCTCGGCGCCAAATGCTGGAAGGTCAGCACCGATTCCTGATGGAAGCGGGTGCACACCTGATCGGCGATGCGATGCAGATCGGCGGCGTCGACACAGGCCAGGTGGAACTCGCGCGAGCGCTCGTAGGTCGCCTGCTGTCGCTCTTCGGACCAGAAGACGCCGCTGACCAGTGTGGAACCCACGGGAAGGCCGATGTTCTGCACCGCGATCCCGTCGACCGCGAGTTCGAACCCATCCAGCCGCGTGCGCAGCCGCTGATCATCGGGATCGGTGATGGTTGCGGTGTTGTCGGTCGCGAATAGTTCCGCGGTGGGCCGCAGGGGATTTCCCGCAGCACAGGCGGTCGGCGTCGCCTGCGCCGCCTCTGCTCCCCCGATCAGGCCTGACGCGACGGACAATGCCGCAACCGCGGCCATGACCCGTGAGGTGATCATCCCGATCCTTTCCGGTCCTGAGTGACCATCCGAACCAGCACAACATGTTTCGACGACCATCGGATCGAATCGGGCATCACATGCCCGGCCCGGTCAGCCCGCGATGAGCACCGCGGTCAGCGCAGCAGCCCCAGGCACCGCCTGCGCGAACAAGATCCGAGGATTCGCCGTCACCGCGCCGTACACCCCGGCGATCACCACGCACGCCAGGAAGAACACCTGCACCCGGAAACCCGTCGGGTCCGCCGCGATCAACCCCCACACCAACCCCGCCGCCAGAAACCCGTTGTAAAGCCCCTGATTAGCAGCCAAAGGCGCAGTCGCCTTCGCCATCTCGGCATCGAACCCGGACAACTCCCGCCCGGGCTTCCTCTCCCACAAAAACATCTCCAGCACCAGGATGTACGCGTGCAACACGGCCACCAAGCCGACCAGGATGTTCGCGATAATCGCCATTGCTCGAACAGTACTCACCCGAGTGCCACATCGGCCGACGAAACGCTCGCCGGCCGAAGCCGATGCCATTGCCCCTTCTGGGGTCGGCGCCGCCGGGACCACGGCTGAACCGCTACCCGCCGGCGCCGACTATCCGAGATCCGCCTCTCGGTGATCGCAGAGACGGTACGAGCTGAAGGGCAGCTCATAACTGCTGCATCGACCGCTACGGACGCCTCCGTCGATTCCCATCGAAATGCGCCGATACACCAGCAAATCGAACATAGCGAGCCAGAATCCGATACACAGCACCGTTGCAGCAAATTAGGGGCTGTGATACACGTTACTGACGGTAACGGCTGAGGTCGAGCGGCTATCAATGCGTAACCCAGGAGCAGATCCGACCAAAGGTACGAACTACTCCCATTGCCGGCGACCACGATGCAGGGGCAGTGGACTCCGCTATCCATTCGAACTGGGATTGCGCGCCGGTCTGATCCGGACTGCGAACCCGGGACGACAATGGTCGTATGACCGCCAGTGTCGAACTGCGCGTATACGCCGAACTGAACGACTTCCTGCACCCGCAGGCGCGGTATGCGACGCAGCTGCGACCGATCCGTCCGCACCAGACCGTGAAAGACATCGTCGAGGCAGTCGGTATTCCGCACCCCGAGGTCGACCTGATGCTGGTGAACGGTGAATCCGTCGACTTCGGCCACCACCCGCAGCCGGGCGATCGGCTCGTCGCCTACCCGATGTTCGAGACCCTGGACATCGGACCGCTGACGCGAGTGCGTCCCCGCCCGCTCCGCGATCCACGTTTCGTCGTCGACGTCAACCTCGGCGGGCTCGCACGGCTCATGCGATTGATGGGACTCGACACCCGCTACGAGTGGACCGCCGACGACACTGCGCTGGCCGAGACAGCCGCCTCCGAGCATCGGGTCTTGCTCACCCGTGACCGCGGACTTCTCGAGCGACGCAACGTGACCCACGGTGTGTTCGTGCGTTCGGATCGGCCGTTCGAGCAGATCGTCGAGGTGATCCGTCGGCTCGACCTGGCCGATCGGCTGGCACCATTCAGCCGCTGCCTGCGTTGCGGCGGAATTGTCACCGCGGTGGCCAAGCAGGACATCATCGATCGGCTCGAACCACTCACCCGCCGCTACTACGACACCTTCCGGCGCTGCCCGGATTGCGGCCGGATCTACTGGGAGGGTTCGCATCAGCAACGGCTGAACGACCTCGTTACCCGGATCCGAGCCGCGATCAGGCCGGCGTAGACCGTGTCTCACGTCGCTGATCGGACAGCACATGGATCTTCGATCCGGCTTCACCGCGGTCGACCGGGCTCGGCCCGGGTCATGGCGTCCCCTTTCGTTCGCTCACACCGACGCCGCGTCGATCACCACCTGGGACCAATCCACATCGTCACGGTTGCCCCTACCGCGCAAGAAAATGCCAACCGGCCCATGCCCACACGAGCACAGCGGCAATCCTCACCACCCGAGTGCGCGTGAGGTACGCGATCGTTTCACCCACGGGCGCGACCAGATCCCGGCGCACATGCGTGACCACGACCACGCCGAGCGTGACCACCAACACCAGCACGAACCCGACGATGACGATCACCCGATCGCTCATCTCGACACCAGCCACCAGCCGGCACCCAGCCACACCAGCCATCCAGCGAACCGCAGAGGCCACTGCTCGAGTGCCGGATCCAGCAGCGTCGACAATGTCGGGTGTACGTCGCTCGGCCGCGTCCAATTCGATTGCCGCGCAAAGGCATACACCTCCCACACCGACGCCGTGACCAGCAGCGTCGACCACACGGCCACTCCGCGCCGCAGCTGGGTGGTGCGTGGAATCTGCACGGGCCGCACACGGAAGGCCAGCACCGAAACCACGACCACCGGCACCACCACCAGCACGGTTGCCGACCAACTGAACGGTCGGGTGGCGGCCCCACCCGCCGCCAGCACAGCACCGACAGCCAGCAGCGGCGTCCGCCGCCGAAATGGTCGCGCCGAGACCGCCGGTTCCCCTGTCACATGGGCAGAATAAGTCCCTGAGCACCGGATTCGGGCATGTATTGCTTTGTAGATCCGGCACACTGCAGCTCTACCCACCCCAGCGCCCGAAAGTCCGCACCATCGGGACAAGTCGGCTGCGTGTCGACCACACTGGGCAACGGTCTCGTCGACCCGAAGTACGTCGAGCGAAGGCCCAAGCGTCCGGTCAGCGGCATGTACACCGAAAAAGGCCACCGCCCCGACCACCGAGTGACATGGGTGCATTCTCGAACGCCGGCCCGGAAGGCAGATTGCTGGAGATACGCTGATTGTATGGTGTCAGTGCCAGCGCCGATGCTGGCCGTCGAAGGGCAACCACCGGACACGGCTGGCTGGGCCATCGAGATGAAATGGGACGGCGCCCGCGCAATCGCTCTCTGTGAGAGCGGCCAGTGCCGCTTGTACAACAGGAATCGTCATGACGTCACCGACTCCTACCCAGAGCTGGCCTTTGCGCTCGCCACCCTGTCCGGCAGTCGGCAGCTTGTTGTAGACGGCGAGATCGTCGCGCAAACCACCTCCGGCACACCGTCATCCGGTTTGCTACAAGCGCGTATGCACGTCACTCGCCCCACCAACGAACTGATTCGCACGGTGCCAGTCCAGCTTTATCTCTTCGACCTATTGTCTGCCAACGGCGAGTCGACGATGGCGATGCCGTACCTCGCACGCCGCCGCCGACTGGACGACCTCGAACTATCCGGACCTCTGGTCACGGTGCCACCGTTCTGGGTGGACCTGGAGGCCGCCCGGCTGATGGCGATGGCTCGTGAGCATCACCGCGAAGGCATCATCTCCAAGCAGACCACCTCCATCTACCAGTCTGGGCGCCGATCACCGGCCTGGATCAAATCCCTATTCTGGAAGACCACCGAAGCCGTCATCGCCGGATGGATGCCAGGCACCAGGATGACGGCGGCAACATTCGGATCACTCGTCCTCGGCGCCTACGACAACGCCGGCCGGCTCATCTACATCGGCAACGTCGGGACGGGATTCACCATGGCCACCCGCCGCCAACTGCGCACTGAGCTCGACTCGTTGACACAACCGAACAGCCCGTTCGACATCCAGCCACCCCCGGCCGGCATTGGTGCTGCACACTGGGTCCGGCCCCGACTGGTCGGTGATGTCGAATACCGAGAGTTCACCGGTGACGGGCTACGCCACCCCAGCTGGCGCGGCCTCCGAACTGACAAGGATCCCGAGCAGATCCGTCTACCACTTTGACGTCATGCATTACCGAGCCATGCGCTTCAACTGTCGACGCGCCCCGCGCCGACTTCGACTTCGACTTCGGCGCAAGCGTCGCCGCATATGCCTGCGGAGCTCCCTACACGGTGGCCGTCCATCGGAGCCGACGACACCCGATCGCCACCTGGACCGTTGCCGGCCAGTCGGCGCTGAACGCTGAGGGGCTAGCTCGGCGGGGCGTCCTTGACGAACACGATCCCGTCATTGCTAGCCACGTGAGCCGGGTCCAGTGGGGAGTAGCCGAACCAGGGGGACACGCGGGGAGCGGGCGTCACGTCGCCGAGGATAGCGGCCAGTCGGCGGACGTCGACGACATATCGGTCCTCCGGGAGCGCGTACAGGAGCCCTTCGATGGTGTCCGGGGGTGGGGTCTCCACACCGTGGTGGTGGATCGTGCCGAGGGCCGTGGCCAGGAAGGCGTACCCCTCGCCCAGCTGGGCGCTGACGATCGCCCCGGCGCTCCACCATTCCAGCGGCAGGCCGCCCATCTGCATCCTGCTCTTGTCCCGCTGGAGATGCCCGTTGTGGGCGTGCACCAGCGCCGGGCCCCGCTCGGCGATGGCGAGCAGGTTGGCGGCCATCATCGAATCCCGCAGCGCGCAGAGCCGCGTCATGCGGCTCGGTGACGTGTCGGCCATCCAGAAGTGGTACCGCAGCAGCCCGGTGGCGGTACGACCGTACATGCGTGCCCGGTCCCAGTCGTCCGCCGCGATCAGGTGTGGCATCTGGGTGTCGAGCAGGGCTACCAGGTCGTCGGCGAGCAGCCGCAGCTGTTTGGCCTCGGGCGTTTGCCCCACGGACTGGGACGGGTCCATCATCGCGGTGGGATTGGTCCACCGGTCGTCGACGCCGAGCAGGCGGTCGAGCGTTTCCGCGGTGCAGGGAAGCAGATCGGCGTCAACCCAGGCGGTGAGGTAGGCGTGGAGTGCGGTGAGGGCCTGCCGAGGGCTCGCGGCTCCGGTCATCTCCAGCGGGCCGTCGAAACCGGCGAAACGCAGCCGCTCCGACACGGGCCGGCCGTCGTTGTACGCACGCATCCAGCGCACAAGCTCACGGTTGGCCGCGGACGCGCCCCACCCGTGGCTGAACCCGCGCTCCATGACCTCGTCGAGGATGCCGGTACCCGAGGTGATGTAGTCATCCACGACCAGTCCCATCATGCAGTCGCTCTCGATCGTGATCGTCCGGTAGCCCTCCTGCTCGACGAGTTGCCGGAAGAGATCGTTTCGCAGGTCGAGCAGAACGTCCTCGCCGTGGGTGGGCTCACCTAAGGCAAGCAGCCGCGGCCGGCGCGGGAGCAACCCCATGACGGTGGCAGCGTCGACGACATGAGCGGCGTCTTTGATAACAGCAGTCATACCATTAACGGTATCGTTGAACCAACGGTTGATACTTGCCGTCGGTATCGGCAGATCGATGATGCGAAACCCTCAAAGCAGCGGACGACTCACGCCGGTTGCCCCGACGCGCAGCCGCTGTCCGAGGAGTCGGACGGCATCCTGTCCCGAACGTCCGCTCGGCGGTCCCGGCTGACGCCTGAATCTGTTCCCGCCGTGGGTGATCCACCCAGTCACCCACGGCGGGCGAAGAGCCCGGCACCGCCTCGCCGGTGCTGGATTTCAGCGAATGTGCTCCAAGACAAGGCTCGTCGGGGTATCGGCCTTGCAGTGGCCGTCGGGGTTTCCGTCAGCAGCTGCGCTTCGCCCCGTCAGGTGACGACTTTCCCGACAACGCCGACCACAGCCGCGACTACCACCCACGACCCGGCCACCATATATATCAGTCAGTGAGGCAGGTGCTGTAGCGCGGCGGATGCGACCGTCTGTGCCACGGCGGGGTTTCTGCTGAGCACCCTGATGATCGGCACGAGGCGCGCGCTGCGGCGGTTCTCCACCCCCGAGAACTCCTCTCCGACAACGATATCGATGAACGTGCCGTCGCCACGCTCGTACTCGAAACCGGTGTACCGGTCGAAGCTCTTTTGCCGTGCCTCTGCGGGAATCGTTGCACGCTCACGGTATTGGAGGTCGATCGTGAGGCGGGCACCGTCCACCGCCAGGATGCACTCGTCGGCGCCCGTCTGGCGCTCCCACGCCGCCGTGGCGATCAACAGCGCACCGACCAGCGCCACCCGACGATGCACGGAACGAATCTCCTTCGGTTGATCGAATGCCGCGTCACGGTATCAGCAATCCAAGATCACCGACGTCTCGACGAGAACGGCAGAGTAGTCGCGGGTGGGTGGATTGTGTTGGCCGACAAGGGGTATCACGGTGTCGATAAACCTCACCGCTCACCGCGATCACCGACTTCACCATCGCCCGCTGGATCAACCCGACCCCGCTGACGCTCGCCTATTCCTCGAAAATACAGCAGAGCATCAGGAGCCGATTGATACGGGCATCGTGCACAGAAAAGTAGTTGGTCCCCGCCCGGCCGAAGGGCTTGACCATATCGAAGCCAGGGCTTGAATCGCTGCGAAAATGAACATCCACCTTGGCGATCATGGTTGCGAGACCAGCGAGTGGGACAAAATCCAATCCGCGCCGACTCATAAACTTCGCGCTGGCGCCGACTTCTTTCCCGACAAGTGTACCCAACCCATCCTGGCACAATTCTCGGATACGACCTAGGCTACCCAAACGGGTCTTCCGGGAATCGACATATCCGACACTTCTACCGTCCGCGTCGTATGCGGAGCGGGAATTGATTGAACCGGCCCGATAGTCGAGATTCGGCCCGGTATACACACCCAGGTCGCAATCCAGATCATCACCCCAGACCAATGATGACAACTTGTCGCGTCGGTGAATTCGAGCCACGGGCCTACCAGATCCGGGCACCAAGACGTCAAAAGTGGTGTCGCGGACTCCAAGTCTGGCGACCACTTTGAACTCGGAAATATTTTCCAGCACCTTCTACCCCGTCGCCGAAGGCAGCATCGTCATCCGGCCGACGCCGAGCAGCGGCATCCACGCAGCGTTCTTTTCGAACGCAAACCCGCACTGTTCGACATCCTGGACCACGCTGCCGATACTTACGCTAGTGGTTAAGCCCTCGATGGAATGCTTCGCTTCATCCCAAATCTTTGCGGCTTCCGTCTCGATCAATTGATAAGTCTGGTATATCGTCGCCACGATACCGACCACCAACTTGACTTTCTCGTATATCTTGACCATTCGCCAGGCAGTCCATGCTGCGGCCACAATATCGGCGAGCGGGTCTTCAGGGCCTCCGCCGACGGCGATGATTGCCGCGTCGCCGGCAATCATTTTCAGAGCTTCTTCAGCCAGCGCCTTGATGGCGGTACTGATGGCGCGATCGATCGCGGATACGACGACCCTCACCAGATTTACAATTGCCTCATAACCTGCTTTATAAGCATTTGCAACCACCTTTGCTCCATCCCCTATGCCACCGATGCCACTAGTCCAGCGGAACATGTACGAGTCGAATGCCTTGCCCGTCTCGCCTTGCCATTCACCACCTAGCTTCCAGGATCCTTTGCGCAATGTCGCCGCGACGGTGTAGCACGCGTCACCCAGCGTGTCATATGCGTCGTGCAGATACATGAGACGATCCCAATCGCCGGCCAAGGGCTTGAACAGTTTATCTATGAGACTGTCCCCGGTCACCATCTTATACGCCTTGTCCGCGATCCACAGATGATTACCACCCATTACCGCTGACCATTTTCCACCGATGCCCTTAGCCTTGAGTGGACTACGGTACTCCACCAGATGCCCGAGCATGCCCTGGTTGATCGAGTCCGGCTTCTCGGGTGCCTTCAGCGTGACACTCTCGTCATTGAAGTTGCCTAGTGACGACGCTCCCGGTATCGCGGAGATATCCGGAAAAGAAGAGATGTCATCGGGAAAAAGCTTCGCAATATCAGCGGCTCTGGCTCTATCCTGGGCGCCGAATCGGTCGTCGACAATGGTGATCTTCCCTTGGATTGTCCCCATACCGGCCTGGCATTGTTTCAGTTTTTCCGCGAAGAAATCCGCAGGCTCATGCACATGTGGCTTCAAGAGCGATAAGAGGCCATCCAAGCCTTCGGATTCCGTGCACTCCTTGCCGGCCCAGTCGATCATCGGCGCGAAGTGCTCGGCCTGTTCGGCCAGCAATGTGTTGAAGGCCGTGAAGTCCTCGGTCGGCGGCACGTTCAGTACATCGGCCACGTAGCCTCTCCCAATCTTGTTGCAGGACAAAACATGCTATACGACCGCGCCCAATCCCCAAGGGCAGTGCGCAAGACTCCACAGGCCGCAGCTACCATCGACGGCAACAGATACGGGTGCGGGAGTGTGACGTGGACGAGTTCAACCCCCAGGCTCTGCTGGCCGAGATCGATCGGCGGGAGGCCGAACTGGAAGAGGCAAACAGACAACTGTCCTCTATCTCCGCCACAGCACAATCCCAGGACGGCTTGGTCGAAGTCGTGGTCAGTGCGACCGGAGCGGTGAAGACAGTGCGCCTCGCTCCAGAAGTCTTTCGCCGTAGCAGTCCGCAATACCTCGCTGGCTCGCTGGTAGCGGCCATCCAGCAAGCCACCCGCAATGTAGCTCCGTCCAGAAAACAGGCGACGGCGCCGAGCGACGCGATCCGCAGAGACTTCTCGGACCTGGCGAAGGCGAACCCGGAACTGTCGCCCGCAACCCTGATTCCTGCACCACGTCCTGACGCCCTTCGTGCGGAGGTCGGCGGCCACGGGACTTCGAACGACCGGACGATCCGAGCAACGGTGAATTCGATGGGAATCGTTACCGCCATTGATATTTCGCCGAGCGTCTTTCGTGGAAGCACCGTCATGCGGTTGGAGACTGCGATCGTTCAGGCGACGCAAAGAGCGGCGCGTGCACTGTTCGAATCCCGATCCGATGCACTGGAGCCAGACCTTCGAGAATCCGAGACGGCGCCACAGGCCCCCGATCTGGATGCGCTCTACCCGGTTCCCGCCGCAGTCGAACCTCCTGCGCCCCCGACACATACGTTCACGCCCGAACCACCACAGCCCCGGCCCGCTCCTGCGGGTCCCACTGACCACGTCATTCCAGGAACACGCAAGCCTAATCGGGATGCGCTATACACCCCGCATGATCTAGACGACGAGGACGACTACTACCAGCACCACCGAAAGAGCGGGTGGTTGGTCTGACCACCGAGAAGGGGTTTCTGGGCCTGGACCGTCATCGTCACCGCCCCCGCTCGATCTGCTCGTGGCCCGGATTCTAGATATTGGTCTACTGCGGGTTCTGGCGGATCCGCAACGACACGGTCTGGAACCGCCGTGTCACACGTGCCCGCCAAGAACTGAACGACCAGGCCGCCACATAGCGGTAGCGATCTTCAGCCTTTGAACAAGTGCCCCACTCGGTTTCCAAGTGGGGCACCGGTCCGACAACACTCCCTACCGCCGACCTGACCGCCGAAATCAATTGAGATGTGAACCCTCATCGGCAACCAGAGCGGCGACCTGCCTGCTCGTTTTCTTACCTCGCCCCAAAGGGAAGGGGTCGCCGTAGTACTCGCCGAAAATCGGGCGGATATCGGAGTGACCGCTATCGGTCGTGACGCCGGGTCCAAAGAGGCCCCGCCGATAGATCACCCGTACCAGGAGATATGCCGAACTTCGTTGGATTCTCGGCGATTACTACCGGAACCCCGATTTCTCGCAGATGCTCCTCAACCCCTGCCCAGTTGGCCGCTATTTCACCTGCCCATGATCACGGCTGGCCGGCGGCGAACGCCTGTACGGCTTCGAGGAACTCCGGGCCGCCCAGGACGTATCCGCCAACGGTTCCACCGATCAGCGCACCCACGGGGATGCTGATCCCCCATATCAGAGGCATACACGCCCCGAGGAGACCGCCCACGAGGGCACCGCCGACGACGCCAGGCAGGTTCTTGTTGATCTGCTCTTTGAGCCGATCGTAGGAGCTGATGTCGTTCAGTTGCGCAATATCTTCCGCCGTCGGGGTCGGTGTCACCGCCGCTCCGTCGCCGGACCCGAGCACCACCGTACCGTTCTGCGCGATCTCGAACTTGCCATTCTCGACGGTGGGGATAGTGACCTTGTCGACTGGCGAAACGGTGATCTGGTAATTGATTCCGTGATCCACACCGGAAGTCGTGTCCCCCGCACTCACCGCAGTCGGCTGCTCCGTTACGGCCAACTCTGCATGGGCGGTTGCCGCACTGATACCCACGGCCGAGATGGCCATAAAAACGGCAGCAGTGATTTTCTCGAACTTCATTCTTCGAATCCCTCCACTCAACTGCCCCTGATGGGCGGACCGAGTCAGACCTTAGGCGGTAAGGACTTCGGCTCCGTCAGGCTGGCCGGAGGACGCGCTGTAGCGTCACGCCAGACCCCTTAATGTGAACTATGTTAGCGAACATTGTTCACATTCCGGCTCGGGCGGTGTCAACTATGTTCGCGAACAGAGTTGTGGCATCCTGACGGCATGACCGAGGAAGCCGACCACGGCGCCGCGATCCGCGCCGCGCGGGAGCACTACAACAAGGCGCGCGCGGAACTCTTCGCGAAGATCCGCGCCGCCCTACTGGACGACGTCGGCCCGTCCGCCATCGCCCGCGACAGCGGATTCACCCGCGAGTACGTCGCCAAGATCCGTGACGGCAAAGGCCCGAAGGGCGTATAGACGGTGAGCACCAGCGAATCCCAGTGGCCCGACCACGGTCTATGTCTCAGCGAGTTCGAAGCGAAGCTTCGAACCAGGTTGTCGCTCCAGGAAGTGCAGGTCTCGGGCACTCCCAACCAGTTCGTTGTGATTGCGGTCGGCGAGGTGTTCGCGGGCATGAGCCGCGTGCAACGCCAGCTGGCGGTGCAGACAGCGCTGGCGGAGTACATCTCCGATGGAGATGTTTGCGCTGTAGCGGTACAGGCTTACTCACCGACCGAGTGGGCGGAGGTCAGCTCGCCACCATCGTGAATCGTCGATTCTCACGCGCAGTCCCATCAGCGCCCCGCGAACCGACTCGGACTCCGGCGGTTCCCTGGTCCACCGATTCTTCCGGCAGAAACACAAAAACCCGCTGGTCAGCGGGTGTTTGTGGGGCGGGTTGGGCTCGAACCCACGACCAATGGATTATGAGATCAAAAACTGCGAACAGTGTTCTGACCTGGCAATATACTGGTCAGCCGCGACCTAAAAGCAAAATACATTGCTGTCGTCGCGCGGCCTATTGATCTTGATTGCTTGGCCGGTGGCACAGATTCAATCTGCCGGAGGGACGAAGACAGCTTCAGTCCGGAGGGACGAAGACAGCTTCAGTAAGGAAACACTGAATGTTGAGCTAACCGTGCCCATCGCGTCACCGTGTGAGGATCGCCACTCCACCCCCGACAAGGGGGTCCCCATGGGTTTGGCCTCGATCACGCCGACGACCTTCTTGTCGACGTAGAGCAGATAGTCGGCGCGGCCGTGTCCCCGTGCCATGACGGCCTCGCGCACGGCGACCCCCTGCGCGGCGAACAGATTGAGCTCACACCGGTCCTGCACCACCCAGCCTGCGGCGACGAGCTGGGAGTCGATCAGCACCCGGGCACGCTGTTCCGCGGCTAGACGCTGGTCCGCGGGATTGTCACTCATACCTGTTGAAGATATAGGAGGACAACGACATCCAAGCGTGATCGAACCTCGGCAGCCGATGATTCCCGGATGGCCTGGCATTGGTGTAGCGAGCCAACCGCCCGTACGGGGCAGGTCATCGTCCGGCAGCGAGTGCCACGCCATCTCCAATTTCTTAGATCCGGATTCCCGCAGGCTCGCACCAAATGTCTCAATCCCAGATAGCCGATGCTGAATCGCGTCCGCCTCCAGCCTGCATCGCGCTCGAGCAGCGCGGCGGTCGAGGGCACGGCCTGAATTGGATTACGTGGCCAGCTTCCGGCCACCGCTCGTGTCATGACCCTCCATCTATCAGTCCAGAATCCCGAGAAGTTCTTCGGCAGCGGCCGCAGAGGCATTCGGCACGTCGGGCGCTGCCACGGCGCAGACCGCGATCCGGGGTGGACGCGCACGCACGGATGGAATCGTCGGCGCGGGCACACGGACAATCTTCGTTCTCGTTGCACGGGGCACTGGTCTCGTTCATCGGCTTCCTATCGCGCTGGTCGACCCGTCTCGCGCGGCAGCACGATAGCGGGAGGGCCGGAAGACGGAGCGGGTCGTGAGCCCGCTGCCACATATCCTTCTCGATGCAAGTGACCGCCATAGGAGACGGAAATCCCTCGCAGACAACAGGTTTTGTAGACCCTGCAGGACCTAGTAGCAGCTCGGCACGGCGTCAGCTTCTGCATCTATCGTGCACGAACTGGTATCGAGTGTCGCAGCGCGGCGTAGTGGTGCCCGGGTCGGGTTGCGGTCGAATGCCTCCGGTGAAAAGAGACGGCCTCATAGCCAGCGTCTCGGCGCAACAACAGCTCCACATACGCGCCGCGGAGTCATGGCATCGTCAGGAACTCCGGGTTGGCCAAGACTTACGGACGAGCCCATCCTTCGGCGTGGGCATGGCGGTCATTGCCAGGGAGGGCGTTGGCGATCTTCAAAGTGGGGTCGTCGTACGTTCGCGGCTCCGGCACTCGCCAGCAATCGCCACTCCACGACCTTGATTCCTGCAAGTACTCGCGGTAACACGAAATACGTTGGGCAGCAATGCATAATGAAATGCAACACCGACGGAGGAGGGGGCCCGATGGACCGCGACGACTGGCGGATCACGGTTCAGGTCGGAGGTGACACGCTCCGCCGGGAGCGCCTCACGCGAGACCTACGCCAGCGGCTGTGCGCGACCGACGGGATCGATGCGGGCTTTGTCGAACATCCCCCATCACGAACCGACGGGCACAAAGGGGTGTCCGACCCCGAACTCATGCTGTGGGCCGGCGTCGGCGTAGCGTCGGTGAATGCCGCCGCTCGGGTGTTGATCGCCGCGATCACGCAGTGGTGCGGGCAGGACCGGCACAAGAAGGTGCAACTCGAGTTCAACGGCAACTCGGTCGTGTTGACAGGCAAGCCCGATGATCGTCAGATCCACCTTGTGGAGTTGTTCTCCGAGCAGATCACGAAAGCCCCGGACGATCGCCCGGAGGACTCGGATCAGTGACGAGACTTCCCCGCCGTAGAGCGCTGCTGATCGGTAACGAGACCTACGCCGACCATCGTTTTGAGCCGCTTCCATCGGTTCAGACCGACATCTGGCAGTTGGAGCAGGTGCTGTCGCATAACCAGATCGGCGGGTTCTGGCCGGTAATCCGGCGCGCGGATCTCACCGCCGAGCAGATGTGCGCCGAGATCGCTGAGTTCTTCGACGGATGCGAGGAGAATGAGCTTGCCCTGCTGTATGTATCCGGCCACGGTGACCGACTTGTTCAATCCAGTGGGGAGTTTCACTTCATAGCGACCGACACCGATTACGACAGAATTGCGGATACGGCGGTCGGCTCCGGATTCGTCAACGACCACTTGGAGTTGTGCGCCGCGCCGCAGAAGATCGTGATGATCGACAGCTGTCTCAGCGGCGGATTCGCACTCGGATTCCGCACAGCCGAGCCGGAGCTTCCGGAGCCCGCGGCGAAGGGACGGGCCGAGACCAGTGGTCATTCCCCGTTGGAAAGTCGCGGCGTGTATGTGCTGTCGTCGTCACGGGCGGGCGAGCTATCACGTGCTGGCACGGGCACCCCGGATGGTCCTGAGCCGTCGGCGTTCACCGGCGTGGTGGTCGAGGCATTGCGCACCGGCAAGGTCGGCAAGGACGGCACGGGTCAGGTTTCGGTCCAGGACTTGTTCGAGTACACAAACCGGTATATGCGTGCCCATACATCGCAGGTACCGGTGCTGTCTGCCAACGGCGTGGACGATCGGATCATCCTGGCTTCGTGCCCGCAAGGCCCCGCCCCCGCTCTGGCTCCCCTGTCAGCGCGGCCCGCTCAGTCGGCGCTGACCGCGAAAGCCGCCAGTTCACTACAACCGTCGTGGTCGAACGTGCTGGACTATTACCGACGATGCCTGCAGACGGACCAGTATCAGATACCGTGGCTTTCGGTCGATGACGATGGAACCTCTTACGTTTGTTTGTCGGGTGTCGAACGCATCCTCTGCGGGGACGTCGATGCCGATCACCGCATCGCCGTGCCGAGCGAAGCCGCCGACCTGGTGACCAAGGCCGCCCAAGCCGACGACGAATTGTGGGCTGGTTACCCCGCGATGGTGGTCAAGCCGCGCGATAGGCGAAGAACCGCCCTCCCGCATCGCTTCGCGCCGTTGCTGATTCGCCGCGTCGAGCTGATAGAGGTCGACGGTGAACGTCGGCTGCAACCCACCGGTGACATCCTCGCCCATCCGGCTCTCGCGGAGGAACGTCTGGGTGAGGAAGAGGCCGCCATGTTCAATGAGACCTATCGTCCCGGCTGGCATGCCCGACAGCACGATCGCATGGGGATCGAAGCACGAAAGATCGCCGACGAGTTCGACCTCGGGTGCGTCCAAGAGCCTCGTCCGGATCAGCTTTTCGATCACATCGATGTGGATACCCCGCAAGACGGTGGGCGCAATGCTGCGATCCTGTTCCGTGTCGCAAGTAGTCCAGGCGCGACCGGCAAGTTGTTGAAGGACTTCGCCGACATCGAAACCCGATGTGACGCCATCCGCGGTACCGCGCTCGCCGCGCTGTCCCCGAATCCGGCGGAGCGCACCGAGCCTGCCCTGGAATGCGACCCCGCGACGGTCCGGGTGGTGACTCCGCTGTCGTGTAACGAGGCCCAGGACGCGGTGATCCGCTCGGCCATGACTCGGCGCCTCACCGTCGCGACAGGTCCGCCGGGAACCGGCAAGAGCCAGCTGGTCGCAAACCTGGTTGCGACCGCCGTCGCCAACGGGCAGTCGGTGCTGGTGGCCTCCACCAATAACAAAGCGGTGGACGAGGTGTTCAAGCGCTGCCGCGACGTTGTCCCGAGCAGTGTCATCCGGACCGGGAACGTCGACAGTCGCAGCCTGGAAACACAAGGGCTGGAGGAACTGAAGAATACCCCGACACCCGGAACAAACGTCGAGACCGCAGCGATGCACCTGCACAGCGCGAACGAATCCCTGCGCGAATGGCGGGATGTGTTGGCACACAAGGCAACCTGCGAACGCACACTTTTACAAGCCGGACAGGACCGAGAGAAGTATGCCGCCGATCTCGGCTCGACGGCGCCTGAGCTCATCGAACACCTGTCTCATGTGCACCCGCGCACCGTGGCAACCCGGGCGTCCAAGGCCGAGCATGCTCGATTCTTCGGTGAGCTGCGTCGGAAATGGCTGCTGAAGCGCTGGGACATCAGTATCGATACTCAGCTCACCGCCGATATTTGCGCAGCGCTCGCTGGCTTCGGTAACGCCGAAGACACGTGGCTCAGTTGTCGCACGGATCTGTCGAAACTGCCGAACGATGCCGATCTTTCGGCAAACTTCATCGATAGCGAATCGGCAGTGCGCTCGGAGTCGAAATCGCTGTTCTCAGCGACCGTGCGCGCACTGGCCTACGGAGGCAGACCGCGCATCGCCGAACTGCTCCGAAATCTCCGCACCCGTGACGAGTGGAAGACCACCCGCGCTGCATTGCCATCTATTCGTGCGTGGGCGGTGACAACTCTTTCCGCACGCCGCTTCCCGCCCGATCCGGCATTGTTCGATCTCGTGGTGGTGGACGAGGCCAGCCAGTGCGCCATCCCACATGTGCTACCGCTGCTATTCCGCGCCCGCCGAGCACTGATCATCGGCGACCCGATGCAGCTCGAACACATCGCCGATATCACCACCGACGACGAAGCCAGGGCACGCAACGGCGCGGGCATCGACTCGACGTGGGTCGAACACCACCGGCTCTCGTATCGACGACACTCCACATTCCGCGCTGCGGAACGGGCCATCGGCCGAACGCTACTGCTGGACGAGCACTTCCGATGCCATCCACGCATCGCGACAGTGGCCAACGACCTGTTCTACGACGACAAGCTGACCGTCATGACCGATGTGCGCGGGCGACCGGCACTGCCCCGCCCGGCGGTCATCTGGGTAAAGACGGACGGGCGCGCCGAGCACCCCCGGTCCAACCGATCCTGGATAAATACGGCGGAAGTCGCGAAAGTGCGTGAATGCGTTGCCTTCTTGTTCGAATCCGGCGGACTGTCGGCGACCGCCACGGTCGGTGTCGTCACGCCGTTCAGGGCTCAGACAGACACGATCCAGGCCGCGATCGGCAGAGACTACCCCGACGTCGAGGTCGGTACCGTCCACACATTCCAGGGTGGCGAACGCGACGTCATGATCTTCTCACTCGTCGCCGGCCGCACCATGCCCAAACGCTCCATCAATCGGATCGACAACCAGCTCAACCTGTGGAACGTCGCCATCACACGCGCTCGATCACATCTGATCGTCGTTGGTGACAAGAGCCTCTGGCAGGAACGCCGAGTCGCCGGTGCCCTGCTCGAGGCGGCCGAACCCACGGGCGAGTACGGGCAAACGATCGGGGCGGCCCCAGATCCGTTGCTACACCGCCTGTTCCAATTGCTTGATGGACCGACCGCGAAAGCCGTACTGGGAGAGGTCATCTGCGGCTATCGCACCGACGTGGTTGTCAACAGCGACGACGGCGGCAAGGCCGCCTATGTGCTGGATCGCGGTCCGGTGCCAGACGCCGATCCGGCTCGACACCTACGACTGATGCTGCGCAGCGCGCAGCTACGCCATGATCCGGACAACGGAATCACCGCGGTAAGACAACCTGCGTGGACACTGTTCGACACCCCGAGGCCGACCTGATGATGCTACCGCCTAGGCCAGTAACGCAAGGGCGAGACCAGCGACAACCGCGATCAACATGATCAGGATGAACACGCGACGCCGGTTCCCTCGAATTGGCGGACGAGCCGATGCCGTGGGTGGTTGCGATAGCCGGAACGCGAAGTAGTCCCGCCGGTATTGCGGCGGAACCGGGGGAGGCTGATTCGCGATCGGCGGCATGGAGGTTCCTGGGGACCTGACCGGCGGGATATTTTCCCGTGGGTTGCGTGACCGGCCTGGCGGCGGGCGATTCTCGGCTGGCGGCGTTTGCGACGGAGCGGACCGATTTGCCTGCGGAGCGGCAGGTGGCGAAGAGGGCGCCCAGTCTCGATACCGCCTGTCCAGCAGCGTATTACGGGCAAATTCACGGTCGACTTCTCGTTGTGGTTTTGAAGCAGGCTGCGCAGGTGGAGAAGTCGAAGGCGTTGCCGGAACCGATGTTCCGTCTCTGCCAACTTGCGGTGACTGGACGGAATCCGCTGTGACCGGCGGTAACTCACATAGTTCGTCCTCCGCCGGCCGACGCTGCGATTCGCGCAGATACTCGTCGAACTGCGCATCATCGAGTATCTGCAGGAACTGGGCATGCTCGAGAACAATCTGCGGTGTCCACATCTTCGCCGAGTATTTGCCCAAATACCGGGTGACAACGCCCTCGACTGCGACCCGCTTGCCCTTCAATGCGAGATAGTCGCCGTACTGCCCGCTCCGTCCGAATTTGTCGTACAGGCCATCAGCAACCTCATCGAAACCGACGATTGTGAAATCGCCCTGTTGCCAGACGCCAAGATTGATGAGCGCTATCGATCCATCTTGCAGCAACTTCGTCGACACGACCGTTCCGAACACAGTGACAACCGCGCCCTCGAGGGACCGAATTTCCTCCGCGTCAGCACCGGCAACGACCAGTCCTGCGTCGGCTTGACGAGGTCCGATGGTTACCGCGACTGGCGCTCCGCGTAGCGCACCGCCGATATCCGTGTACCCCGATGTACAGGCGTCCCGGAACCTGCGCACACGATCGCCCAACTCATCGATGCGCAGTAGCTCCGCGAACACCTGGGAGTTCTCGGGATCGGCGAAGTCCGTGGCTTTGAACAGTAGGTTCTCACCGGTTCCGCCGAATGTGTCCCACAAATGCGGCTGCCGGGCCAGAGCCGACAGCGACAAGTCGATCGCCTCGGCAGCAAACAGGTCCAGTACCGGATCGTAATGCCTACCGCGGTCGGGATGCTGGTAGTTGCGGTGACCTTGTTCGATCGAGCCGAGTTCGGCGAGTTCCGGAAGATACATCCCGTCGTAGTCGACCAGCCAGATCCCTAGATCGGGCCGGACCAGTATATTCCCGTGCTGTAAATCCCCGTGGGCTACATTGTTCCGCTGCAACGTGTTGACCGCGGAACGAATCGCGGCCTGGACGGTCTCCAGCTCGCCGTGGTCGGGATGTACGGTATCAACCCAGTCTGCGAGCCATACTCCTAGCGATGTCCCCTCGACCCAACGCATCCGCACGGTCGGGAATGTATTGCTGCCCACAATGATTCCATCGGACTGGTACTGCACGGGCACCAAGAAGTCCAGAAGTGGGTTGGCCATGATGAATTCGCCGATGCGGCGGTAACGCTGCGGTAGTTGCCGGTCGCCGCGATCATTCTTGTGGAAACACCGTACCGCCCACCGCTGTCCACCGTTGCGGATCTCGAACGTCGCCGCGAAACCGCCCGAGGCGATTTTCGGCATGCCGAACCGGTCCTCTCGCGGTGCGCCGGTGGACAATTCGGGATCGTGAGCGAAAGCGATGTGCGGATTCTGCACGGCCAGTTGATATTGCAGCAGGGAGGGCAGTCTCACAGCGCCACCACGCAGATCGTCGTGTCGTCATTGTCCAGGCCGCGGCGCAGGCGAGCGTCCGCGACCCATTCGCTGAATGCATCATTAGATTCGACGCGGCACTCGTCGATGTCGAGCTTTTCACTCATCTCGTAGTGACGCAGGAAATACTTCGCGAGTGCGTCGGTGGCAAGGATGAGGACATCGCCTGGCTGGTATCGACTTTCACACCGCCACAACGCAGTACGGAAGGTCTCGTCCCCGGCTGTCGCCTTTACTAGTGGAGGATAGGACCCGAACTGTCGCCAGTCCTCGAGTGGCCCCGCACTCAGCAGTTCACCACGGCGAACATGCAGGACACAGGAATCCCCCACCGCCGTCGCGACATAGCATCCGTGCAGCACGTCGATCTCCACCCCCACGAACGCAGCCGCAGCAGGACGACAGTCCAGCTTCATCGTCGCATGCCACGGTAACCCTGGACGGTAGACCGCACTACGCCATTGCTCGCGCAGCCTAGCGAGTTCTCGGGCTTCGAACACACCCACTGATGTGGGCCAAGTCCGTACGAACGCCGCCACAAGGATCTCCGCCCACACCTCCGGCCGCGCGGCATCTGTCGCTCCATCGGCAACCGCGAACCGATACCGCCCGGCGGCAGCGCGATCCTCGTTCTCGTCGTCATCACGGCCGTCTTTGGCAACCGACCCCAACAAGGCCGAGATCACCGCCATCAAGCATTCTCTCCGTCTGGGCCATCATCGTCCGACTCGTCGTCGCGACCCTCGGTCAGCTCCCCGAGACCAGTTGGCGTGACCGAGCGGGTACCGATATCGAGAAAGTCGATCACGGTCGCCGCATCCGCGTTGTACAGGAACCCACGCGCACCTGGCTGCACGGCATAGCCCATCGCGGAGGCCGCGTCGAGCAGCGACGGCGGCAGCTCACTCGACAGCTCGTACAGCATCGCCGCATTCGGATCAGTCAACCCTCCAGCAGAATTCGGGAACCGCACCGGTTGACTCGGCGTCCCGGACAGATGCAGGTTGAACACCAGCACCTGGCCGTCATCTGTACCCAGCTCGCGAATACGGTTCACGACATCGCGCGGCTCACCGTCGGTGCTCATGCCGTCAGTTACATTTATGACGATCGGCGGAAAGCTCTCCGGATGCGCGGCACACCACGACTCGACCACCGGCTCGATCGCAGTGAAGGCCGCCACCATCGGAGTCGCGCCGTTCGCCGCCGGGTCCACCCAAATCGGCATCTGCTGCTGTACCGAAACCACCCCGCCAGCGCCATCAGGCACCCGCCGCGTCACCGTGTCCACCCGCAGCGGGTTATCCGCCACCTGTTCAACAGACACAACAAGATGACCAGCATCACTTCCGTGCAGGACCGGCCCCACCTCGCTCCCGTAACCGAGAACACCGAGCTCGAAGTAGCCGTACACCCGCTCATCACCGCGGCTGCACAACAACACCGCATTGCCCAGCAGGTTGTTGACCGCAGCAGCGAGCGCCGCCGACTTGGACTGCCCCGTCTCCGCCCAGAGCTCCAGCATCGAGTACGACTGATCGATCGCAAGCAACAGCAGCGCCGGTTGTTTCCGGTTGATCTCTGCCGAATACATTCAGAACCTTCTCTCCCCAAACTGACCGGTTCCACCCACCCCGAGCACCTTGTGGATGGCTCGATACCTCCCCGCCAGCAGTACGGGTGACGATGAGGCACTCCACGCAGAGTACGTGCCATGACCAATGTTTGGACAGCGACTATCCGAAACTGCGTTCAGTACAACGCTATTAGTCGAGCGATATTCGACACTGATTGATGCTGAACAGGTTTCATCGCCGGTCGCACCAGATAGAACATCGATCGCTGCGCCAACCATCCGAGACCGTCCACACTGAGAGGTAAACCCTGATCACTGCTCTCGGAGCTATGCGTCCCAGACGGTCGGAGGTAATCCGAACAGTAGGCAGCGCCTGGAAGCTACCGGGCTGAAGTCTCGACGTTGGTCGACGCCATGCTCCTGCGGTCGCCCGGAGCCAGGTGGCCACAGGAGTAAACAGTCAGCTGTATGGGGATCGAGGAACGGTCGCCGCGACCTTCAGCGTTCGCGGTCGGCCCGGACGTAGGGAGGGAAGCGCTACGAGACTCGGGCGCTCGCTCTGTCCGCTGGATTGGCCGCCTCCGGCGTGGGGGGTCATTGCACGCCCGAACATGTAAGTGGTCAACTCGTTGACCGAAAGGCCGAAGGCCCGAGCGATCTCACGTGTCTGCATGCCTTCGGAGCAAAGCGCGTTGATCACCTTGCTCATTACTTGGGATTGTTCGTGGGTCAGCGTAGAGCCTGGTTCCGCGGTACGGAAACCGCGCTGGCTCAGTTCGACACCATCCGATCGATACATCCAATCCGTCAGCAACTCGAGAGCGTGCAGGCGATGAGCGAGGGCCATCACGGCGACTCTCCACTGGGTCTTTGCCCGGACAATCTGATCGGCGGTTGCTGCGCGCAAACCCGCTGCGTACACGCTGTCACGGGGCATCAACTCCCGCAAGAGGGTCTGATTCATAGGCCGCGAGTGGTCATCACTGCCGTACGAGTGCCAAGACGTCGTCGCGGATTCGAGCCATGGTCGCGGCGTCAGATGCTTCGACGTTGAGCCGCAACAGTGGCTCGGTGTTGGACGGCCGTAGATTGAACCACGCGCCGTCGTCGAGCTGCACGGTGAGTCCGTCGAGCCGATCGGTTTGTGCGCCGTTGAAATGCTGCTCGATCTGGTTCAGTGTTGTTGGTACGTCGGCCACTTCAGAGTTGATCTCACCGGAGGCGACGTATCGGCTGTACTCGGAGACCAGCTCGGACAGCGGCTTGTCTGTCGTGCCGAGCGCTGCGAGCACATGCAGCGCTGCGAGCATTCCAGTGTCCGCTCGCCAGAAGTCGCGAAAGTAGTAGTGCCCGGAATGCTCGCCGCCGAACACCGCGTCACGCTCGGCCATGAGGCTCTTCATGAAGGTGTGGCCGACGCGCGTACGTGCGGGCGTGCCACCGTGCTCAGTGACGATCTCTGGTACCGCGCGGGAAGTGATGACGTTGTAGACGATCGCCGAGCCGGGAGCTTTCGCCAGTTCTCGGGTCGCGATCAGCGCGACGATCACCGAAGGGGCGACAGGAGAGCCGGTTTCGTCGACGACGAAACAGCGGTCGGCGTCGCCGTCGAACGCCAGGCCGATGTCCGCGCCGCTGGACCGGACTTCGGCTTGGAGATCGACGAGGTTGGCTGGGTCGAGTGGGTTTGCTTCGTGGTTGGGGAAGGTGCCGTCGAGTTCGAAGTACATCGGAACAATGTCGACCGGCAGGCCGTCGAAGACGCGCGGCACCATATGGCCGCCCATACCGTTGGCAGCGTCGATCGCGATCTTGAGTCGCCGGATGCCCGACAGGTCCACAAGTTCGCGAAGGTAGGCCGCGTAGCCGTTGACCAGGTCCGGGCGCGTGGTGACCGCGCCTGCGAGTCCGTCGTAGGCGGGAATGCCCTCCTGGATCATTCGGCGTATCTCACCGAGGCCGGTGTCCATGCCGACTGGAGTGGCGCCAGGGCGGCAGAGCTTGATGCCGTTGTAGCGGGCGGGATTGTGGCTGGCCGTGATCATCGCGCCCGCAACGTCCAGGTGCCCGGCTGCGTAGTACACCAGATCCGTACTGCCGAGGCCGACGTTGATCACGTTCTGGCCCTGGCTGACAACACCTTCGGAGAAGGCCGCTGCGAACGGCTGCGACGACGGCCGCATGTCGTGCACGATGGCGACGGTGGTACCGACCAGTCGCGCGAAGGCTGCGCCGACCTGTCGGACGAAGTCGTCGTCGAGGTCGGTACCGACGAGGCCACGGACGTCGTAGGCTTTGATGATCTTGGACAGATCCCGGTCAGGCATCAGTTCCCCTCGTAGTGGTCGGTTGGAGTGAAGGCCACCCCGAGCGCTCCGGACGTGAACACCATCACACGGACCGGTAATCCAGCAACAGCAACCCGTACGCGGCCGATCGCATCCCATGGGACCAGCGCGAACAGGCAACCGCCATGGCCGGACCCGCTCAGCTTGGCACCGTAAGCGCCGGAGGCCAAGCAGCGCTCGACGCATTCCTCGATGAGCGGCGTTGAGCTGTGGACACAATCGCGGAGCAAACGGTGCGCCTCACTGATCAGGGCGCCCACTTCGGCGTAGTCGGGGTCATCGGCGCGAAGGAGTGCGTCGATTCCAGCAACAATCCAGGGGGCCCGCTCTGCGTAGTGGTGGATTCCGGCCTCACCAGTTCGGAAGCGGTCGCGAACACGATGTCCTTGGCCTGCTCGGCGACCTTCGCTCGCAGCCGCACCAATTCCGTGCGCTCATCGGCTGAAAGTGGCTGGCCACCACTATCATCCGGAGCCCGACCACCGGTCTGGCCGGCCGCGGCCATACGGCGGCGTTCTTCGCGCACCCACTTGTGCAGCAGGTTCTCGTGCACGTCCAGCTCACGGGCGATCTCCCGCACCGGCCGACCGGAATCGATCACTCGATGCGCCGCTTCCACCCGATATTCAGGCGAATACGATCGACGCGGACGAGGCATGGCGAACATCCTTCCAGGGACCATCGGTCCCGCTATCTCAGATGTCCACTACTTCAGGGGAACCCCACCGTTACGGCGCCAGTCCCGGAAACATCGTCAAACTCCTCGCGCCCATCATCGTCGAGGACAAACCCGTAGTCGCGTGGTCGGTCGAGGAGGTTCAGCGCATCCGCATGGGCCTGCGCGACGACGAACTCGCCAGCGTCAATGGGATCGCCGACCTGGTAGACCTCCTACTCGCCACCGGCTGCCGCATCGGCGAAGCCATGGCCTTGAAGTGGAAGCACTTCGACCTCGATGCTGCCAAGCCGACCGTCTTCGTCGAGGACACCGTCGTCCGGCTGCGTGGTGGCGGGATGATCATCCAGCCCCACCCCAAGGGAGGTCCGAACGGGAAACGGCGTCTTGTCCTGCCCGGCTGGGCGGTGGCACGGCTGCAAGCCCGACGCGCGCTTCTCCCCAACGATCCAGACGACCTCGTGTTCCCGTCTGCACGCGGCACACTGCGCGACCCACGCAATGTGCGCAAGCAGCTCCTGCGGGCACTGAACCGCATCGGTGTCACCGACATCCCCACGAACCCGCACGCCGCCCGCAAGACCGTGGGAACACAGTTGTCGGAGGACGAGGACGGTGGCCAATCCGACGTCGCCGTCGCGGCAGCGCAGCTGGGCAACACCGAGGCAGTCACCCGACGGCACTACATCGAACGAACCCACCAAGGCCCTGACGCCCGGGATCGGTTCGACGCGTTTCAGCTCCCGGACGAAAATGGAGAGTAAATGGAGACCTGGCCATTCCAGGCCAGGTCTCCAGCACCCATCCACCCTGCTCATCAGGGTTTTGTGGGGCGGGTGGGGCTCGAACCCACGACCAATGGATTATGAGTCCACGGCTCTAACCGACTGAGCTACCGCCCCTCTTCTGCGGGTGTCCCGCAGGCGTGGGGGATGCTACCGGGTGCGGCGTGGCTTGCACCAGTCGGATACCCAGGAGTGGTTAGGGTGGGGCGTCAACACCACCATTTGGAGGGTCGGGCCGTGGCCAGTGTGTTCGAGAATGTGCTGAAGGTTCATCAGTGGGTTTATGAGAACAGTGGCGGGGTGGTGGGGCATCGGGTGTTGTTCGGGAATCCGACCTTGTTGTTGCGGACAGTGGGGCGCAAGACGGGGCAGGAGCGGACGTCGGCGCTGACGTACGGGCGGGACGGGGATGACTATCTGGTGACCGCGTCGAATGGTGGGTCGCCGCGGCCACCAGGGTGGTTGACGAATCTGAAGGCGAAGCCGGAATGCGAAATTCAGGTCGGGCGACGGAAGATGAAGGTTGTTGCACGGCCGACGTTGCCGGATGATCCGGATTATGCGCGGCGGTGGGAGATCGTGGACAAGGTGAATCAGGGGCGGTACACCGCGTATCAGAAGTTGACCAAGCGGCCGATCGCGGTCGTGGTGCTGACCCCGGTCGGCTGAGCGCCCTCAGTCGTCCTCGCTGTCATCCCAGTCTTCGTCGGAATCGCCGCTGTCCCAACGACCGTCGTCCTCCGGTAGCCTGCTGGCGAACTGCACGACCGCGGTGACGAGGGCCAGCACCGCGACAACAACGACAACGACAATCAGAGTTTGCACGCAGGCACATTAGCGCCCAGTCGGCCGGTCTGCAGCCAGTCTGACGACCAGTTGTTCACTGCCGCAGCTACTTTGCGAGTCTGCCTGTCGGCTCACACAATGAAATACCGCCGTCCGCTGTGCGATGTACCAGCCGACGATCGAACCAGCCTGCCCTTGTAAAGAACCGACTGGGCCTGAAGCACAGACCAGCTGTCGCCCAGGCTCCGCCGGTCCCAGCTCACACCGTCAGCAGGGTGCGCCCCACCGTGGCGCGAGAGGCGATTGCGGTGTGCGCACGACCGGCCTCCTCCAACGGAAAGGTCTGGCCGATAACCACTTCCACGTTGCCCGCCACCACCGCGGACTGGGCGCGCTGTGCTAGCGCGTGCCAATCGGTGCTGTCACCGGTGATGTCGAACAGCCCGAGCGCGCTGATGCTGCGGGCCGCAGCATCGGCCTGATCCACCTCGGCGAATCCACCTGCGGCAGCGCCGTATCCGATGAATCGACCACCATCGGCGGCAGCTTGGACGGCGGCCCCACCCAAAGCGCCACCCGCACCGTCCAATACGACGTTCACACCAGTCCCACCGGTCGCGGCACGAGCGGCGGCCTGCCAATCGGGCTCGGAGTAATCGACGACGACCTCCGCACCGAGCCGAGTGGCCAGCTCCAGCTTCGCGGCACCGCGCGCCGCAGCGATCACGTGTGCGCCTGCGGCGCGGGCGAATTGGATCAGCAGGGTGCCCAAGCCGCCACCCGCCGCGGTGATCAACACCCACTCCCCGGGCTTGATCTCTGCCCTGTCGAATACCGCGAGGGCCGTCTTGCCGTCGTGGGCCAGCGCGACCGCCTGCAGCACGCTCAGGCCGTCGGCTACGGCGACCAGAGTGTCCGCCTTGGCGAGTGCCTTTTCGGCGTATCCCCCGATCGGCCGCCCACCGCCGATGCCACTGGCCGCGGTGGCCGTGGCTACCCGCTTCCCGAGCCAGGATTCCTCGACGCCCGCACCGACCGCCGAGACCACCCCGCCGATGGCGCCGCCCGGCACATATGGCGGTTCCAGCTCGAAGAATTCGGTGCCCCAACCGCTGCGCAACTGTGTGTCGAGGAACATCACGTCGGCGGCCGAGACGTCGACGACCACCTCACCCGGCCCGGCCACCGGTTCCGGTACCTCACGCACCGCGAGTACTTCCGGTCCACCGAATTCTGTTGCCTGCACGGCCCGCATGACATCCTCCATCGTTTCTTGCTCGATCGGTTCGTGAACGAGCATGAAACCTGAAGCACTGTTCAGGTCAAGCCGACGACTGCCGATTACTCTTCGAGCAGAATCACCCGACGGCGGGGTCGACACCGGCCACGACTCCGAGCCGCTCACTGCTGCCACGCTTCTCGATTGCCGAGAGTGCGCGTCGAGCGTCGCACGGACGCGCCGTCACGCCGACGCTGAACTGTCAGGCCGCAGCAGTTCCGGCGGCCGCCGGAATCGGTCAGGAACCGCCGCCACAGCTGCTGCCCCCGCCCCCGCAACTGCTGCCGCCACTGCAGCTACTTCCGCCGCCGCCGCAGCTACTTCCACCGCTACAGCTGCTGCCGCCACTACAACTACTTCCGCCACCGCAGCCCCCGCCGGAATCACTGCCACCGCCCGAGCCCCCGGCCATCCACGGCGAACCACGCCCGGGACGCCGGCGGCGCGGTGGCGGCGTACTGGACGCCTTGACGATTACCAGGATGACGACCGCGATTATGCCGCCGACCCCAGCCACCAAAACAAACAAAACGACGAGCGCGAGGCCGATCGACGACACCATACGGAAATGGTATCGGCCCGCACCGTCCACGTGCACGGATCGGAGCCCGATTATTTCACCGGCGAGCAGCGGTTGTGCGCTGTCCTGCCGATGGTTTCCGCACCACCAAGATCGCGGCGGAATACGAAAGAGCCGTACAGTGAATTGTGGTCCTCTTGCGCCTCCGAAACCGACTACGGCGTCGAATCGATCTCCACGAAGTCGACAGCACCGTGGCCGCGCTCGAATTGCCCGAGGCCGTCTTCAAGACCAGCCCGTGGCAGCCACGCGACCTGGTGGAAACCGGCCTGCGGCAGTGGTTGCGCTGCTGTGGTGCCGCGATGCGCGACGGCCAGGTGATCGGAATGCCGTCGCACGCCGTCGACGAGGCATGGCACGGGTTCATTCTCTGCACCGAGCGCTACGCCGCGTTCTGCGCTACCGCCTACGGGCGGTTTCTGCACCACTATCCGGACGGCGTTGGGCCACCGGAGAATTCGCCGAAGAAGTCCTCGCACGGCACGATGGCGGAACAACTCGGACGCACCGTGGTCGCCTGGTCCATGGTCGCCGCGCCCGGCGAAACCTGCGTGCTCTGGGACCTCGACGCCAAGGTCGGCGTCGACCATCCGTGGGGCATCGACGCCCGGCGAGTCGCGGCTATCGAAGCCGAACTCGGCCGAGCGTCGGAGTCATCCGGATGAGACTCAGGTGAGCTTCACCCGTGCGGCTACGAACCGGACGATCGCCGGAGCGAACTTGTTGAACTGGTACTGCAACCGCGCCTCCGGAGTGACCGGGACGATGCTGCGGTCGCGTTCCACGGCCCACACGATCTGCTCGGCGACCTTCTCCGGCCCGTAGCGCCGCATCCGGTAGAGCTTGTCGTACTGCTCCTGCTTGCGCTTCTCCTCATCGGCGCTGACACCCGAGAAGGTCGTGGTGACAACGATATTGGTGTGTACGACGCCTGGGCAGATGGTGTGCACGGAGATATTGTTCGCGGCCAACTCCGCGCGCAGGCAGTCGGAGAACATGAATACCGCCGACTTGCTCGTGGAGTACGCGCTGAACCCCTGCTGCGGGCTGTAGGCGGCCATGCTGGACAGGTTGACGATGTGCCCGCCGAGCCCACGCTCGGCCATGGCGGAGCCGAAGGCGCGGCAGCCGTTGACCACACCGCCCAGATTGATCCGCAGCACACGATCGAATTCCGCCGACGGGGTGTCGAAGAAGCCGCCCGCCTGGCCGATTCCGGCATTGTTGATCAGGATGTCCGGCACACCGTGCGCCGCGAGCACGGCCGCCGCATGTGCCGTCATGTCCGACTCGTTCGACACGTCCAGCTCATAGGCGTGCGCAACGCCGTGTTCGGCGCCGATCAGCTCCGCGGTTTCCTTGGCGGCCACCAGGTTGATGTCCGACAGCACGATCTCGGCGCCGAGCCGGGCGAAGGCGAGCGCGGTCTCGCGGCCGATGCCGCTGCCGCCGCCGGTGATGACAACCAGCTGGTCCTCGAAGGGCCGCTTGCTGCGGCCGACCTCGGCGCGACGCAGCCCGCGCGGCACCGATCCGCCGTTGAGCGTATCGATGAGCTCGGTGGTCGCGGTGGCGAGCAGCTCGGGGTGCGAGAACGGCATCCAGTGCCCGGCCGGGATATCGCGCCGCCACAGCCTCGAGGTCCATTTGGGCTCGTCGTCGAAGCCCGCCGGCCGGACGGCGACATCACGACCTGCGACGATCAGCTGCACCGGGACCTCGGTATGCCGCTCGCGCGGGGCGAGCATGCGCTGCACGATATTGGCCCGGTAGATGAGCAGACCGTCGACGATGTCCTTGCGGAAGGTCGGTCCGAGTGTGATGTTCGAGGTCGGGGTCTCGTTCATGATCGAGACCACCCGCTGCCACCGCCGCTCGGTGCCGAGCAACCCGAAGGTCGCCCGCGGCAGTCCCGGTGTCATGAAGAAGAACGTGTACGCCGAGGAGAGCAGCTGACTGAACGGCTGCCAGACATTGCGCGGCGTCGGCCGGGAAAGCCTGTCGCGCATCCACTTTCCGATGTGATCGAGGTTGGGACCTGACACCGAGGTGAAGGATGCGACCCGCTCGGCCGCCTGCGGCTCACAGACCGCCTCCCACACCTGCACCGAACCCCAGTCGTGCGCGAGCACATGTACCGGCCGGTCGGGGCTGACCCCGTCGGCGACCGCGAAGAAGTCGGTCGCGAGGGCGTCCAGCCGGTAGTCCTCGGTGCGCCGGGTGCGGGTGGATCGACCGTGACCGCGGGTGTCGTAGGTGACGACGTGGAACCGTCCGGCGAGCAACGGCACGACCGCGTCCCAGAGATGATGGGTGTCCGGCCAACCATGTACGAGGACAATGGTTTCCGCGCTCGGATCGCCGTATTCGTATACCGCGATGTCGAATTCGCCGCTGCGGACGATGCGCTCGGTGACCGCCGAGCCGATGTCGGTCGTCGTCATTGCCGTGTCTCCTTGTTCCCCGGTTTCGTGCTCATGACCGCGGCGTGCTGTCGGCGGTCGGCCGGTCGCTTGCGGCCGCTGTGGCGCGGGTGCGCGCTCATAGGTCGAGCACCAATCGCCCGCCCTGCGACCGCGAGACGCAGACGAGCATGTCGCCCGCCGCGTGATCGGCCGCGGTCAGCACGGTTTCGCGATGATCGGGCGCACCGGAGAGCACCCGAACCTTGCAGGTGCGGCAGAAGCCCTGGCGGCACGAGTAGGGCCGGTCCGGACGGCTCTCCAGGATGGTGTCGAGCGCGGACCGGTCCGCCGCCACCTCGACGACCTCACCGGTAGCGGCGAATTCGATTTCGAAGGGTTGACCGTCCATGATCGGTGGCGGTGCGAATCGTTCGGAATGCAACTCCACGCCCGGCATTTCGCGCACCGCGTCGGTGACGACGGTGATCATCGGCACCGGGCCGCAACAATACACGGCGGTATCGGCGTCGACGCCCGCCAATAGCGTTGCGGCAGTGGGCAGCCCGTGTTCGTCGTCGGTGCGGATGGTGACACGATCACCGAATGTCTCGATCTCGTCGAGGAACGGGATGGTGTCACGGTTGCGGCCGGTATACACCATCGACCAGTCGATGCCGAGCCGCATTGCCAGTCGTGCCATCGGCAGGATCGGCGTGATCCCGATGCCGCCCGCAATGAAATGCAGGCGGGCGGCATATGATCCGTGGCCGGGCACCGCGAACGGAAACGCGTTGCGCGGCCCGCGCACCATGACGCGAGAACCGACCGGCAGCTCGTCGTGCACCTCGATCGAACCACCGCCGCCATTCGGAATACGGCGCACCGCAACCCGATAGGCACGGGTATCGGCCGGATCACCGCACAGTGAGTACTGGCGCAACCGCCCCGAGGGCAGTTCCAGATCCAGGTGCGCGCCGGGACGCCACGGCGGAAGTTCGCGACCGTCCGGCGCTTCCAATCGCAGGCTCACCACGTCCTGATCGTGCGCCTCGATCCGTCGGCCGGTCAGTACCAGCGTCAGACGGCGGTCGTCGATCCGCGGCGCGAGATCCTTGCGGTTGATCAGCGTGCTCCAACGCAGCCGCGCGGAGGCGACCACGTCGAGCACTCGAACTGCCCGGTCGCGATCGCGCTTGCCGAACAGGTCCGCCGGCAGTTGTCCCGGGGCAGGCAAGTAGCTCACAACGCCGCCCGACTCGTGCTCGACGCCACCGTTTCGTGACGCCCGGCAACCATGTTCCGCTCGCTCACGAGGCGATCGCACGGGCAGCGGGAGACTTGGCCAGATAGGCCACCGCTTGCGCGGTAGATCCGACCGATTCCGGGTTGTAGCCCGGCTTGAAGGTCGTCAACGCGCTCCACAGCAGCGACGGCACTCCGGGCAGCGCGCCTCGCCACATCGATCCGAAGACACGTGTGATCAACCGTGGGTAGCCGAGGTCGGGCAGCGCCGGATCCTGATACACCATGAATTTGGTCCCGCGGACCACCAGGGTGATGAAGATCGGGAACACCATCATCATCACCGCCGCACGCCGGAGGTAGCCCGCGTGGAAGTAGACCGCTACGTCGTGCGCGACATGCCGGTGTTCTACCTCTTCGGCACCATGCCAGCGGAAGAGATCCGCGACGCGCGGGTCGGCCTCGAACCTCTCCAGATCAGCATTGAGCACCCAGTCACCGAGGTAGGCGAAGAAGTGTTCCAAACACGCGATGACCGCGAGTCGTTCCACCATCACCTGACGCTGCGCGATACCCGCTACATCCTTCGGGCCCAGCGTCTTGCGGAACAGGAACTCGGCCTGGCGCACATACGGCCCGGGGTCGATGCCGTTGGCGGCGAGCACCTCGTGCAGCACCTTGTCGTGCGTTTCCGCGTGCATCGACTCCTGGCCGATGAAGCCCAACATGGCCTCGCGCAGCTTCTCGTCCTTCACGAATGGCAGCGCCTCGGTGTACGCGGCACAGAACATGCGCTCGCCCTCGGGCAGCAGCAGATTCAGCGCGTTGATCAGATGCGACGCGATCGGCTCGGCCGGCATCCAGTGCAGTGGCGTGTCGGCCCAGTCGAATTGCACATTGCGGGCATGCAGCGCGACCTCACCCGGATCGATGTCCGGCCGCCGCTCAGCCCGGCGAAGTAGCTTCATCGGTACTCCTTTTCCGCACGAGCCACACCGCTTCGTTGCACACCTTCCTGCGTGGCTGTAGCAACGATCATACACATACATGGAACCACGGGTAACACACAATGCGTGCCGGACATACCACGCCCACCAGCCGCATCGACCGACGTGACAATAGAGACCCCCACTGCGACTCACCTCCCTCCCGTTACCCGGAACGCTAGAACGCGTTCTAGTAGGGTTTTGCTATGGAGCGACTAACCGGATTGGATGCCAGCTTCCTGTACCTCGAGACCGGGACCCAGCACCTGCACGTCTGTGCACTGCTGATCCTCGATCCCACCGCAGGGAGCACGCACTACTCGTTCGACACATTCAAAGCAGAACTCGGCAGACGATTACCGCTGGTCCCACAGATGCGACGGCGCGTGCACGAGGTGCCTTTCAATCTCGACCATCCGGTCTGGGTGGAGGACCCGGATTTCGACCTGGACTACCACATTCGACGCATCGGCATTCCGAGCCCCGGCGGGCGCGAACAGCTGGCCGAACTGGTCGGCGATATCGCGAGCAGGCCGATGGATCGCAACCGTCCGCTGTGGCAGATGAACGTGGTCGAGGGCTTCGCAGGCGACAAGATCGCGGTGATCTGCAAGTACCACCACGCAGCCGTGGACGGCATCACCGGAGCCAACATGATGATGCACCTGTGCGATCTGGAACCCGGGGCAACGCGACCCGAACCGACCGAGCAATGGCAACCGGAGCCGAAGCCGAACGATTGGAAGCTGGCCGCCGAGGGGCTGATCAATTTTCCGAACAAGGCGGGCCTGGTCGGCATGGTGCCGAAGACTCTCGGCATGGTGGCCGGATTCGTACAGCGACGCCGAGAGAACAAGGCGGGCATGGCTTTACCGCTGACTGCACCGCGGACACCGTTCAATCGGGCGATCACCCCACATCGAGCGGTCGCGTTCACCGAGACGAAACTCGATGCCATCAAGGAGATCAAGACCGCCTTCGGGGTCAAGGTCAACGACGTGGTGCTGACCATCGTCGCCGGAGTGCTGCGCACCTATCTGGAGAAGCACGACGAGCTGCCCGACCGTTCGCTGATCGCCTCGGTGCCGGTCTCGACGCACGAAGACTCCCGCCACGACGCGGGCATCAACAAGGTCTCGACGCTGTTCTCGCGCCTCGGCACCGATATCGCCGATCCGGTGGAGCGCCTGCAGCAGGTGGCCGAGTTCAATCGCGGCGCCAAGGAGGAGTACAAGCTCATCGGCGCCGATTTCCTGCAGGACTGGTCGAAGTACGCCCCGCCGAACACTTTTCAGCTCGCCGCCCGCGTCTACTCGTCGCTGAAGTTGGCCGAACACCATCCTGTGGTGCACAACCTGGTGGTCTCCAATGTGCCGGGCCCGCCGATGCCGCTGTATTTCCTCGGCGTCCGCGTGGACGGCATGTATCCGTTCGGTCCGGTCTTCCACGGCGCCGGGCTCACGGTCACCGTCCTGTCCAACAACGATGATCTGGATTTCGGCTTCATCGCCTGCAAGGAACTGGTGCCCGACGTCGCGACGCTCGCCGACGCCGTACCCGACGTAGTCGACGAACTACTCGCCGCGGCACGCACCTTGCGCTGATCCACCACCGCCCTGTTCGCCATCGCCGCCGAACAGGGTCTGCCAACCAGGCTCACCGGGCATCGACGCCCGAGCCAACCGGCGACACCTCTCCCCGCGCCCGGCAGCCTGTAGCCCGCCGCCCGGCGCGAAATCGCCTTCCCGAAGCCCGCACGAGACCGATAGCCGTGCGCGGCCGGTGCGCAATCACTCCCCTGTCGCAGCCTTGCTCGAGGTCACTCGGGCGGCAACCGCGGCGCACGCGTCGAGTAGTACCGGCACGAAGCGGTCGGCCGCCAGCACGCACGACGCGTGGCCGCCCTTGACCAAATGAATGGTCGCACCGGGAATCATGGTTGCCATCTCCAGCTGGCGATAGACGGGAATCGCCCGGTCCCGGGTCGTGATGACAACAGCTGTCGGCATTTTCAGGCCGGCGAGCCATGGGGTCGAATCGAATCGACCGACCTCCGCGATGACCTGCGCAAGCGCCCATCCGCTCGTGCTGCGGAATTCCGCCAGCGCCCACCGTTCGAGTTTGCCGGGCGGCCAGGTGTGATCCGGCAGTTCCGGCAGCCGTTCGTGATACAGCTCGGCCCGCTGAAAGGCGTAGGGGCCGAACGCATCCGCGAGTGCACCGAAGGTTTGATGAAACGCACGCTCGCGCAACTTCTCCTGGAACCGATATGGCGTCGCACACAACACCAGACCGCTCACTCGATCCGGATGACGGTGCGCGGCAAGCAATCCGACGACTCCGCCGAGGGAGTATCCCGCGCAGATGGCGCGTTGCACACCCACTGCGTCGAGCACCGCGACGACATCGTCGGCGCAGTCCTGGACCGAGAACCGCGGTGAGCGAATGCCGCGGCCGTGCCAGCGCTGGTCGAACACGATCACCCGGAACCGCTCGGCAAGCGCGTCGAGCGCGGGAAACCAGGTGAGGTATCCGGTGCAGGCCGTCGCGTGCAGCAAAACCAGCGTCGGCGCACCCGCAGGCCCCGGTATGTCGACCACGTAGGTCCGCCCGCGCCCCGGCAAGTCCACCAATCGCCCACCCGGCACCTCGGCGATATCGGGCACCCGAGTGCGCCGCCCGAACCGTCGCATCGCCGTCGCCGCATCGCGGTTCGGGTTCGACATCGGGAGCCTCCTTCCGCACGGTTCACCGAACAGAATTAGAACGCGTTCCATATTGATGATGCCATAGGACCGCGCAGTGCTCCCGACGGAATCTCGGCTTCAGTCGAGGGCGCGGACGATGTATTCGGCGACGCATGCGGGCTTGTCGCCGCCCTCGCGTTCGATCGTCACCCGCACGACGGCCTGCAGACCGCCACGAACCTCCTCGACACTCACAATCCGGGCGCGGCCGCGGATGCGCGACCCCGCGGGCACCGGCGACGGGAACCGCACGGTGTTCAGGCCATAGTTGACTCGGGCCGCGGCGTCGGTGACGACCATCAGGTCGGCCATGATCGGCGGGAGCAGTGACAGCGTGAGATAACCGTGGGCAACGGTCGTCCCGAACGGGCCGGTCGCGGCACGCTCGGGGTCGACGTGGATCCATTGCCGATCCTCGGTCGCCTCGGCGAACGCGTCGATGCGGTCCTGGCCGATCTCGATCCAGCGGCTCACGCCGAGCTCTGCACCCGCGGCTTTCCGCAGCGATTCCATGGTGAAAGAGGTGGGCTCGCTCATACTCCGCACCCTACGTTCTACCCGGAATATCGGCCCGAGACACTGCGCGAGCGACCGTCGGTAGGCTCGTCGACGCAGCGCGATCGACACATTTCTGCAACGCGTTCCAGTAGGTTGACCGTGTTCGGCAACAGACGAGAAACGGAGGTGCCGCGATGGCGCGGTTGACCGGCAAGGTGGCATTGATCAGTGGCGGGGCGCGCGGCATGGGCGCCGCACACGCCAAGGCTCTGGTGGCCGAGGACGCGCGCGTGGTGTTGGGCGATCTCCTCGACGACGAAGGCGCCGCGCTGGCCAAGGAACTCGGCGACAACGCCGCCTACGTTCACCTCGATGTCCGCGAGCCGCAGCAGTGGCGCGACGCGGTCTCCGCAGCGGTCGACCGATTCGGCTCACTGAACGTTCTGGTGAACAACGCGGGCATCGTCAATGGCAACCTGCTGGTCGACTTCGAACTGTCCGAATGGCAGCGGATCGTCGACATCAATCTCACCGGCACCTTCCTCGGCATGCAGGCCGCCACCCCTGCCATGATCGAGGCGGGCGGTGGCTCGATGATCAATATCTCCTCCGTGGAGGGCATGCGCGGCAGCCCCGGCCTGCACGGCTACACCGCGACCAAGTTCGCCGTCCGCGGCCTGACCAAGTCCACCGCACTCGAATTGGCGCAATACGGAATTCGAGTCAACTCGGTGCATCCCGGCCTGATCCGCACCCCGATGACCGAGGGCATTCCCGCCGACTTCCTGCAGATCCCGATGGGCCGCGCCGCCGAACCCGCCGAGGTCTCCGCCCTGGTGACCTACCTGGCCAGCGACGAGTCGTCGTATTCGACGGGCGCCGAATTCGTGATCGACGGCGGCCTCACCGTCGGCGTCCCGCACAAGACCTTCTGAGTACCTGCGGCGCTACCACGCGTGAAAGCTGCTCGCCAGAGCGGCGATAAGCCGGTAGCGCCGCCAGAGCGATGCATGCGGTGGCGTTGCCCCATTTGCTTGATCGGCGAGGCCGACGATCCAGGCAATCCGGGCTCGGCAGTGCAACTCTACGATTCGCCACCGGAGTGGGGCGGCAACGTCCGAGCGCTGCTCGCGGTGAACGGCTCGGTCGAGCGCGATGGCAGCGCGGCGGGCGGCAATCCCCATGCACTGGTCGCCGACTACCGGACGTGCCGGTGGACCACCACCATTCGGGATACCACCCGCTTGGCAATCGGCATGCTCGAGGCATCGGAGTTCGCCTACCTCATCCATCGCGAACACGGCGCGAGCGCAATTGCACCGGGGCGCTATGTAATCCGCCGCCAACGCGAATACGGACGGGCGCAGCACTACTTGGTTGCCGAAAGACCGTCAAACCAGCCATTACCCAGCAATGGGGGGCATTCGTCCGATGCCGCGCTGCGGGGTCGAGCCCGTACTATAGCGCCGGACTGGGACTAGCGTTAAGGATTTTCATTGAAGGGCTCGACCATAGCGATGCTGAGCGTCGCTGCGGTAGCGGCATTCGGCATGACTGCCGCCACCGCCACCGCCGATCAACTAGCGGACAAATCCCGCTCCATCAGCACCGAAGACGGCTGGGATCTGCAGGTCAGCAAGACTGCGGAAGACGTTCAACACATCCCCAATCTGGCAGCAACGCCGTTTACCCGTGAGGGTTTCGTCAGCTTGTCGGCAGCCGCCGACATCAGCGGCGAAGGCCGGACCGCGGTGAATTCGGGGACGGTGCAGCTGGGATACCAGATCGGATGCCAGGCGGATGTGACAAATGGCCTGTCGATGGGACTCTCGGCCGCGATCGGCCCGAACGCGATGGTGACCATCGTCCCGCAACCCGGCCTCGCGGTCGGCGGCAGCGCACTCGTCCTGCCGAATATCTCGGCGACGATCAAGCCGGGCACCATCAGCAGCATCACGCTCGGCACGAAAACGCTTGCCGGAGCACATGGTTCGATCTCGGTCGACCAGGTGCAGATCAAGATCGATGCGTGTGCCGGTGCGGTCAGCCTGCGCTCCTTCGCGATCGTCTCGATATCCACGGCGACGGCCGACAATTCGGTCGCGGTCTACGGTGACCCGATATGGCTGTGATTCGATCGAGCGGGTGGCGCTCGTGGATCGTGCCTGCGGGGGCATCGGTCACGCTTGTTTTCGCCGCGGCGACCGCCGCTGCCGAACCGATCGTTCCGATCGGTCCGGCGGCGTGCAGCGAAAGTCAGGCCACCGCATGCGAAAACGCCGGTCCGCCGCCCGCGCGCGGCCCGGCGCCCCAGGCACCGCCGTTGCCGTTACACATGCTCGCACCCCCGCCCGCGAAGCCCGCGCCGAGCGGGAATACACCGGCCGGCGCCCTGGTTCCCCCCGCACCGGGCCCCGGTGGCAGCACACCGATCGTCCCCGCCCAGCAGTGAGCAGGCTCTGACACAGGTCACGCTGCGCCGTGCGTGTCCGGCGGTCCGGGCACGCACGGGGCTGCGACGCGCCAGCTGATTGCCGGATGGTTGTCGTAGCCGGACCGGCGGGCAAGACTGAGCGGATGGCGGACCACACCATCGCGATGACCGCGCAGGCCGCTGCGGACATGGGCCGTGCGACCCGGCGGCGGGTCCCCCGTTCCGCGCTCGGCAGCTGGGCGGCTGCCCCGGACCGCGCCGACCCGATTTCGGTGCTCGAGCGACAGGCCGCCACCCGGGTGCCAGAGCTGGTCCCCCTCCGCTACGCCCGGATGGCGGCAGCACAGTTTCCATTCCTGCGCGGCGCGCCGGCGATCATGGCCGCCGACCTCGCCGGCTCGCCGAATACCGGTCTGACCGTACAACTCTGCGGTGACGCGCACCTGTCCAATTTCGGGCTGTTCGCCTCGCCGGAACGCTCGCTCGTGTTCGACCTCAACGACTTCGACGAAACCCTGCCCGGCCCCTTCGAGTGGGACGTCAAACGGCTCGTCGCGAGCATCGCGGTGGCCGTGCGCGGCAACGGCGGCGACGACGCGGACGCGCGCCGGTCGGCCGAGGCCGCCGCCCGCTCCTATCGCGAGTCCATGAATCATCTGTCCGGTCTCGACGAGCTGAGCGTCTGGTATGAGCAGGTCGACGCCGAAGAGGTGGCGGCGCTGGTGACCAAACCCACGCACCGCAAGGGCGTCGAGAAGGTACTCGCCCAGGCCAAGTCCAATACCAGCCTGCAGGCACTCGGCAAACTGACCGAGGCCGGTCCCGACGGCATGCCGCGTATCCGAAACCGCCCACCGCTGCTCACACCGATCGAGCAGGTGGACTCGCTCGCGCTCGACCAGGTATTGGCCGACTACCGCCGGACGCTCGCCGAAGAGCGCCGGGTGCTGCTGGAACGACACCGCCTGCTGGACATCGCACGCAAAGTGGTCGGGGTGGGCAGCGTCGGAACCCGCTGCTTCATCGCGCTGCTGGCCGGCCGCCAGAGCGGCCATCCACTGTTCCTTCAGGTGAAGGAGGCCCAGGCCTCGGTGCTCGCACCGCACACCACACCCAGCAAGTTCCGCCACCATGGACACCGAGTCGTCAACGGACAGCGGCTGATCCAGGCCGCGAGCGATATCTTCCTCGGCTGGGCCACCGGATCCGACGAACGCCACTATTACGTGCGGCAGCTGCGGGATATGAAAGGCTCCGCGGTGATCGAGAATATGTCCCGGACAACGTTGCGCCAGTACTCGGCATTGTGCGGGCTCACCCTGGCCCGCGCCCACGCTCGCTCCGGCGAGCGCATTGCCATCGCCGCCTATCTCGGCGCCGGAGACGCCTTCGACCGTGCCATGGGTGAATTCGCGCTCGCCTACGCCGACCAGACGATCGCCGACCATCGAGCCCTCGTTGCGGCGATCGCGTCGGGGCGGGTGCCTGCGGCTGTCGACTGACCGTGCGCTCAGCGGTGTTGGCGCTGTTCGATCACCCACCGGCTGAGGTCTTCCGGTGTCGCGTCGTCGCCGAGCACGTTGTCGATCACGACGCGACCGGCGCAGGCCGCGCGCATCACTCGATCCGCGACGGCTTCCAGATCACCCCACGGCAGATACGGTTTGGCAATCAGCAGCGAGGCGATGCCGTGCGCGCTCGCCCACAGTTCCAGTACCACGGGGATGGGGTCGGCCGGTTCGAACAGTCCGGCGGCCATGCACTCGCTCACCGCGGCGGCGAAATGCGTAAAGGCGCCGCTGCCGAGCACCTGATCGACCGCACCTGCGGTCTGACCGGGGGTGGTGGCCAGCCGGTATTGCTCGGGGTGTTCGATGGCGAACCGGACGTAGGCCAGGCCCTGTTGACGCAGGCGTTCCATCGGTGAGGCCGCGGGGTCGCCTACGGCGCGCATCACCGCCTCGAGGTCCTCGAAGACCTGCGCGACCACCGCCTCGATGAGCTGATCCTTGTCCGCGAAATGCCGGTAGATCGAGGGCGCGCTGACACCCACCATTTTGCTGATTTCACGGATCGACACCGCTTCGACGCTGCCGGTGCGGGCCAGCAATTCCTTGGCGGCACTGAGGATTTCGGCACGCAGCTGCTGTCCGGAGCCGCGGGCCGAACGTTGTCTGCGCGCAAAGGTCATCGACGACCGGCCAGTGTGTGCTCGTCGGACGCGGGGACGGCGGGCTCTTCGCTCAACCCGATCTTGGCGTGCAGCCGAGCCAACGGAGCCGGCGCCCACCAGTTCGCAGTGCCCAGCAGCCGCATCAGCGCGGGCGCGAGCAGACCGCGGATCAGTGTCGCGTCCGCGAGCACCGTCAAAGTAAGCCCCAGGCCCATCATTTGGATGAACGACACCTTCGAGGTGACCATGGCGGCCATGATGATCGCCATCAACAACGCGGCGGCGGTGAAGATTCGCCCGGTGCGCGCGACGCCGATCGCGACCGCGCGCACGTTGTCGGCGGCGGTGCGTCCCGAAGCCAGCCATTCCTCGCGGATTCGGGATAACAGGAATACCTCATAGTCCATGGACATACCGAAGGCGAGGCAGAACATCAGGATCGGCATCGTCGGGACCAGATATCCCGTCGGGGAGCTGCCGAGCAGGTTCGACAGGTGCCCGTCCTGGAAGATCCAGACCATCGCGCCGAAGGCCGCTGTCAGCGAGAGTGTATTGAGGGCAAGCGCTTTCAGCGGCAGCAGCACACTTCCGGTGAACAGGAACAGGACGACGAAGGTGGCGAGCACGATCAACGCACCGGCCAGCGGGATCCGAGCGCCCAGTGCGTCGAGCGCGTCGACATTGGTCGCCGCGGCGCCGCCGAAGAGCGCGGGCACCGGACTCGGCACCGCGCGCAGCTGCGCCAGTTGGGTCTTGCCCGCCGCGGTGAACGGATCGACCGTCGTTGCGACAGTGAGGAATGCGCCGGTGTTGTTCGACATGGTCGGCGGGCCCGCCGACACCTTCATGCCGCCCGAGTACACACCGACACCGGAGAGCACACCGGCCACGCCCTCCACCTTCGACAATCCGGCGGCATAGTCGCCGAGCGCGGCGGGGCTGCCCTGGTAGCCGTCCAGCACGATGGTGGTGTTCGCGGCCACATCGGCGGCGAAGTCGTTGCGCAGTGCGTCACCGACCTCGCGGCTGGTCGCGGCGGCGTTGGCATTGAGCACCCGATCATCCGGGTAGCCGAATTTCACCGAAAGGAATGGGGACCCGACAGCGAGCAGCAGCACGATGATCGCGATGGCGACCGGTGCGGCATGGCGCATCACCCGGCTCACCGTCCGATACCAGAACGTCTCCTCCAGCGGGACATCGGCGCGTGGGGCTCGACCGAGCAGGCGTCCCAATGGCTTTCGGATATCGGCCGCGTTCACCCGCTCTCCGAGCAGTATCAGGACGGCGGGCAGGATCAGGATCGAGGCCGCCGCGGCCGCGGCGACGACCGCGACGCCCGCGTAGGCAAAGGATTTCAGGAAGTACAGGTTGAACACACCGAGCGCCGCCACCGACAGCGCGACGGTCAGCGCCGAGTAGAGCACCGTGCGCCCTGCGGTCTGCACCGCACGGACCACGGCCGCTTCCACCGCGAGGCCGTTGGCCAGTTCCTCGCGGTAGCGGCTCACGATGAACAGGCTGTAATCGATGGCGAGGGCGAGTCCGAGTGCGGTCGTCAAGTTCAGCGCGAAGATCGACACGTCGGTGAATACCGTCAGCGTGCGCAGGATCGCCAGCGTGGTGAGGATCGCGAAGATGCCGACGGCCAGCGGCAGCAACGCGGCGACCAGGCTGCCGAAGACGAGCACCAGCACGATGAACGACAGCGGGATCGCGACCCCCTCGGCGACCGCGAGATCGTGGGTGATCTGGGTGTTCACATCGTGATAGACGGAGCTGAGTCCGCCCTGATCGACGGTGACGCCGTCGGCGGTCCCGGTGAGCTGCTCGGCGATATCGCCCGCCACCTGTTGGGCCGCGGTCTCGTCGCCGGTGATGTACCCGAGTACCAGTGCGCTCTTGTTGTCCTTGCTGCGCAGCGCGGCGGCGAGCGGTTGTGGCGTGTTCCAGTAGGACTGGACGCCGATCACGTCACCGCGGGCGCGCAGGGAGTCGACCAGCCCGGCGCCCGTGGCCCGGGCCGCCGGGCTGTCGGCGCCCGCGTCGGTGCTGACCAGCAGGATGACATTGGGTTGGGCGCCGCCGAAATTGTCGGCGATCAGCTGCGCCACCCGCGTCGATTCGGCATCGCCAGAGGTGAAGCCGCCCGTCTTCATGTGCGAGGTCGCCGAGGCGCCGAACACCCCGCAGAGCACCGCGAGCAGCGCCGCGGCCAGCAAGATGGTGCGCGGGTGCCTGGTGGCCGCGTGCGCGATCCGAACGAGCATGAGCAACTCCCCTTGTTCGATTGCCCGTGGGTTTAACAGGGTTAGCGTAACGCCGTTAACACAGAACGAACAGAGCCGTCGGCAACCGTTCAGTGACCCCCGTCTCACTCGGTCCGATATGCCGGAATCGCCCATGCGCCGTCGACCGACTACCCGGACACCACACCCGTCGGCGTCTCCGCACCGACCGGCCGGATCAGGCAGGCCAGAAAGCGCGGCAGGCCGTGCGGCAGCCGAATGCAATAGAGCTCGACGCGCAGCCAGTCACGATCCACGGTCAGCAATCGCACCACTGCGCGCGCGTATTCGATGCGGTGCGCGGCCAGCTCGGCCATAACGGCGAGATAGCATTCCCTATCGTCAGGGTGGATGAGATGTGTTGTGGCCAAATTGAATTCATCGCGATCAGCCGGATCCATACCCTTCGAGGCGGGATGGTGCCGCCAGGCGATTGCGGCCAGTGGCGGCGTCAGCCATTCGATGATCTGCATGCTCTCGATATCGATCAATGCGGTGGTGCCGCCGAGCAGGGCGGCGGCTGCGTCATTGTGATAGGTCGGCAGCACAATGCCCGCCGCCCGTTCCGCCTCCACCTGCAACAACAGACCACGCAGCGCATGCGGTCCGTGGTAGCGGAAGAAGCCGAACACGCGGGTGGTCCGATCCTCTTCGGCGGTCAGCATCCGCATCGGGCCCTGCCATTCGACGCCCGGCCGCGGGTCGAGGGCCGCGGTGATCAGCCGGTCTCGTTCCTCACACTCGATGATCCGCGACAGGAACCACGCGCCGTGGAGCAACTCGTGACCGGCGGGAAGCACCGCGCCACCGGAACCGTGACTCATCAAGGTCCACTGCCTGTCGTCCCACACGAACACATCGATGCCCGGCGGATCTACCCGGTCAGCGGGCCGTGCACCCGCCCACAGCTGCACAGCCATCGGCTTCCCGTCCGGACCTGCCACCGGCACCGCCAGCACACCATGTAGCTCGCCGCGAATACGAACTTCACGTGCGCACTGCTCATTGGACTCGATCGCCTGCGCGAGAGCCGAGTTCGCCAAGACGGCGAGAGAACTCGGCCGGATCGCCCGCAGCAGCGACCGCTCGCGAGCCATGCCCTCCTCCGGCATGTACCGAATTCCCCGATCCGGCTCGGCGACGTCGATCAGATACCACATCCGGCCCACCCCTTCCCGTGCCCCGTCGGGCTGCGTGAACTCTCCTAGCTACCGCACCGCCGTATCGGCGGGATCAACGATCTCGAACGGGCAGGCTGTGCCGCCGGAGTGCGAGTCTAGTAGGACCGATGGGTGGCCGGTCGCCGCTTCGTCGGCCACATTCGATAGCTGTGCGGACCCGGACGCCGCTGGGCGCATACCTCGTCGTGAGCCGACATTCGATGAGGGCACTCGCAGCGGCGACGCACACACACGCTGGTGCATTCCGGACAGACGCGCCGTGCCGCGGCGGGTGTCCTTGTCCGGCACGGCAGGCACGCTGCGAACAGCGGACATCCTCCGCGAGTTCAGCGCGGACGCCTTCGATGTCTTCGCCCGCTCCGGCGATGCGGTGGCAGTGTGTCCGAATGCCGTTGCGCGCGAAGGAAATAGGGCCAGCAAAGGGGTGGCTCGGCACTCGTCGCCGCCGGCGATGTTGTCCCGACTCGTCGGCCAGGAGTCCGGGATCGGGGTGACCAGATCAGGACGGCAGGGTGCCTGTGGTCCAGACAGGTGCGGTTTCCACACGTGAGAATCGCCAGCCTTCGGGTGTGCGGACAGCGTCGAATCGGTAGGCCCCTCCCGATGAGAACAGGGGTTCCGGGGCCAGCCTGCCGTCCACGGTGGATGTCGGAACAATTGCGAGGACTGCATTCGCCCGAACCGCCGCGCGGTCGCCCGCCAAGTCGATCTGCACGTTGCTGATGTAGTGCCGAGCTCGCCGAATTCTTCGGCCTCACCCGGCCCGAATCCACCCCACGGCGGCACCGGTCGTGATCAGCTCGCCGCACCGAATCCGCATGGCAGACTGCGGTTTATGAACGATGCTCCGGCCGGTTCACCAATCCCCACTATCAGCTGTGGCGCCCGCACCAGGGAGCAGGCGGAATCACATCGGCGGGCCGGACAGCTCGCGGCAGCTCTCGCCGCCGCCGACCTCGCGCGCGGCGACCGCGTTGCGGTCATGCTGCGCAACGACATCGAGTTCCTCGAGGTCTCGCTGGCCATCGCGACGTGCGGGGCGAATCCCGTGCCCATCAACACTCGGTGGCAGGCCCGCGAGGTCGCGCATGTACTCGCCGACAGCGGAGCCCGTCTGATCATCGCGCATACCGAGTTCATCGGCATCGTCGAAGACGCCATTGCCCTGGCCGGCGTCGACCCGGTGGTCGTCGAGGTGGCCATGCCTGCCGAACTCCTCGACGAAGCCGGGCTCGACCGAATGCAGCTCACCCACCGGCACGCCACCCTGGAGGACTGGATCCGGGACCATCCGGAACCGCTCGGCCATCTCGACGGCGCCATCGCGGATTCGATGGGACTCATCTACACCTCCGGTACCACCGGAACACCGAAAGGTGTACTCCGCGAACGCATGACGCCACATCAACTGCTGTCCATAGCGGGCGGTACCGCGCAGCGCATGGGTCTCACCCCCGGCGGCCGAATGCTGGTGGCCGGACCGATGTATCACACCAGCCCCAACGCCGTCGCCGTGCTCGCGCTGCGCATGGGCGCCGACATCACGATCATGCCTCGCTGGCACGCCGAGCGGTTCCTGCAACTCGTCGACGAACACCGCATCACGCAGGCCAAGGTGGTGCCGACCATGCTGTCCAGGCTGCTTTCGCTGCCCACCGAGGTTCGCGACCGCTACGACATTTCCAGCCTCACCCATCTCATCCACTCCGCCGCACCGTGCCCACCGGCGGTGAAAAGGGCGGCGATCGACTGGTTCGGCGATGCTCTGATCGAGTTCTACGGCTGCACCGAGGCGGGCACCATCACCTGGATCAGCGCCGCGGAATGGCTGGCGCATCCCGGCAGCGTCGGCCGCGGTGTCGACGGGTCCGGTGTCGTGGTCGCCACCGACGACGGAACTGCGCTGCCCGCAGGCGAAATCGGGCAGGTGTTCGTCCACGGTGCGGACTACTGGCCCGACTTCACCTATCTCAACCGAACCGATGCCCCGGCGAGTGCGGTGCCCGGCTACCTCACCGTCGGTGACACCGGCTACCTCGACGACGCGGGCTATCTCTACCTGACCGGGCGTTCCAGCGAAATCATCATCTCCGGCGGTGTCAACATCTACCCTGCCGAAATCGAGGCCGCCATCATGGCCGACATCGATGTCGAAGACGTTGCGGTCTTCGGCATTCCGCACACCGGTGACCTCGGCGAGTCCGTCGCCGCCCATGTCGTCGCCCGGCCCGGCGCGACCGTCACCGAAGAGCGGGTGCGTGCCGGGCTGGCCGGACGGATCGCCGACTACAAAATCCCCGCCACGCTGCGCATCGTCGCCGCACTGCCGCGCGACGACTCCGGCAAGATCTACAAGCGGCAGCTACAGGAGCTGTATCCGGCCTGAACCCGCCGCGGTAACAGAACCCAGTACCCGCCAGGCGAGCAGCCGGACGACTTCTTCACTCGGCGCGCCATGGACCGAGCGCTGATCAACCGGTGAGCACCAACCCCAGGGCAAGACCGCACATCACCAACGCGATGACAGAATCCAGTACCCGCCAAGCGGCGGGACGGGCGAACAGCGGGCCGAGCAGCCGGGCGCCGTAGCCGAGTGCGGTGAACCAGATAATGCTGCCGAGCATCGCGCCGACCCCGAGGAACCAGCGGTCCGGGGTGGCGTAGGTGCTGGCGAAGGAACCGAGCAGCACCACGGTGTCCAGGTAGACATGCGGATTGAGCCAGGTCAGCGCCAGACAGGTAGCAATGGTGGCACCGAGGGCGACCGAGGCGCCGGTGGCTGCCGCGGCGAGCGCGCCGTTCGACAGCGCCCGGCGCGCCGCGAGCACACCGTATCCGGCCAGGAAGACCGCCCCGCCGTAGCGTGCGATCTCGACAACTGCGGGGACGGAGGTCACGACTATCCCGAAGCCGCCGATACCCGCGGCGATCAGCACCACATCCGACACCGCACACACCGTGACGACAGCCAGCACATGTTGCCCGCGCAGCCCTTGTCGCAGCACGAAAGCGTTCTGCGCGCCGATCGCCACGATGAGCGAGAGCCCGAAACCAAGACCTGAGAGCGCAGCCAGGGCTGCCGAGGAAGCCGTCACGTCCGCCGACGTTAGGCGGGCAATCGAGGCAAGACCAGCTAAAGATTCTCACGTACCTTTACGATTTCTTAATGGACCTCCAGCTCGACCAGCTCCGTGCCCTCAACGCGGCCGTCACCGAGGGCACCTTCGACGCCGCCGCGCGCAGCCTACGGGTCACCCCCTCGGCGATCAGCCAGCGGATCAAGGCACTGGAGGATGCGGCGGGTCGCATCCTGTTGCAGCGCACCAAGCCCGTGCGCGCCACCGAATCCGGATTGGCGGTGCTACGGCTGGCCAGGCAGATCGAACTGCTCGCCGGTGACACCGCCCGCGAATTGGGCGACACCGGCCAGGAGCCCAGTATCGCTCGGCCGATTCGGCTGCCGATCGCGGTCAACGCCGATTCGTTGGAGACCTGGGTGATGCCCGCGCTGAGCCGAGCATCGTCCGGCGTGTGTTTCGAGATCCACCGCGAAGACGAGGAACACACCACCCGGCTGCTGCGCGACGGGACGGTCATGGCGGCGATCACCGCCACCGCGGCGGCGGTGCAAGGCTGCAAGGTCGAACGGCTCGGCGCGATGCGCTACCGGCCGATGGCCAACTCCGACTTCGCCCGAACCTGGTTCGGTGACGGTGCCACCGCCAAGACCTACGCGGTGGCGCCGGTCGTCCTCTTCGACCGCAAGGACGACCTGCAGGACCGGCACATGCGACGACGCAGCAGGCAGCCCATCGACCCGCCCCGCCACTACATCCCCTCCTCGACCGGCTTCGGCGACGCCGTTCGCAGTGGGCTCGGCTGGGGCATGCTTCCTGACCTGCAAACCCAGGCGGATCAAGCCGCAGGCCGGTTGGTGCCCATCGACGGCGACTCCTATATCGATGTCCCGCTCTACTGGCAGCAGTGGAGGCTCGAGTCCCCCGCGCTGAGCAGCATCGCCACCGCTATCGCCGCAGCCGCCGACGCGCTACTGCGATAAGGCTTGCACTCCACCATGATTCATCGGCACTACCCGAGATAGGCGACGATCGCAGCCGCGATGGCATCGGCGAATTTCGCTCGCCCGTCAGGTGATTCGAGCAATGCCGCATCACCGGGATCACGCATGTTTCCACACTCCACCAGCGCCACCGGGCGTTCGGAGAAGTTGAGGCCCGCCAGGTCCGCGCGAGGGTTCAGCCCGTCGGAGCCGATGTAGGTCGAGGTGATGAATCCGAAACCGACCATGGTGTCGCGCAACGTCGTCGCCAGCCGAATCGACGGTTCACCTTGGGCTGGATTCAGCGGCGGCGAGGAGTACGCGACATGGAAACCGTGCGCGCCGGCGGCCGCGCCATCCGCGTGAATCGACACCACCGCCGCTGCCCCACTGCTGTTTCCGATGGCGGCACGTTCTCCGATGCACGGCCCGACACCGGCATCGTCGGGCCGCGTCATCACGACGCGGATACCGCGAGCGACGAGCGCGTCACGCACCAATGTCGCTACATCCCAATTGAACTCGTGCTCGGTATACCCGTCGTTCGCCGACGTCCCCGTCGTATTGCACGGTTTGGTCCTCCCCCGACCATCCGGGACCTGCTGATTGATCACCTCGGGATGCGCGCCATTGCCGCCGTTGTGACCAGGATCCAGTACCACGACACGGTCGTCGGCGATGGGGACTGTCGAGGCATCGGGCGAACCGGCAGCCGACTCCGGCGCTGCGCTGGTGGTCCGCTTGCTCGGGCGCGCAGTCGCCGAGTCGTGCGCGCATCCGACGAGCAGCACGCACCATACGCTGATCCCCGCAGCTACCTTCCAGTATCGATATCCCACGACGCCACAGTGCCACAAACCCACGCGCGGCGACCGGCCACCCGTGGTCCACGACGACTGTTGTGAGTTGTCGGTCCAGATTTCACCCCGCCGCTCGACATTTCACCTCTGCCAGTAAAGATTTCACCCGCGGCAATGGGTGCGAGTCGTCACCAGAGTGTCAGTGTGTGACGACACGCCGTAGCTGTCACCAGCGAGTTTCGTCGACCTGGGATCGGTGTCGTTTCTCCAGGCAATGGTTGACACCGAATGCAGGTCGGCGAACGGTTCGGCGAGCGGCCATGAGAACCGCTGCCCAAGCTAGCTAGGTCGTTTCTGCAGCACTTCGGTCAACTGCTCGCCGATCGCCGGTGTCAATCTGCCCGTTAGCTCGAACCCGAGCTGGTTGGCGACGTCGCGGGCGTACAAGTCGACCGAGGCCTCCACGAGGTCCGCGTATACCCCCACCGCACGGCGGATCCGACGGCGTGACACCAGCAACGCGCACACCCCCGACACGAGCGCCGGCCACCAGTACACACCGACTGCCAGATAGGCCAAGCCCCACACCGGGGTGCGGGCGGCGGAGGCACACCGTTCCTGGACCATCGTCACCTCGGTCCGCGCCGCGTCGGGCAGCACCAGCCACAGCCGCGGCCACGTCGTGGTCAGGTCGAGTCCCGTGCCACGGCTGACGCGATCGTCCACGGTCCGCAGCCGGTCGCCCGCCCACGTTGGGCATGCCGGTTCGATCTCGGAGATCGCGTCGCGCCGCAGCACAGCCCGACGCGCTTTGCTCTTGGCTCGCCGGTTCGATCGGTCGACCAGCACCGCCTTGACCGCGGCGTCCGCCTGCGCCGCCGCACGCCGCCAACGGCGGTGGCGCAGCGCGACGAACGGCCGGCCGGCACCCGTGCCTGTCGCTCCCCACGCGGCGATCACGACGCCGCCGAGCGCGGTCATCGCCAACCCCACCACGGCGGTCGCAGCGAGGAACGCCGCCGCGGCCCACACCAGCGCGGGCCCGGTCGACACCGCCGTCATCCGCGTCCGCAACAGGTTGAAATCGAGTGCGTGAGAGGGCCCGAGCACGACCGCCACAACCACAACGGCCACGAACACCGCGGCGGGCAGCGCGATCGCGGAAGCCCAGCGGGTAGCCAGGTTCTTGCCGAGCTCGGTGAGAAACGCGTTCACAGGTCGATCCTGGTCTCGCGGAACGGCCGCGCGGTGAGCCGGCAGAACGGACGTTCGTCGGTCGCGGCACGCGTACACGCACTCGTGGGGCACACCCATGCGGTGACCACGACGCCCCGCGCTCCCTTCCACGGCTCGAAGCCGCGGTGCGCCCGCGTCAGGTTGTCGATGCCGTGCCGGGCGAAGGCACTGTCAAGCAGGTCGAGGTCTGCTTCGGCCACTTCGCCCCGCTCGGCCGCCGCGATGATTCGGGCCAGCACGTTCGCGACGCCGTAGCGGGAAGCGCGTTCGGCCAGCGCCTCTCCAGCCTGCGCGCACAGGACTTCGACCCGCGGACCCGTCGTTGGTGCCATGCCGACTCCGAACCTCCTTCTCCGCCAACCAGATCACGCTACCGTGGACTGAAAGGGATTGGGGCTGCGCGTGTACGACGACGTCCGGTTGGTGGTCGAGAATTTCGAGTACACCGGCGACGTCGGCGCACTGCTCGCCGCCGGCCTGCCGCCACCGCAGCAGTGCCCTCGGCACCTGCTGCCGCACCTCGCCCAAGCACACTGGCACCGGTTCCAGGCGCAGAGCGGGTTCACCGGCCTGGTCGACCGGGAGATCGCGGCCGCCCTCGCCGACAGTCCGGGTGATCCCACGGTCGCGCGCGTCACCGCGATGCCGCAGTACCGGGCGCTGGACGAGGCACGCGAGGAGTTCCAGAACTATCAGGACCGCGAGTCGCTGGCGCTGTTCGCGAACGCCTACACGACGTTGATGAACGCGCTGGACGACGAGCGAATGATGGCCGCGCTCACCGCCGACCACGCCACGTTGCTGCTCATGCTCGACGAGCACGACGGTACGGACGCCTACCGCGAGATCGTCCTCAACGGGCTGAACTGGATGATCGCCCGCACACCCCGCGACGATCCGCAACGCGCCCGCAGGCTGGTCGACCGCGCCCGAGCACAGGTGAACGCAGGCAGGCGGCCGGGGAAGATCCTCGCCGACTACCGGGCCGCTGCCCAGCTGGCGCTGCGGGAACGCCCGGTCTGGCGCGACGTCGTGCTCGAGCTCGCCCAGTACCAGTTCGATCTCTACGCGGACGGTGGGGCGCCCATCCACCTGGCAGGTGCGCTGGTCGCATGCCGTGACCTCGCCGACGCGTTGGAGCGGGACTTCGGCAACACGGCTACGGTGCCCGAGCTCCGGCAGCTCGAGCAAGAGGTAAGCAGCGGGATCGGTCCCGAAATAGCGCGGTTCCTGCTGACATGCCATCGCGATCCCCGCGCTCTCCAGACGCAGTACGACCTGGTCGGGAGCCTGCAGCAGCAGCCGGTCACGCTTGATGTGCTCGTGCAGCGACGTGATCAGGCGTGGGTGCTCGCCATCGGGCTGCCGCTGGACCATGACGGCAGACTGGACGCGCTGCTGGACCTCTACCACACGCACAACGACCTCTGGGAGATCGGCGGCGACACCGATGCGATTGCGCTCGCCTACGACACGGTGACCGAAGCGCTACTCACCACGTCACCGGACGACGCAGGCCGTGCGGAGCTGCTGACGGCACTCGCCAACTCCGCGACGACCGCCGCCATGCGGACCGGCTCCCACGACGAGACAAAGCAGGCGGTCGACGCCGCCCGCACCGCGCTGGACCTGCCGACCGCAGACCATGGCCAGCGCGCACTCCGGCTCTCCACACTCGCGTCCGCGCTGATCATGCAGTTCCAAGTCGGCGGCAACCCCGCGGCGGGCCGGGAGGCCGTCACCGTCGCGGAGGAGGCCGTCGCGCTGACCCCAGCCGGCGACTCGAACCTCCCGTTGCGCTGGTCGACGCTGTCCAGGGCGGCCGAGAAGGTGGCCGAGGCCGGTGACCACGGCATGTTCACCAAAGCTGTCGAGGCGGGTGCGTCCGCTGTGGCCACCATCCCGACGGATGATGTACGCCGGATCGGCGTGCTCTACAACTACGCCGGTGCCGTGCAAACCCAGGCGGTCAACACGAACGTGACGGACGCGGAACCGTTCCGCGAGGCCGAACGCGCCTACCGGGCCGCACTCGCACTGGTGGGTCCCGATCACCCCGACGTTCCGCGGATCGAGAGCACCATCGCCGACGTGCTGTATCACCGGTACCGGCAGTGCGGCGACCTCGACGCGCTGGAGGACTCGCTCGAGCTCGCGGAGAAAGCCGTCGGTCAGACACCGCAGGCCCACCACTGGTGGCCGTTGCGGGCGATCGCACTCGCGCGCTCGGCGCGTGAGCTCGCCATGTTCGACGAGCCGCGTGCCGCCCAACTGCGCCAGCTTGCGATCACCCACTACCGGGCAGTCTCCGCGCACCCGGCCACCAGCGCACAGCACCAGATGATCTGTGAACAGGCCCAGGCCGCGATGCTCGCCGAGGCCGACCCGGCGACGTGGCTGGACGCGCAGGAACGCGTGATTGCCGCCATCCCCGCGACCGTCAGCCGGGCACTGTCGCGGTACCGCAGGCTGGAGGCCGTGCGGCAGCTGGACGGCCTCGCCGACCGGGTGGTGGACGCGGGGGTGCGGTCGGGCCAGCTCGACCGGGCGCTGGAGCTGGTCGAACAGTGCCGCGGCGTGCTGTTCGGCGACGCGTGGGGTATCCGCCGCGCCTGGGCACGACTGCGCGAGACACGGCCGCAGCTGGCCGAGGAGCTCAGCGAGGTCGAGCGCAAGCTGGCTGATGCCGACGCGTACGCCGACGTGAAGTTCCACATCGAGGTCGAGTTCGACGGCCGGACCTCCACCCGAGACTGGGACCCGCGACCACAGGCCGTCGAACAGATCCGGCAGCTCGCGGTGCGGCGGAACCGGCTGATCGCCGAGGCGCGAGCGGTGCCGGGGTTCGAGGATCTGCTGGCGCCGCCGAACCTCGAAGTCCTGCGCACGCGCACGGCCGGGCACACCGCGGTGGTCGTCAGCGCCGCGGGCACCGCGCTCGTGGTTCCCGCCGACTACTGGCAGCCCGTCAAGGCTGTGCCGCTACGGCAGATGACCGAGACCACCGCCCGCGCCCAGGTCAGGCGGCTACGAGCGGCCATCGCCGACGTGAAGGACCCGGCGTGCTCGTTCGACCGACGCGAGCAGGCCCAGCTGGACGTGCACGCCGTGCTGGAATGGCTGTGGGACACCACGGCCGGGCCGGTGCTGGACCGGGTCACGACGACGCGGCTGTGGTGGTGCCCGATCGGAATCACGGCCCAGCTGCCACTGCACGCGGCGGGCAGGCACCGCGACGGTGCGGGACAGACCGTGTTCGACCGGGTCGTCTCCTCGTACACGCCGTCGCTGACCGCGCTCGCCGACACGTTGACCACGCCTCGGCCGCACCACGCCCGCCACACCGCGCTCGTCGTCGGTGTCGGCGAGCGAAAAGGCGTGCCCGTGCTGCCGAGCGCCCGCGCCGAGGCCGAGGCAGTGGCGGGGCTGCTGCCCGGCTCCACTGTGCTCATCGACTCCGCCGCCGACCCGGAGGCCATCAAGCAGGGCCTGCACGAGCACGCGATCGCCCACTTCGCCTGTCATGGCCGGGCGGTCAGCTCGGCCAAGCACCCCGACCAGGGCGGACTGGTGCTCAGCGACGGGATGTTCGTGCCCTCGTTCATGCGCGACCTGCGCACCACCCAGGCACAGCTCGCGTTCCTGTCCGCGTGCGACACCGCGGGCCCCGACCCGGCACTGCTGGACGAGCCGCTGAACCTGGCGTCGGCGTTCCACCTCGCGGGCTTCCGCGGCGTCATCGGCACGCTGTGGCACACCGCGGACAGTACCGAGACCGCCGAGGCGGTCTACGCGGCGCTCACCGCGCACGGCACCCGTCCTGCCGACACGGCCGAGGCGGCCACCGCGCTCACCGAAACGTTGCGCCGCATGCGGAACGCCTATCCAGCCGTGCCGACCAGGTGGGCCGCCCACGTGCACGTCGGCGACTGAGTTACCCGCGGTGGTGGAACGCCTCGATCACCTCGGCCCCCAGCAGCCCCGCTCTCGAAGGTAGAGGTCGCCGTAGTCGGGCTAAATGGAATCCTCACCGCGCCAACGGCATACATTGCTGTCCGATGCCGGATGACGTGACACAGATCCAGCGCGGTGACCTGCAGTACGTCAGGTATGTGGCAGATCGTGACCGCTGGTTTCCTGTCAGACTGCCGACGCAAGTCACCGTCCAGGTTCACGTGCATCTCCGGCGGCGCCGACCACCCAAAACGTGGCCCGGAGGGACAAGACCATCGCCAGGTACCGTTGGGCGGTGAACCCAGCCGATGCGCGACGCCTCAAAGACGGCGATCTCGAGACCCGCGAGGAAAATCTGCGGCACCTGCTCGCGCGGGCCGCTGACGGCGACACATCCGCCAAGGAAACACTGTGCGCGCTCGTCCGCGACTATCCCGACTACCACCGATCGCTCTACAGCCGGGCGTTGAACCAGGCGGCGGTCTTCGGCGACGACACTCTGAAGGCACCGCTGCTCGCGTCACTCGCCGACACTCGGTACAACTGCCAGGCATGGGCCGCGATGGGCTGCGCGGCACTCGGCTTCCGCGACGCAGCTCCCGGCTTGGTCGCGATGCTCGACCACCCACAGCAGATGGCTCGAGAGCAAGCAGTGATCGCTCTGGGCACCCTCGGCGACGAATCGGTCGTCCCGGCGCTCACACCCCTGCTGCAGGACTCGATCGCAGGAACGCGCGAACGTGCCGCCGAAGCCCTCGGCATGATCGGCGGCGATGCAGCCCTGGCTGCCCTATGGGACGAACTCGACAACCGCCGCTACTACCGCATCGGCTACATCGCCAGCGCGCTGGCCAAATTCGCCCCGGACATCATCCCGAGGCTGTGCGAGGCGGCCGAGCGCGACGACCCGGACCAGCGATACTGGGCGGCTGTCGCGCTCGGTTCGACCGGCGACGATCGTGCCGTGCCGACGCTGGAACGGCTGATGGCCCACGACCGGGGCTCAACAGTCTTCGACGGCATGGTGAGCGTCGCCGCGAAGAAAGGCCTGCGCACGCTACGACGAATCCAAGCCGCAATCGCAGCCCGCGAATCCTGAAAGTGCAGCGGCCGCGCTGATGAACTCGACCCAACAGCCCTCGTCAACCCCGCTCGCAGCGGCAACAACACGACCCACGACGACCACTCCAGGCAGGTAAACACCAACAACCTGCGTAAGAGTTAGTGGCAGAAACCGCGTGTTTGCGTCAGACACGCTGGCAATGTGTCAGGTCAACTGGCGAAGGACAATCGCCTTTCTCGGTGCCGCCGGCCGGGTGGCTTCAGTCGTGAAAATTGGCGTCCGTTGATCGCGAATTTAGGCATCGGTCGAGCCGCTTGCGGCCCCGTTTCTGGTCGCGAATTTCGGCATCACTCGACCGGCGTATCGGTGGGTGTCGTAGCGTCCGTCCTGTCCCGATGGACATCCGGCTGCCGGGATTACCATGGCTCGGATGACTTCCGTTGTGCTGCGGCGAGCCCTGGCTGATTCCGGGCATCCGGCACTGAGGTCGTTGCCAGAACGAGTCGAGGTTCTCCTCGAGAACCTCGATGCCCCACCCCGGCTGGCTGCTCACCTGCGCGCAGTCCACGACGTGGCCTGGCAATTAGCCGACTGGGTTCAACAACACTACGGCGCGGTGCAGTTCGACCGGGAAGTCATGCTGTTGGGTGCGGCAATTCATGACATCGGAAAGACCATCCATCCCGATGAGCTGTCAGGCCCAGGGTCCGCCCACGAACAGGACGGATATGAACTTCTCCTGGCGCGGGGCTTCGATGACGATTCGGCTCGCTTCGCACGGACCCACGGGTCGTGGACCGACGCCGACGTCGGGCTGGAGGACCTGCTTGTCAGCCTCGCTGACAAGATCTGGAAGGCGAAGCGGGTTCCCGAGCTCGAACAGTTGGTGGTGCAGCGCCTCGCTGCCACCAGCGGTCAGCAGTCCTGGCAAGTGTTCATGGCACTCGACGATGAGCTTGATCGGATCGCCGCAGACGCCGACCAGAGGCTGGCCTTCCAAGCCAACTATCCGGTCGTCGCTTGACAATTCTTCGTCATCACTTCGCCCCAGTTCCCTTGCCACAATTCACCATTCAGCTCGGTTGAAGACAGCGTGCGTCAGTGCAACGTTCGAGTCGGCCCTTGGCGGCGCGGGTGTGGGCGAGTCGGTAGGAGTCGGTGCTGGTATGACGTGGCCGCCGAAGACGAGTCGGTCGACGATGGCCGTGGTTATCTCGACTCCGAATCGCGAATCGCTTTGTTGACATGGTGATTCGTGTCGTGGACAGGTGTCTTCGACAGGGCGGCAGTGAGGTCACTGTTTTGGGCATCGGCTTGGCATGCGGCGCGAAGCTGTCCGTAAGCGAGGGCCAGGGATTCTCGGAGTTGCTGGTTCTCTTTGCGCAGCTGGGTGATTGGGTATCGTCGAATCGCTCAAATCATTGAGTGATTTTGGCTAGTGACCGGTGGCCCCGTCTACGGATGAGTTTTGGCCCTACTCGGGGCCCTGAGCCACATGATCGCCTGCAATTTTTGGCCCCACTTGGCGGGCTCGGTGGAGGACTCGGTGTGGGTAGGATCCTCGGCGATGATGGGAGTTGGATGTCGGAGGTTGTGAACCTGACGGCGGTTGATTCTGCGGGGGTGCTCTGGCCGAGTCGTGCTTCGTCTGGGTGAGCCGGCGGTGGCGCGGGTGGAGTTGGTGGGTCAGGTCTCATTCGGATCGGTTGATGATGACTACCTGAGCTGCCTGCTCGCTGTCCGCGAGTATCTGGAGGAGCGGGGGCAGCTGTTGTGTTGTCAGGGCGCTCGGCCGGATGTGTGGCCGTCGGGAATGTTGCGGCAGTTCGAGAATGGTCGGCGGGCATACGTTCTTGACCATGATCGGTGTGGTGAGGAGCTCGAGGTAGTGGACATCTTCGCTCCGGCGCCGGCCGAGATGGTGGTGAGCGTGTTGGACAGGGCAAGGCCGTGTTCGCGTTTCGGAGACACGGTCGGGAGTGACTGTCACCGCCCCAGCGGATCGACCTCAATGCGGGAGCCGTCGGGGCGGGACTTGTAGAACCCCTTCGCCACTGCACGGCGTGCGGCTTCCCGGGCGGCTTCTTCTTGCGGGGCAAGGACCCGGAAGCCCAGTACCTCGATCCGGGGCCGCATCATCATGAAAGCCACCCACGTCGGAGGGCTCACGATGCCCGCACCACTGGGCCAGGCAGTCAAACACGACATGAGTCGACGCGGAGCCGGTATCGGTCCGATCCTGTCGCATCCACGATCGAACAGATGGACCTTCTTGATCCGACCCGACATACCCGACGATGTGCCGCTCTTCGCTGATCTGTTCCGCCACAACGTATCTGTCATCCGCGACGGCGGAACAGTGGCATTACCGTCACCGACCACACAATCCGGAGCCATCAGGCAATGGATCGAACCACCACATGACACCTTCCGCCCCTCCGGCCTTCTCGTCATCGAATCGGTTCGCGCATGCGTGGGACCGGGCCGAGTGCGGGCGGTGTCACATGCCTGACAACGACGGCAGGCCAGCGATCGCGTGGCCTGATCGCACCCGTATCGGCGACCCGACGAGGACGTGAACCGATGTGCGACATGATCCCTCATCTGCCGCCCGGCGAGATCGGCCCTCACGTGCGGGCGCTACTCGCGGTCTTCTACGAGGACACCGCCCACAAACTCGCGATCGCCCCCACCGACAGTCGGCCCATCGTCCACAGGTCCGACGGCACTCTCTGTGCGGTCGACGAGAACGGCTGGCCCGAGCTGCGCGACAACCTCGACAAGATCGAAGCGATCCCGGTACTTCCCACCAGCGTTCGAGACACGGAAACACCTTGAGCACCAACGCTTCCCCAATGCCGGACGAGGCGGATGTGCACCTGAGCGTGTTCCTGCATGGTGTGCGGCTGGACTTCGCCGCATGTGTGACTGCGGCCTTGCGAATCATCGAAGACCACCGAGCACGCCACTACGTCGATGCGGTGCACGTGATCCCCGGCGACACGACCGGGTTGGCACGGCTGCCCAATGAGCGGCTATTTCTGGAACCCTCAGCAACGACACTGAGTGGTTCGGCGGAAACACCGACCGGGGCAGCTGACGAATGGCGATGATGAACCGCTGAGCGACGCCGAGCACCGGTCCTACCGCCAGTCTCGAGTAGCCGAGGAACGTGCGGGTCACCGGCCGCACGGAACCTCGACTACGGTTGGGTTGCGCGGCTATCGCTCAGTTCGAAAACGTACGAATGAATCTGCCCCACCACTAACCGACCTCGATCCGCCGATCACGTAATCGCCTGACGCGCGGGATCGTTCCCTTCCTCAGTCCAGGTAGTCCTCTTCAAGGCGCTCCAACGCCCAGGCCCAATACGCCGACTCCGCCCACTCGTGGGCGCGGATCGCGGCGATCAGCTCCCGCGCGACCTCGTCCGAGTCGGGACCCTCCAGCTGCGCGGCGAGCCCCGCCATCAACGCGACCGCCCCGGCCGCCTCCCGCACCGAGGTGAACGCGACGCCCTGGTCGCCCTCGCCGTGGTCCCAGCCGCTGGGCGCGTAGACCTGGACCACGCCGGTCTCACCGTCCAGCATCAGGGTCATCTCACCGTAGAACTCGCCCAGACCATAGGCGTACTTCGCGGGCGGGGAGTCGTCGTCGGGGTAGCGGCGGCCGAACAGCTCGTCCGGGTCGGCCTCCCACATGCCCTTCTCCGGCAGGTTCGCCGAGTCGAACCACTCGCCGTCCAACGCCACCGCAGGAAACCCCACCTCGGTGAGGAAGGCCCGCGACTCGGCGTGCTCCAACCGCTCGGGCAGCTCGGCCGGACGCCACAGGGCACCGGCGCCGACCTGCGCGGCCAGCCACTCGAAGGTGGGGTCCGCCGCCTTGGTGATCTCGATTGTCATGGTGCCATTGAACATCGCGCCGACAAACCGAATCCGGTTCGGACCAGCTCTCCGCGGCGATGGACACGGAAACATCGTGAGCCCCAACGGTTCTCCGAGGCCGGACGAGGCGGATGTCCACCTGAGCGTGTTCCTGCACGGTGTGCGGCTGGATCTTGTCGCGAGCTGCTGTTCGAGGTTCTCACCGAGCGCGAGGAAAGAATTCTGTGGCGATCGCTTCCAACGAAGCCTTCTCCGGCTGGTCGAAGACCTTTTCCGAACCTCGGCTCTGCGCCGCGATCGTCGACCGGCTCACCTTCGGCGGGCAGATCATCGAAACCGGCACCGTCAGTTACCGTCTCGCCCGCACAGCCCGCAACCAAGCCGCCGGAACCACCACCCAACTGCCCTCACCGCAGCAGCCAGTCTTCGCTGCTGCTGAACAGACACTGGAAATCGTGCCTTGACCAGCATCCTATCCGCGAAATACGACACCGCAGCATCGGATGATGCCGGGCCGGCCACGCTGGCGGATCGGGTGCGGCGGATCGAAGGATTCGCCATTTGATCACGCTATCTGTCACCGTGGCCGCAATACTGACGTCATGGCGACAGTCGTGGCTCTGCATGCCCACCCAGACGACGAGATCATCCTGACCGGCGGCACCCTGGCGAAACTGGCCCACGCCGGCCACCGCACGGTCATCGTCGTCGCATCCGACGGACACATGGAACAGTTCGACGGTGCCGTCGCGCCGCGGCTGCGGGAATTGCAGGCCAGCGCCGACGTTCTCGGCGTGTCCAGGGTCGAACACCTCGGCTACGCGGACAGCGGACACGGTCCGATCTTGTATCCGAACCCGCCCGGACGAACAATGTTCGTCCGGGCGGACGTCGATGAGGCCGCTGAACGCTTGGCATCGATCCTCGTGGAAGAACGCCCGGATGTGCTGCTGAGCTATGACCGCAACGGTGGATACGGTCACCCCGATCATGTCCGGGTCCACGAAGTCGGCGCCCTGTCCGCGAAAACGGCCGGCGTCACACGGGTGCTGAACGCGACACTGCCTCGGGAGCTGTTCCTGGGGCTGACCGCTCCGGCCCGCTGGCTCGGCTATGACGCCACCGCGATCCGCAACGGTTACACCGCTCGCGCGGACATCACTCACCGGATCGACGTCGGAGCGTTCGCGGCACAACGGATGAGTGCACTGGCTGAGCACCGGTCCATCCTCGAAGGCCGTGGCCGTTTCGCCAGGATCGCCCGAGCCTTGCGCCGCATTCCCACACCGATTCAGGCACAGCTTTTCCGGTGGGAATGGTTTGCTGAGGAAGGACTCCGCCCCGCCGCGTCCGGCCCGCTCGATGACCTCTTCGCCCCCCGACCTCTGCGGCCGGCTGAGACCCAGCACACCAGCTCCGACCGAAGCTGACGATCTCGACCTGGCTGAGTGACGTCAAATTTCACCGATACTCTGCGGCCTGCACGAGCCGCGGTGACGCCAACATTCACCGACAAGTGGCGTCAGAATTCACCGTTACGGCCACCCCCGTGCGATTCTGCTGAATTTGTGTGCAAGACAATTGAATTGGCGGTTGCCGCGGCCCTCGACATAACGCCCGGTGCGATGAATCGCTGAGCGACGTCGAGTTCCGGAACGATCGGGCAACGTCCGAAAATGCCTTCGGGTGGGGTGGACTCACGCTCTGCGGGCGGCGACTTCCTCGCCTCACCTACGCCGACTCGATATGCCAGAATTCGCGGGTGCGCAGCCCCTTGATCGACGTTGCCGTGGGCAGCGATATCAGCAAACGCTATTCGGCGAACTTCGATGTCACCTACCTCCGTGAGCGACCGCTGCTGGCGGTGCTTGCCGACGGCATGGGAGATGGACCGGGCAGTGCGGCCGCGGGTCGGACCGCAGTCGATATCTTCGTCGACTACGTCATGCGTGCGCCGGAACCAACCCCGGACACGCTGCGGGCTGCGGTGGCGGCGGCTCATGACCAGGTGAGCCGAATCGGCCACGAATTGCAGAGTCTGGCCGGATGCACGCTGACTGCCATGGCCGCCGCGCCGCAGGGCTGCTGGCTCGTGCAGATCGGTGACTCCCGGGTGTACCGGTTGCGTACTGGGCTGCTCGAACTGCTGACGACCGACCACACGATGGCGTGGTTGGGGGCCGTGCACGGCTGGTACCCGTTCGACTCGGCGCACGCCGCGTCGGCGCGGTATCAGCTGACCCGTTACATCGGGCATGGGGGCGCACCTGAACCGGATGTGCTCAGCGTGACGATGAGACCGGGCGATCGATACCTGATGTGCACCGACGGCGTGTCCGATCAGGTCGACTACGACGACCTACGGACCTTCCTCGGTCGTGATACACGGCCACAGTCCGTCGTCAGCGACATTCTGGCTGCCAGCGATACGGCGGGCGGGAGCGACAACGCCACCGCCATCGTGATCCGCGTCGACTGAGCAGTGCCCTCTTAAGTAGCCGATGCCAGCGCCTACACCGAGTCGCATCCTGTCGATGATCTCGGCATCAGACCACAACCTCGAGTCGCCCCTGAAGCGAAATGCGCTCGAACCATCCCCGTTTCTCAGCTGATGCTTTGTTGGTCGGGCTCGATGAAAGCGACGACTCGAACCTCGGCGCGCGAGTAGGGGCCGCCGATGTATTTCGTCGAGATCCGGTCGATAATCGCCCATGCGGCGTCGCCCTCGAGCCACTCGACGACCCTGCCTCGGATGATAACCGGCTGAAATGGGTTGTCGGCCGGGGTCAGAGAGAGCGCGACCCGCGGGTCTCGCCGCAGGTTGCGAGCTTTGCGGGAGCCCGGCCCGGTGAGGATCGCGATGTGGTTACCGTGCGTGCCGATCCAGACCGGAACGGAGTGGGGAGCACCGTCGGGGAGGATGCTGGCAAGGTGGGCGAGCGGGGTGCCATCGAGCACCCGGCGGACGGCGGGGTCGAGGATCATCGCTGGACCTCGTAGTGCAGATGGGTGACACCCGGCGCCGGGACGGCTTCGACGAGACGCAGGTGCACGTGCTCGGGGAGCGACTGGAAGAAGGGCCGGCCGCCGCCGAGCAGGATCGGCACCTGGTGCAGGATCACCTCGTCGACGAGCCCGGCCTGCAACGCCGCGGTCACGACTCCGCCGCCCATCAGACCAATGTCCTTGTCTCCGGCCGCCTTCCGCGCCGCCGCGATTGCCTCCTCGATCCCGGTGACGAGGGTCTGCCGCTCGGTCATCTCCGGTGCGGGGCGGTGGCTGAGGACGAAGAGCCTGGCCGTCGGATGCGGTCCGCCGCCGCCGAAGTGCTCGGAGTCCTCGTAGGTATTGCGTCCCGCCACGACCGCACCTACTCGCCCGGCCAAGGCGTCGAAAACGCGGGCGCTCGGCTCGCTCAGTTCGAACATGTCGAACACCGCGCTGGATGTGTCCCCGTCGGTGTACCAGTCGAACAGTGTCGCCCCGTCGCCGAGTCCGCGCCCGGCACCGGGATCGCGACCGGTGATGTACCCGTCGACCGAGACTGCGTGGGCGCTGAAGACCTTGCTCATCGCCGTAATCCTTCCGAAGTTCCCTCAAGAGACTCCAAAACCGTAGCAGTCAAAGTTCCCTAAGGGAACCCCAATTGCTAGACTGCTGGCATGCAACGTACGAACTTCGGTGAGATGACCTGCTCGATCGCGCGCACCCTCGATGTCATCGGCGAGCCGTGGTCACCGTTGATCCTGCGCGACGTGTGGGTCGGGCTCACCCGGTTCGAGCAGATCCAGGCCGACCTCGGCATCTCACGCAAGGTGTTGACCGAGCGGTTGAACCACCTCGTCGAGCACGGCGTACTCGAGCGAAAGGCCTATGACCAGCGGCCACGGTACGAATACCACCTCACACAGAAGGGCACCGAACTCGTCGACATGCTCATGGTCATGGTCGGCTGGGCAGACAAGTGGCTCGCGGGTGCGGCCGGTCCGCCGGTGCTCTACCGCCATCACGCATGCGGTGAGATCAGCAGCGTCGACCTGCGCTGCGCTCACTGCGGCGAGCCGATGCACGCCGGCGACGTCGATCTCCTTCCAGGCCCCGGCGCAGCCGCGTGATCGAGAGAAGGCGCTTCGACTATCGGCAAGTCGATCCTCACCAAATTCGACATCGTCGCCGGCAGGCCCAGCCGCGGACTGCGCCCGTGCGCGCCCCGGCCGTCCCAAGCGATGACGACGGCGAAGAAGAGTAGGGCGGCCTCGAAGCCAATGGGTACAGCGTTGGACTCTCCCATCGGAGGAGGGTCCACCATGATGGCGTGCAAGACGAACTTCTCACCATCGGGCGTCTCGCTCGCGCCTATCCCGTCGAACCGACAGAGGCACCGCAAGAAGCACTGATGACTCGGCTGATCATCCCCGTCCAGGAGAGCACGGCATGACCACGGTAATGGACATCGATGCCCGCGATACGCAGCACTGCGAAACGACAGCTCTCGGGGTGCTGCTGCGGCACCAAGGACTCGATCTGTCCGAGCCCATGCTCTTCGGCCTCGGCTCCGGTCTGTCCTTCATCTACTGGGACAGCAAGAACATCGGCTTCCCCTTCCTCGGGGGACGGGTCAAGCCTTTCGACCTCACCAGAAACCTGGCCACCAGACTCGAGCTGGAACTCCTGGTCCAGGAGACCACCTCGCCCCGCAGAGCATGGGAGAACGTCGTGGCTCCCATCAATGCCGGTCAACCCGTCGGGCTGCAGCTCGACAGCTACTACCTGGACTACTTCGGTTCGAAGGTGCACTTCGGCGGTCATGTCGTGGCCATGTACGCCTATGACGACCACGACGCCTACCTGGTGGACACCGACCAGCAAGGCAGAGCGGTATCCACCAGCCTGACCAGCCTTGCTCAGGCCAGGGCCGCGCGCGGCCCGATGACCGCCAAGCATCGGTCCTTCACCCTCACCGCTCCGAGAAACCCGCCCTCCCCACAGGGCCAGATCATTCCCGCCATCACCGCATGCGCCGACGCATTCCTCAACCCGTCTATCGCCAACCTCGGTTACCGAGGCATCGAGAGGGCCGGCAAGCTGGTACGCACATGGCTCCAGCGCACTGACCACCCGCAGCGCGACCTGCCGCAGGCCGCCCTCTTGATGGAGAAGGCCGGCACCGGCGGCGCCCTGTTCCGCAACCTCTACCGCGACTTCCTCGCCGAATGCACCGAGCTACTCGACAGCAGCCACCTGCGCACCGGCCACTGGCTGTACACCGAGGCAGCCATTCTGTGGACAGAATCCGCAGCACTGATCACGAAAGCTGGCGAATCGGGCGATGAGCAGTACCTCGTGCAGGCAGGCACTATCCTCTGCGATCTTTCCCGAATAGAGCGCGAGGCAATGCAGGCGCTGAGCTGCCTGGGAAGTGCGACCCCGAGTACGAGCCAGCCCTGACGGTTTCCAAAACGACCACGGTGCAACAAACGTGCCGGAAATGGTTGGTGTTCAACAAGTCATTTCGGACATACAGTCGGCACGCGAACCCGACCTGCAATATGCCTGGTGGGTAGTCGCAACGCCGCGACTACCCACCCAGGAAACACCGGTGGGCGAGTTGCGTACCACTCATCGGTCCGGATCACGAAGGCCCAACGCCCGCCCATCCCGAATACCGGATAGGTGTCGATGGGCGCAGCGAAGCGGACCCTGCGAGCCGGCGCGCCGCTGCCATGTCAGTGCGGTGTGAGGGCGGTGCAAGAGCTTGGTGTGAGGGTCGATGGCATGACCTGGCAGAGCGGCCATCGTGCCGACGGGAAGACGTTTCTGGTGACCGGCGCCAACGCGGGCATGGGGTATTTCGCCGCAGAACAACTCGCGGCCAGCGGCGCCACCGTGGTGCTGGGCTGTCGCGACACCGTCAAGGCCGACCTGGCGGTGCAGGCGATCCGGGCACGTGTCGAGGGTGCTCGGCTGCGTCAGGTGCGCTTGGATCTGGCGGATCTGCGCTCTCTGCCTGCGACGGTGGATGCCCTCGGCGTCGACAGCTTGGACGCGGTCGTGCTCAATGCCGGGGTCATGCTGTCGGGTCCGGAACGCCGCGTGAGCGCTCAGGGGCACGAATTGATGTTCGCGACAAACCATCTCGGGCATTTCGCATTGATCGCTCACCTGGCGCCGATGCTGACAGCCGTCGCCGACAGCCGGGTGATCACCGTGGGTAGCTTCGTGGCCCGGACGGAGCGGCTCGATCTTGCCGATCTGCAGTCCGAGCACGACTATCGGCCCAAGTGTAGCTACGGGCGATCGAAACTGGCGCAGATGCTGTTCGGTTTCGAACTGGATCGCCGTTTGCGTGCGCGTGCCGCGAGCACCGCCAGCATTGTCGTCCACCCCGGCGGTGCCCTGGACACATTGACCCCGGCACGGCCACCGTTGTTCGCTCGCACCACCGCTCAACGCCTGCGCGGACTTCCCGCGAATGTTGTGCTGCACGGCAAACACGCGGGGGCCCACACCATCGTCCGCGCTGTTCTGGACACCGAGATCACGAGCGGGCAACTCTGGGGGCCACGAGTTTTCGGTCTCCGCGGACGACCACATCAAGAAACGCCCTACCCGCACATGACCGACCTCGACACCGCCGCCGGGCTATGGGCCGCCAGTTCGGCTCTCACGGCGTTAATCCTCTCGACCGTGCAACGAACGCACCGTAATGCCGCGTACCGCGCGGGCCGAGCATGCCCCTCGAGTCGGAGCTGCGGACCATCCGTCGGAGCGTCACAGTTCGGACCATGCGACCTCGAACCATGGTGAGGTTCGTCCAGCTAGCAGCTGGAGGTGGAAGTCGGGGCCTTCATGTGTCCGATCCTTTTCGGGATCGGTGAGTTGACTGATGGTGCAGATGTAGTCGCCGTTCGGGAGTTCGATACTGGACCCGTATATATCCTTGTCGTCGTCCACGGCGGAGTCCGCGAACTGGGCAGCCATGGTGACCGTGTCCAAATTGACGACGACCAGCTCACCGCGCGTCACGCTGATGGGGCCGGCGATTTGCCTGATGATCGGCAGCCGCGGATCTACCGGCGAATCCGAAAGGTCGATCCGCCATTGCTCCTCGCCGCCGGTTCCCCAGAGCAGCATCGTCCGCTGCCGCATCTCCGATTCGACGCGCTCGAACAGCATCTCCAAGGTCCAGTCTTCGCCCACGAACGACGTGTACGCGTGTGGGTCGACAAGACCGAGGAATCCCGAGTCATCGGTCATTTCGTCGATCCGATGCTGAAGCTGCGCCATGCGGTAGTCCTCCCCGGATTGATCACCGAACCCTACAGGCACAATGCTCGGTCGAACACCGAGCCCACTCCACCGGCGTCCGCGAAGAAGTCCGAACAGCATTCCCGGAAGTGGTCCGGCGCAAGGGAACTGACAACCCTGGCGTGCTGATCGGCAGCACCGAAGCCTACGGTGCGCAGCACAACCGCAACGACGATGCCAACTACCCACCCTGCAGCGATTTCGAGAGGCCTTCTCGTTCATCCACTTTGGGTAGATAGCGCTCAGCAACGCACTGTAATAGCCGCTGGGCGGGCGGTCTGCGCGGCGAGATCGATTGCGGCGCAGAATGTCCCATTGTGCCGAATTCAGTGCGGTAAGAGGCGTGTCCGAAATCAGGATATGAAGCGACGCCACCAGCCGCGGCGGCCTCGTTCGATGCTCGGGTCGTCGCTGCCCGGTCGAGCAGAGCCATGTCGCCCGTGTTGCCGACCATGCTTGGCCGCGGTCAAGTCCTGGGCCGCATACGGGGCGAGCGGACTCCAGGAGTGAACGGCGATGAGTTTCGCCGTGGTTTCCCGTCTGTATCCACACACCCGATCAACCGCACCGAGAGCCGGACGCTCGACGGCAACATCCAAGAGCTCATCTACCGGCCCACCCTCCATGTCCGAGTCCATCCATGCCCCCTCGAGCAGCCGAACCGGACCCGCGATCTCGGTGCACACATTCGCGCGGGCGTTGCCGCGCCTCGGCGCGGTGTGGCTGCCAAGATGGCTCCATGGTTGACCGTGGGAATCGCGTAGGACCGGACTCGAACAGAGTGTTCGACTACGACGCTGAGCTACGCCATTATCATCAGCGGCTGCGCGACGCCATCGACGTGGCACCCGACGACAACGTCCTCGACATCGGTTGCGGCGCCGGGCAGACCACCCGTGATGCCGCCAGGCTCGCGATCCGGGGCAGCGCACTCGGCGTTGACGCATCCTCGGTTATGGTGGCGCGTGCTCGCCGACTCGGCGCAGCCGAGGGACTCCACAATGTGCGATTCGAGCAGGCGGATGCACAGGTCCATCCGTTCCCACCGGCGCATTTCACTCTCGGGATCAGTCGGTTCGGCACGATGTTCTTCGCCGATCCGGTCGAGGCATTGACCAACATAGGGCGCTCGCTACTGCCCGGGGCGCGGCTGGTGCAACTGGTCTGGCAGGACAGTAGTCGACAAGAGTGGGTGGCCGCGATACACCGCGCACTCGTGGGTGGTGACCCGCCAGTCCCCATTGCGGGTGACGGCCCGTTCTCCCTGGCCGATCCGGCCACAGTGAACGGCATTCTCACCACGGCCGGGTTTACCGACGTACGCATCACTGACGTATGCGAGCCCGTCTATTACGGTGCGGACCCCGACGCCGCTGTTGACGCGGTGCTCGTGTTGCGCATGGCCAGCGATCTGCTCGCGCAGCTCGATGCCGACGAGGCCGAGCGGGCGCTCGAACGGCTGCGCCTGGTGATGGCCGCGCACAGCACAACCGGCGGCGTGTGGTTCGACTCGCGCGCCTGGCTGATAACGGCTCGCCGCTAGGCGAGGATCTCGATCGCGGCGATCTCCGGAAGGTCAGCTCAGGATGTGCGGTGGATGCTGGCGCGTACGGGTTGCACCACACGACCCTTACCCGAGTCGAACACACCTTCAGCGACGGCGTTACCCGCGCATACGCCGGTGTTTCGCCGACGCGGGTCCAGAGGGTACGAAGTCGGCGTGCGATGACGGGGCTTTCCGTTGCGGCATGGACGGCCGATCACCATCTGCCGACCGTGGTAACCGCT
>NZ_JBKOQN010000048.1:0-43605 GCF_046764895.1 Nocardia sp. CWNU-33 | reverse complement strand
CTGCCGCGGCAGCGACGTGGCGAGTCACCACGTGCCGGCTATGCGCAACAGTGGGAACGCGCGGGCGTGGATGCTCGGCTCGACCCATGCGCCGCCGGGTGGGCAGCCTCGATGCGTTTGCTCGGTGCATCGGCGTCAAGGTATGAAGTCGAACCCTCTTCCGGTAGTGGGTCTTCCCGTTCTGACGACTACGGCCGCAATGGTGGCTGTAGAGCGCGGACTCCGGTATCGCCCCGCACCCGGCGTGTGACACATGAAAGCTGCCGCCGTTCGGCGAGGAGAAGACTCGATTCGATTCGTCCGACAGGCGTTTTCGCCGGTCCTTCACCATGCCCGATTCTCGGACCCGGTTGTCGAAGATGAGCCGACATTCGCCGGTCATCTTCCACACCGTCGTATCGGTTGACACAGCCATCCTGGTGTCGACGTAGTACCGGGTGGGCCGCTCGGGAATCGCCATGGGGCTGGCAGATTCGTGCGTACCTGCCAGCCCCATGGCGTCGTCGACATCAGATCGCGCCCCTGGACGCGGCGAACACTCACCAGGGCACCGATCTCGTGCTCGAACAATTGTCAATACCTGTGGATGGAGCTATTCGACTTTCAGTCGCCACTGCGTCTCTCCGTCGTGGCATTGGTCGGTGAGCTTGAGCACGGCGGCGGTGGCAACGGCGGCCGATGCCTGGTGGGTGGGGTGGATATGGGCGATCACGGTCTGGACTGGTTGGCGTCTGAGCCAGGCGATGAGTCCACGGATGGCTTCGGTGGCGATTCCTCAGCGTTGCCAGGGGTCCTCACGACCCAGGCGATCTCGGCGGTAGGTCCGTGGATGGTGGAGCTGACCGGTGTCTGGGCGGTTCCGACGAGGCTGTCCTCGTTGCGAAGGCTGACGACCCAGTTGCACAATGAGACCGAGGGATCGGGTGAGCTGGCGACCAGACGTTGGTAGCGGGGCAATGCCATTCGATGGCCAGCATGAGTACCGCCAGCCCCACTGGGCCGAGGGCCATCGACCGGCGTCAGGGACATGCCCCGCAGAGGGCCGATCAATGAGCTTCCGGCGACGACCCTCGATTCCGACGAGGCAGCACATCTACCTCGAAGGAGATTGCTGGTGTTCGCTGGCTGGGACTGGGGAACCCTCACCCACGACGTGACCGTGATCGACGATGCCGGAGGCAAAGTCGAGCGGTTCGCCGTGCCACACACCGAGGCCGGAATCGCTACGGCCATGCAACGGCTGGCCTGCCATGGTGACCCGGCGCGGCTGCCGGTGACGATCGAAACCACCCGAGGGCTGGTTGTGGACCGGCTTTGGCGGCCGGGCATCCGATCATCCCGGTGCATCCCAACGCTTTCCATGCCGCCAGGCCACGATGGGCGCCGCCAGGGCGAAGAACGATCCGGGTGATTCGTTCAAACTGGCCGACTACTCGCGCACCGACATCCATCGCCTGCCCGCGCTTGCAGCGACCCGTGGAATTGCAGGCACTGGTCCCTCAGCGCGCCGATCACCACGCGACTGCGCGTCAGGGCAGTCAACCAGTTGGCTGCGTTGCTGGATGCGCATTGGCCAGGCGGCAAAGCGATTTTCGCGCGGCTGCATTCGGCGATCGCCCTGGACTTCCTTGATCGCTACTCGACCGCCGGGATCGGCCGCCACGCTCACCGCGGGCCGGATCGGGGCGTTCTGCCGTCGTCGCGGTTACAGCGGACGTCGTTCCGGCGCCGAGCTGCTGGCCCGGCTGCAGGAGGCACCAACTGCGGCCAGTCGACTCCCCAACCCGGTTATCGCGCGACAGTCCGCGCACAGGCCGCACTCGTGCGCTCGATCCAGGCCGGCCTCGATCAGATCGACGCAACGATCGCCGAGGCTGTGAACCGGCATCCCTACGCTCAACTGCTGGCCGATCTGCCGCGAGTCGGGGGGCTCAACCTGGCCCAGATCATCGGCGAGGTCTGTCCGATCCTTGGAGCACGCCAACAGCTTCGACCAACTCGCCGCCGAAACCGGCCTCGTCCCGGTCACCCGAGCCTCTGGGAAATCCCACACCGTCGCGTTCCGCCACGCTGTCAACCATGGGGCCCGGCCAGCTTTGGTTGCCTGGTCGTTTCTGAACCTATGAAACCTGCCGAAGTAGCGGGCTACGACCCATTTCTTCGGTTTCGCGGGGTGGCTGCGGCGAGCCCACCGGTGGGTGAGCGTCCACAAGTGGCTGTCCAGCGAGCTGAATGTCTTGCTGGACACCGCGCAGCCCATGGCAACGCGGCACCAACGAGAACATCAACAAACCGCTACCCCAGTACCTACCGAAGGGCACCAACATCGGCACCTACAGCCAGGCCGACCCCAATGCGATCGCCGACCGCCTCAACAATCGGCCACGCAAGTGGCTCGGCTATCGCACGGCCGCCGAGTGCGTTGCGTTGACAGGTTGAATCTAAGCTGCATTCGTTCATGAACCTTTCGAGAATCGGGCCGATGATGGCCAGCGCATACGGGTGGGTCAACTCGAGGTGACGTGCGTCGATGACCGTGTTGTGAATGTCGCCTGTGATATATGGTCGCCACGTCTGTGCGACAGCGTCGTGGTCGACGCGGTCTTTTCCTGCGGTGAAGAAAACCAGGTCTCCGTCGAAGACTGCCGGCCGATAAGCGTCGGCGATGCCGCTCGCGGTCTCGAAGCTCGCCATCACCCGATCGGTCTGTTCGGCGGTGAACAGTCCGGTTCCGGTCACTTGGTCACGAATGACGGCCCACGCTTGCTCGTGGGTGTCTACTTCCACCTCGTCGCCGAGGTCGAACAGCTCCCGCCAGCCGCCGAGCAGGTCGGCCATCAGTTGTCCCGGCGCAGCGTCGTCCGCAGTGGTGATCGTCGAGGCGACCAGCGACTCCGATGAGCCACCGGCGCTGTCCATCATGGCCAGCATGCCGACCTGCTCACCATCGCGCTGGAGCAGTATCGCCATGGCATGCGCGATTGCACCGCCCAACGACCATCCGAGCAGGTGATACGGCCCGGTCGGCTGTACTCGGCGAATCTCGGCCGCATAGCGTTCGGCCAGTTCGTCCACGGAATCCGCACGTGGTTCGCCCGCTACGACGTGGGGGTCCTGCAAGCCATAGATCGGCCGATCCTTGTTCAGATGTTCGACCACGCCGCCATAGAACCACGCCAACCCGCCTGCGGGGTGCACACCGAATATCGGAGGCATCGGGCCGCTCGCACGCAACGGAAGCAACACTTGCAGCCCGGAGACGCCATCCGCGTGGTCGGCTTTGGCCGCCAGCGCCTTCGGCGTCGCATCGTCGAACATCCACGGCAATGCGATGATCACACCCCGAGCACGCAGCTCGGTCACCACCATCGTAGCCAGCAGCGAATTGCCGCCCAAATCGAAGAACCCGTCTGATGCCCCGACGCGCTGGACTCCCAGGACCTGCGCGTAAACATCGCTGATCACCTTTTCCGTACGGGTCCGCGGCGCGACGAACTCGTGTGCTGATACGTCGAAATCGGGAGCAGGCAGTGCCTTTCGATCGAGCTTGCCGTTGACCGTCAACGGCAGATCGGGCAATACCATGATCGCCGACGGCACCATGTAGCTCGTCAACACCTGAGCAGCGGTCTCCCGGACCTCGCCCGGATCGATCTGCTGCCCATCGACGCCCACGACATAACCGATCAGCTGATCCACGCCACGATCGTGGCGATGCACTGCCACCGCGGCCCGTGTCACGCGCGGATGCCGGAGCAGCGCCGACTCGACTTCACCCATCTCGATCCGGAAACCGCGCAACTGCACCTGTGCGTCGGCCCGGCCGACGTACACCAACTCCAGCCCGCGCGCGGATTTCCGCCACCGGCCGACATCTCCTGACCGATACAACCGGGCGCCGGCCGGATCGAACGGGTTCGCCACGAATCGGCCCGCCGTCAACGCCGGAGCTCCCAGGTAGCCACGCGAGAGTTGCCCACCGGCCACATAGATCTCCCCGGCGACACCGATCGGCGCCGGGTGCAGCCGGTCATCGAGCACATACACCTGCAACCCCGGTAGCGGCGATCCGATCTGGGCCACGCCCGCATGATCGATCTCGGAGAACGTCACATGCACAGTCGTCTCGGTGATCCCGTACATGTTCACCAATCGCGGCGATCCCGACTCGTGCGCGGTAAACCAGCCGGTCAACCGCGACGCATCCAACGCCTCACCACCGAAAACGACATATCGCAAGGCGAGATCACCAGCAGGACAACCGGATTCCCGATACTCGCGCTCTGCATCGACGAACCCGTAGAACGCCGACGGGGTCTGGCTCAACATCGTCACGCGCTCCCGCGCCACGACGTCCACGAACGCCTCCGGCGACCTGGAGGTGTCGTGGCCGACAACGACCAGCCTGCCACCAGACAGCAGTGCGCCCCAGATTTCCCACACCGTGAAATCGAAGGCGTACGAATGGAACATCGTCCACACGTCGTCGGGGCCGACGTCGAATCGTTCGGCCGCGTTGGTGAACAATGTGACCACTTCCCGATGGCTGACCGTCACCCCCTTGGGGCGGCCCGTCGAGCCCGAGGTGTAGATCACGTAGGCAACATTGTCCGGTCGCACGCCCGAGACCACCGGACCGGAACTGCCCGCGACGGCGTCCACGCAATCCTCGACGAGCACCACCGGCGCCGCGTACTCCGGTACCGCCGATACCAAGTCGGCCGACGTCAACACGGCTGTCGGGCTTGCGTCGTCGAGGATGAACCGCAATCGCTCCGGCGGATACGCCACATCCAGCGGCAGATACCCCGCGCCCGCTCGGATAACTCCGAGCAGACCGACGATCAGTTCGATCGACCGCGACAACGCCAGTGCCACCAGCGATTCCGGTCCCACACCGTGCTCGCTCAGCCGAGCAGCCACCAGGGCGGAACACCGATCCAGCTCCGCGTAGGTCAGCTGCGACTCACCATCGGTCACCGCAACCGCATCAGGCTGTGTGACGGCCCTGGCGGTGAACAGCTCCGCGAGCGTCACGTCCGCGACCGCGACGCCGTCGTCCCCGGCCGCGTCCAGCAATGCGCGCCGCTGCACCGGATCCACGATGTCGATATCGCCGACAACGGATTCCGGATTCGCGGTCACCTCCTCCAGAATCCGCACGTACGCTTGCGCGAACCGAGTCATCGTCTCCTCGACGAAGAGGTCGGTGGCGAAGGTCAGTCGGCCCACCATGCCGGCCGGATGCCCCTGGTCACTGAACCGCTCGACAAGCTTGACGCTCAGGTCCGCCTGCGCCTGATCGAAGCCGTTCTCGAGCGGCTCGACGGTGAGCCCAGGCAACTGCAACGCGGCTTTGCTCAGATTCTGGACGTCCAGCGTCACCTGGTACACCGGAAGATGCGCGGTGGACCGGGGCGGATTCAGCGCCTCCACGACCTGTTCGAAGGGCACATCCGCATGTGCGAACGCGGCCAGGTCCGTCTCGCGCGTCGCGGCCAGCAATTCGGCGAACGGCTGATGCGGCAACACCCGCGACCGCAACACGAGCGTATTGACGAACATGCCGATCAGATCGTCGAGTTCGCGCTCCCCACGGCCGGCCACCGGTGTGCCTATCGCGACGTCGTCGACGCCTGCCAGCCTTGACAGCAGGACGGTCAATGCGGCGTGCAGGACCATGAAGACCGTAGCGTTCGCCTCGCGCGCAACCGCCTCGATCCGCGCCCGCAACTGGGCGGAAATCTCGAAATCGACTGCGCGGCCGCGCATGGACGCAACCGGCGGTCGGGGCAGGTCGGTCGGCAACTCGAGCAACTCGGCCAGCCCGCCGAGTGTGTCCTTCCAGAATCGCAACTGTCCGGACATTACCGAGTCGGGATCGTGCTCATCGCCGAGCACCTCACGCCGCCACAACGAGTAGTCCGCGTACTGGACCGGAAGGACCGGCCACATCGGCTCTGTCCCTTGCCTACTCGCCTGGTATGCCGCTGCCACATCCCGCGCGAGCGGCATCATCGACTGTCCGTCGGCACAGATGTGATGCACAGTGATCACCAAAACGTGATCCCGGGCATCGAGGGCGAACAGCTCGGCGCGCAACGGAGGCGCCTGTGTCACATCGAAGCTCGCCGAGACCGCGGCGGCCGCCCGCTCCATCACATGCTCTTCGTCGACCCTGACCGGAGTCAGTACGGGCGCGACCTCCTCGACGGCGACAACGACCTGATGAGGCGTTCCGTCGATCATCGGGAACTTGGTGCGGAGCGACTCGTGCCGGTCGATGACCAGTTCGCACGCGTGTCGCAGCGCGTCGATGTCGAGCTCGCCCTTCAGCCGAATCGCCAGCGGGATGTTGTACGCGCCGACCGAGGTATCGAACTGATTGAGGAACCACATCCGCTGCTGCGCCGGCGAAAGCGGCACAAGAGCAGGCCGAGTTCGCGGTGCCAGCCGCACCTGGATGTTCCGGTCGAAAGTAGCCAGACGCGCGGCGAGCTCGGCGACTGTCGATGCTTCGAACAGGTCCCGGACGCCGATGCTCACTCCGAGTGCCGCGCTCAGCTGGGCAGTCACCCGCGTTGCCGACAGCGAATTGCCACCGAGGTCGAAGAAGCTGTCCGTTGCCCCAATTCTTTCGATGCCCAAGACGTTCCCGAACACTTCCGCGATGTGCCGCTCCGCGTCGGTGTGCGGGGCGATCCACCGACCGTCCGAGAACTCCGGCACGGGAAGCGCCCGGCGGTCGAGTTTGCCGGTGGTGGTGAGGGGCAATTCGGCGAGCGTCATGAACACGTCGGGCACCATGTGCGCAGGCAGTCGCAACCGTGCGGCGGTCCGAACATCGTTCGGATCTACATCCTCGACGCTGACGAAGTAGCCGACGAGTCGGTCGATGCCACGTTCGTCCTTCCGCAGCGCCACGACCGCATGTTCGATCCCGGGATGCCCGGCCAGGACGGATTCGATCTCACCGAGTTCGATGCGTTGACCGCGAATCTTGACCTGGAAATCGCGGCGGCCGAGGTATTCCAGGGTGTGTTCCGGTGTCCAACGGGCCAGGTCGCCGGTGCGGTACATGCGCGAGCCTGCCGCACCGAACGGGTTCGGCACGAACGCCACCGCTGTTGTCACAGGCCGGTTCACGTATCCGCGTGCCAGTTGCACGCCCGCGAGGTACAACTCCCCCGCTACCCCGGCCGGAACCGGCAGCAACCACTCATCCAGCACAACGGCCTCGACACCACGGATCGGATGGCCGATCGTCACCACGTCACCGGGGTACAACTCGCTGATGCCGGCCAGGATCGTGGTTTCGGTCGGACCGTATCCGTTCAACAGAAGCCGGCCCGGCGCCCACATCGCGACCGTTTCCGGCGACACCGCCTCACCACCGGCCGCCAGCACCCGCAATGATTCCAGTCCGGCGGGCGACATCGTCGCCAGCACGCTCGGTGTCAGGAACGCGTGCGAAACCCGCTGCGCCCGAATCAGTTCCCCCAGCGCTTCGCCCGCGAACAGCTCCGGCGGCGCCACCACCAGCACACCACCGTTGGCGTGTGCCAGCAGCACCTCGAGCACTAACACGTCGAAGCCGGGAGCGGCGGCGTGCAGCACTCGTGACGCACTGTCCGCACCGAAGCGGTCACGCTGCACTGCTGCGAAATTCGCCAGCCCCTCGTGGGTGATCGCGACCCCCTTCGGTGTCCCCGTCGACCCCGAGGTGTAGATCACGTATGCCACATCCCGGACGTGCGGGGTACGCACGCATTCCGCGTCGGTCACGGCGGCTGCCGATCGCGAGGCGATCGACTCAGCGGTGTCCGGATCATCGAGAACCAGCAGGCGCACCGCACGGGGAAGCAGGTCCCGCGATGCCGAGACCGTCACCGCCACCTGCACAGTGGAGTCGGCCATCATGAGCGCGACCCGCTCGGCCGGATTCCGAGTATCGACCGGCACGAACCCCGCACCCGCTTTGGTCACCGCCCACAGCGCGACTATGAACTCCACCGACCGCGGCATGACCAGCGCGACCTGATCACCTGGGCCAACGCCCCACCCGATCAAGTATCGCGCCACCTGGTTCGACCAGGCGTCCAGCTCGCCGTACGATACCGTGCGCTCGTCCGAAATCAATGCCGCCGCAGCGGGATTCGCGGCTGCACTGGCCGATAGCAACTCTGCCAGCAGGCGCGGCGCCTCCGCGCTGCCACCTGAAGCGGGCACCAGCTCGCGCCGCTCGCACGTGGACAGCAGATCGATTGCGCCAAGAGGCGTGCGCGGATTGCTCGTGACCGTGCGCAGCACTGTTTCGACACGGGCGGCGAGAGCGGTCGCCGTTACCTCGTCGATGCGGGCCTGCTGGTAACGGATTCTGATGTGCAACTCGTCGGTGTGGTGCGCCTGCACGGTGATCGGGTAGTGCGCGGCGTCACTTCCTTCCGCCGAGACCACCCGCATACCATCGATGTCGGTATCACCCAAGCCGCTGCTGTCGACCGGATACGACTCGAAGACGACCAGGGTGTCGAACAGTTGGTTGCTGCCCGCGGCCGCCATGATCTGCGACAGTTCGAGGTAGTGGTGGTCGAGCATGCGGGTGTTGTCGGCCTGCAACCGATTCAGCGCGTTCTCGATGGTCATGTCCCGGCGCACGTCGGCGGCGACCGGGATCGTGTTGATGAACAGACCGATCATCGACTCGACGCCCGGCAGGTCGGCGGGACGTCCGGAGACCGTGCTGCCGAAGGCCACGCGTTCGACGCCGAGCAGGTTACCCAGCACCACCGCCCAGGCGAACTGCACGATCGTCGCCATCGTCACCGCTCGTGCTCGCGCGAACTCCGCCAACTCGGCCGTCGCGGCACGATCGAGAACGATCGCCAGATCGATCGGGATGTCCGCGGTCGCCGCCGTGTGTGGATCGGCGACCAGCGTGGGCTCGCTGATAGCGTGCAGCGCATTCCGCCACATCTCGACACTGACGGAGCGGTCGCGCCGGTCCAGCCATGCCAGGTAGTCGCGGTACGACGCCCCCGAAGGCAGCAACTCCGGCTGTGTGTCCACCGCGTACAAGCCGATCAGCTCACGCCACAGCAGCGGCAGTGACCAGCCGTCCAGCAGGAGGTGGTGCGCCGTCAGCACCAGCCGGAAGTCTTGCGGCGTTATGGCAACGATCAGGAACCGCAGCAGCGGTGGATCGGCGGGATCGAAGGTGACCGCCCGCTCGGCTGCGATCAGCTCATCCAGTTCGATCGTGCTGTCGGTCAGATCGATTTTGCGCCAGCACACCGCGGTGTCGGCGGGAACAACCTGCGCAGCAACGCCGTCGGCCGTTCGGGTGAAGGCGGCCCGCAGGTTGGGATACCGCTCGAGCAAGGCGTTCGCAGACCGCTCGAGCCGGTTCTCATCGACGACGCCGGCAAGGGCGACTACCGATTGCGCTGTGTAGACGTCGAGTTCGCCTGCGGCGAGTTCGGCGTGGAACAGCAGCCCCGCCTGGAGCGGTGCCAGCGACCATACATCGGTCAGCGGTCCGTACCGGTCGGCGAAGGCGTCCAGGTCAGGCTGCGTGACGTCGACGAGGGGAACGTCTGCTCGGGAGAGTCCCCAGTCATTGTTCGCACGAGCCGCCGTGGCGATCCCGGTCACGGCGTCGATCCATTCGTCGACGAGTTCGGCCACGTCATCGTGGTCGAGCAAGCGCGAGGCGTAGCCGACGTGCGCCGACAGCTGAGGTCCGGCCTCGGCGTCCACGATATTCACATCGATCGTGACGACCGCTGCCGCAGGCATGTCCGGATCGAATGCGGCCCGTCGGTCGAAAGGTTCGTCGGTCGGAATCCACGCGACGTCCGACAGGGTCGTGAGATCGACGCCGACGCGGCCGAGGTTATTGAAACTGATTTGCGGCTCGGGCGACGCTGCGAGCCGGTCCGCCGTGTCGGTGTTCAGATAGCGCAGCAGGCCGTAACCGATTCCCTTGTCCGGGATGTCGCGCAGCTGATCTTTCACAGACTTCACCGCCGCGCGCGGGTCCGCGTCATCGATCCCGTTCAGGTCGAGCGCAACCGGATACGCGTTGGTGAACCAACCCACGGTGCGTGAGACGTCTGCTCCCTCGGCAATCTGCTCCTCACGCCCATGGCCCTCCAGCAGGACTTTCATGCCCTGGTGAGCGAGGCCGCGCCGCCTGCGCCAGCGTGTCACCGCCACGGCCAGACCGGCCAGCAGCGCATCGTCGACGCCGCCGCGAACGGCTTCGGGCACCGCGTCGAGCAACGCCGAGGTGACCTCCGTCGGGATGGACACCGCCAGATGCCGCACAGTCGACTGGATGTCGACGGCGGGATCCAATGCCGCACGGCCGAGCAGCGGATCGGCAGCCGCACTCATCCGGTGCCACAGCTCGAACTCACCAGCGCGACCCGCGGCAGCGGTGGCCAACGCGTGCGCCCATCGACGCATGGACGTGCCCTGCGCGGGCAACTCCACCGGTTGCCCCTGCGTGATCTGTTGCCAGGCAGCCACGAAGTCGGGAACCAGGATCCGCCACGACACCCCGTCGACAGCCAGGTGATGGATCACGATGAGGGCACGGGCGTCGGCATCGACGCCCGGTTCGGGAAGCAGGCACACGACCTGCAGCATCCGGCCCTCGGCCGGATCGAGACCGCCGGATGCCTCGGCCAATGCCGCTTCCACCACGGCGGTGAAACCGTCGCGGCCCGGAGCCTCATGCGCACGGAATGTGCGGGTCAGAACCGAACCCGCGGCATCGGCGGCGCTTGTGGGCAGCACGTCCAGCCGTCGTTCGCGCAGCCTCGAGCGCAACATGTCGTGCCGCTCGAGCACCGCTTGCACGGTCGAGGTCACGTCGTCGACTCGCGCGTCACGCGGCAACCGCACCAGCATCGACTGGGCGAACCGATCAGCGACCCCGACTCGGTCGGCGAACCAGGACACGATCGGCGTCAACGGGATTTCGCCCACACCGCCCCCGGGCAACTCCTCGAGCGACATCCGTTCGGAAGCCGCGGCCACCAGCGCCAACCCGCGAACGGTCCTGCGCTCGAATATATCCCGAGCTGTCACGACGACACCCGCGGATTTCAGTCGGGACGCCAACTGGATCGACATGATGGAATCACCGCCGAGCGCGAAGAACGAGGTCGTCGCGCCGACCGACGTTATCCCGAGTACGTCCGCGAAGACCGCGGCGATGGTGCGTTCCAGGTCGGTCGATGCCGCGACGGCATCATCTCCGGCGGTTTCGAAGACGGGTTCCGGCAGCGCTTTCCGATCCACCTTGCCGGTCGAGGCGAGCGGCATGCGGTCGAGCACCGTTAGCGTCGACGGCACCATGTGTGCGGGCAATACGGCGCCGACATGATCGAGCACGGTGCTCGGTTCGACGACCGTTCCGAGCACCAGCACGATGTACGCGGCGAGCGTAGGTTGCCCGCCGGGTCCGCTGCGACTCACGGTCACAGCGGAGGCCACCCTGGGATGCGCGAGCAGCGCGGCGTCGATCTCGCCGAGTTCGATGCGCTGGCCACGAATCTTGACCTGGAAGTCGATGCGGCCGATGTATTCCAGCGCGCCCTGCGCGGTCCAGCGGACGATGTCACCAGTGCGATACATCCGCGAACCCGGTTCACCGTATGGATTCGCCACGAACGCGCCCGCCGTCGCCGCAGGCCGATTCAGGTACCCGCGCGACAGCTGAGCACCCGAAAGGTACAGCTCCCCCGCTACGCCGACCGGCACCGGCCGCAACCGCGCGTCCAGGACCACGGCCGACGCACCGCGGATCGGACCGCCGATCGTGATCACGTCGGTGGGCTGCACCGGGTCACTCATCGTGATCACGATCGTCGTCTCCGTCGGACCGTAGATATTGTGCAACCGCCGGCCCGGCGCCCAGGCAGCAATCACATCCGTAGCCAGCATCTCACCGCCGACCGCCAGCATCCGCACCGAATCGAGACCGGCAGGCGACATCGTCGCCAACACACTCGGTGTCAGGAACGCATGGGACACCTGATGCGCCTTGATCAACTCGGCCAAATCCGGGCCGCCGAACACCTCCGGTGGCGACACGACCAACGACGCGCAGGCCGCGTGCGCCATCAATGCCTCGAGCAGGACCGCATCGAAGGCGGGCGCCGCCACTTGCAGCACTCGCGACGTGCTGTTCACCCGATAACGATCACGCTGCTCGGCCGCGAAGCCCGCCAACCCCTCGTGCGTGACGACAACGCCCTTGGGCGTTCCTGTCGACCCGGACGTATAGACCACATACGCCGCATCCTGAATCCGCAATACGCGTGGGCGATCTGCGTCCGTGATCGCGCGGCCAGGTTGTGAGGCGATCTCGGCGGCCGAACGTGGGTCGTCGAGCACCAGCCATCGGACACCACCCGGCAACGACGTGCGTGCGGCCGTGAGCGTGATCCCGACTTCGACACCGGAATCGTTGACCATGTGCGCGATCCGGTCCATGGGATACCGCAAATCCACCGGCACGAATGTGGCGCCGGTCTTCGCGATCGCCCACATGGCGATGTGATAGTCGACCGACCGCGGCACGGCGAGGGCGATGAACACTCCCGGTCCGACACCCTGGACGAGCAGGTGACCGGCGAGCTGGTTGGCCCGACGGTCGAGCTCCCCGTAGGTGAGGGTCTCGCTGTCCCCGATCAGGGCAATCGCAGATGGGTCTGCTGCCACGGCCGACGCCAGCAGAACGGGAAGCAGGCACGGGGGTGTGGTGTCGCCGCCACGTGCCGGGAGCAGACGTTCTGCCTCCTCAGCACTCAACAGCCCGATGTCGCCTACCGGCCGGGTCGGATCGAAGGTGACTGCTTCGAGGACACGAATAAACCTCTCGGCAAGCGATTCGGCAGTCGATTCGACGAACAGGTCTGTGGCGTAGATGATCTCGCCGTCGATACCGGCAGGCCGATCGCCCTCGAGGCGTTCGGTCAGCAGCACGGTGAGGTCGGTCTTGGCCTGCGCAATGCCCGGGTCGAGGAATTCGACATCGATATCGGGCAGCTCGAATCGAGCCGTGCGCGTGTTCTGCAACCCGAACATCACCTGATACAGCGGCGAATACGCTGTCGAGCGAGGACGATCGAGGACGTCGACCAGCCGTTCATAGGGCAGATCCGCGTGTGCGAGCGCCTCCAGGTCGACGCCGCGTACCTCCGCCAACAGGTCGCGGAACGACCGGTCGTCGCGAACCTGTGTGCGCAACACCACGGTGTTGACGAACATGCCGACCAGATCGTCCAGGGCCCGCCTGCCGCGACCGGCAACGGGAGTGCCGACCGAGACGTCCTCGCTGTGCGCGGTGCGAGCCAACAGGATCGCCAACGCCGCGTGCAGCACGACGAACACGGTGACGCCCTCACGGTGTGCCAGCCGCACGATATCGTCGTGCAGCCGCGTCGACATGCCGAACCGAACGTTGCCACCGTCCATCGACATCGTGGCGGGCCGAGGCCGATCGGTCGGCAGGCCGAGCAGTTCTGGGGCATCGCCGAGGACCTCGCTCCAGTACGCGATCTGCCGCGCGATCACCGACGCCGGATCGTCCTCGGAGCCGAGCATCTCCTGCTGCCACATCGCGTAGTCGGCATACTGGACTTCCAGCGATTCCCACTGCGGCGCTCGACCATCCACACGTGCCCGGTAGGCGGCGAACACATCACGCGCAAGCGGCGCCATCGACGAGCCGTCGGCCGCGATGTGATGGATCACGAGCACCATCACATGATCGTCGGCGCCGATGTGATAAAGCCGCGCCCGGACGGGCACGGATTCCGCGATATCGAAACCCGTCCCGACGGCCCGCTGGATCCGGTCGGCCAGCTCTGCCTCGTCGACGACCGGCTCCGGATCCAACACCATGTCTGCGGCTATCGCCGCGACATCCTGCACGACCTGACACGGTTCACCGTCGACAGCGGGATACACCGTCCGCAACGGCTCATGCCGGGTCGACACGTCGAGGAACGCCGCTCGCAACGCGTCGACATCCAATGGTCCGGTCAACCGGGCCGCGAAACAGATGTTGTATGCCGCCGAGGCCGTGTCGAACTGGTTGAGGAACCATATGCGTCGTTGAGCCGCCGCCAACGGCACGGCCGCGGGGCGTGGTCGCGGCGCGAGCGGAATCACCGTAGAACGGGTACGCATCGCGATCCGTTCGGCCAATCCGGCAATCGTCGGTTCGTCGAAAATGTCACGGATGCCGACCTCGACACCGAGTGCTGCCTCGGCCCGCGCCGCGATTTGGGCAGCCGAGAGCGAGTTGACACCGATCTCGAAGACGTTCGCCGTCACGCTCACCCGGTCGGCGCTCGTGAGTTCGGCGACAATTCTCGCAAGCGCCACCTCGCGATCGGTTCGAGGCGAGACGAATTCCTCGCCGTCGTCGAACACCGGCTGCGGCAACGCGGCTCGGTCGAGTTTGCCGTTCGCGGTGAGCGGCATCGAATCGAGCACCTGGACACCGGCCGGAACCAGGTACGACGGCAGCGAGCGAGTGAGCTGATCGCGAATCGCGCGGCCATCGATCACCGCACCCGGTACAAGCGTCACATATCCGACGACTCGTTCCGCCGTCACAACGGCCACAGCACGCGCGACTTGCGAAATCGCAAGCAGCGCCGCTTGGATGTCACCCGGTTCCACCCGCTGACCGCGCACCTTCACCTGGAAGTCACTGCGGCCCAAGAACTCCAGCTCCCCGGTTTTCGTCCACCGGACCAGGTCGCCGGTGCGATACAGGCGCTGACCCGCCGCACCGAACGGGTGCGCGACGAAGCCGCCGCAAGTGAGGTCGGCACGCGCGTGATATCCGCGCGCCAGCTGGACGCCCGACACGTACAGTTCGCCGACGACACCGGTCGGCACCGGTCGCAACCGCGAGTCCAGCACGTAGACCTCCATGCCGGACACCGGTGCACCGATCGGGACCGTCGCATGGGTTGTCACACCTGGCAGGCACCGCGCAGCGGTGACGACCTCCGCCTCCGCCGGGCCGTACCAGTTCACCAGATCCGCATTCACGAACACGCGCGCGGCAGCGTCGACAGTGCTCTGCGCCAGCGCCTCACCCGCGACGAATACCCGCCGGATCGACGGCAGCTGCGCAGCGCCCGTGGATTCGAGGAGAACATCCAGCATCGACGGGACAAAGTGGACCGTGGTGACCTGATGACTCGCGATGACGCCTGCCATGTACACCGGGTCGCGGTGCCCGTCGGGTTCAGCGACGACGATGTGCGCACCGGTCTGCAGCGGCCAGAACAACTCCCACATCGCGATGTCGAACGTGATCGGTGTCTTGTACAGCACCGTGTCGGACGCGTCGTGTGGCCACTGCTGCTGTGCCCACGCCAACTGGCTCATGGTCGCGGCATGGGTCAGGGCGACCCCCTTGGGGACGCCGGTGGAGCCGGAGGTGAACAGGACGTAGGCCACGTTGTCCGGCCGGAGCGGCGCGCGCCGCTCCGTGTCCGTGATCGGGGCGTCGGACACACCGGCCAGATCCACGCGATCAACGCGCGCGGATTCGAATCCACCCGGCAGTTGGTCGCCGTCCGCGGATGTCGTGAGCACCACCAGCGGCTGCGCCGCATTCAGCACGCTGGCGATCCGCGCGCTGGGATGATCCGGATCGATCGGAAGGAACGCCGCGCCCGCCTTGGCCACCGCGTACAGCGCTGTAACGAGCTCGGCCGACCGGCGGATAGCCACCGCCACAACGGTTTCCGGCCCGGCACCGCGGGCGATCAGCCACCGGGCCAGACGATTGGCGCGGGCGTCGAAATCCCGGTAGGTCCAAACGCCACCCTCTGGAAGGCAGATCGCCGGAGCGTCCGGGGTGCGTGCGACCTGTTCATCGAAGGCGTCGACAAGGGTCCGGCCCGTCGCGACGGCGCTGCCGGTGTCGTTCCATCGCTCCAGCAGCAGGTGCCGCTCTGTGGCGTCGAGCAGCTCGATCCTGTCGAGGGTCGAGCCGGCGTCGGACGCGGTGGCGTCGAGGACCCGCATGAATTGTTCGGCGAAACGCCGTACGGAGTCCTCGTCGAACAGGTCCGTGGCATACGTCAGGCGCAGCGTCATGCCGGTCGGCTCGTTGTGGGTACCGTGCCCCTCCGTCATCATCATCAGCATGTCGTAGATCGCGGCACTGTCGCCCGGGTCGATGTTCTCGACGGCGAGACCTGGAAGTTCGACGCGTGCTTGCACCATGTTCTGGTAGGCGAGCATGACCTGGAACAGCGGTGTGTGCGCTGTGGACCGCGCGGGCTTGAGTGTCTCCACCAGCTGCTCGAACGGGACGGTGCTGTGGTCGAATGCCTCGAGGTCGGTGCGCCGCACCTGATCGAGCAGGCTGAAGAATGTCTGATCGGGTGTGATCCGGGTGCGCATCACCAAGGTGTTGACGAACATCCCGACGAGGTTGTCGAGTGTTCGGTGGCCACGGCCGGCGTGTGGCACGCCGATGGTGATGTCGTCGCTGCCGGACAACCTCGACAGCAATACCGCTAAGGCCGTGTGCACAACCATGAACGTCGTCGCCCCGGCTCGCCGCGCCAGCGCCTCCACGCGGCCCTGCAGCTCACCCGGGATCGTCACGTGGATGACCGCGCCGCGTTGTGTCTGCACCAGTGGCCGCGGCCGGTCGGTCGGCAGCTCGATCAGGTCGGGTATGCCCGCAAGTTGGGTTCGCCAGTAGACGATGTCACGGGCCACGTGTGAACCCGGGTCGTCCGCCGAGCCGAGCACCTCGCGCTGCCAGAGGGCGTAATCGGCGAACTGCACTGTCAGCGGCGCCCAGTCCGGCGGGTTCCCGTTGGACCGCGCCTGATAGGCCGTGACGATATCGGTGGCCAGCGGCGCCACCGAATAGCCGTCGCAACTGATGTGGTGCACGGCCAATGCCACGGTCCAGATCGTGTCCGACAGCTGGTACAGCGCTATGCGCAGCGGCACACCCTTCGACACATCGAATCCGATGCTCGAGAATTCGGCCAACTGGTGTGACAGCTCGCGCTCACCGATCGGCTGCGGCGTGAGATCGCACCTCGCGACGACATCGGCCGCGTCCAGCACGACCTGAGTGGGCGTACCGTCGACTGCCGGATACACGGTGCGCAAGCTCTCGTGCCGCTCGATGACATCACCGACGGCCGCTGCCAGCGCATCGACATCGAGGACACCGTCGAGCCGAATCGCGAGCGGCACAACGTATCCCGCCGAATCGGTATCGAACTGGTTGAGGAACCACATCCGGGCCTGTGCCTGCGACAGCGGAAGGCGATCCGGCCGCGGCTTCCGAGTCGGCGCGGGAAGACTCGGCACCGCACGCAACTGCGAGATACGCTCCGCCAGGTCAGCAACCGTGGGCGCCTCGAATATCACTCGAACGGGTATGGACACATCGACGACGTCGCCGACGCGGCTCAGTGCGCGAGTCGCGATGAGCGAATTTCCGCCCAAGTCGAAGAAGTTGTCGTCCGCGCCGATCTCGGGAAGGCCGAAAAGCTCGCCGAAAACCCCGGCGATGGTCTGCTCGACGAGCCCCCGCGGCGCCCGGTACTCGGACTCGTAGGCGCTCGGATCCGGCACGGGCAAAGCTCTGTAGTCGACCTTGCCGTTCGCCGTGAGCGGGATCGAGTCGATCCGGACCACCGGTGACGGCACCATATAGGCGGGCAGTCGTTGCAGCAGAAAGCCCCGAATCTCCTTGGCATCGAGCGCTTCTCCGGCCACCACATAGGCGATCAAGCGCTGCTCACCGCGGTCGGCGTGTACCTGCGCGATGGCCGCGCTCACCCGCTCGTTGGCGAGCAACGCGGCTTCGATGTCGCCGAGTTCGATTCGCAGGCCGCGAACCTTCACCTGAGAGTCGGCACGGCCGACATATCGGATGCCTCCGCCCTTGTCCCAGCGCACCAGGTCGCCGGTGCGATACAGGCGAGAACCGCCCGCACCATCGAAGGGGTCGGCGATGAACGCCGCCGCCGTCAGACCGGGACATTCGTGGTACCCGCGGGCCAGCTGAACACCGCCCAGGTACAACTCACCGGTCACTCCGACGGGAGCAGGATGTAGCCGCGAATCCAACACGTGGACAACCACATTCGCCACAGGGACGCCGATCGGCACCGCGATGCCGTCGACCGCGTCGATCCGGTGGGCGGTCACGCTGACCGCTGCCTCGGTCGGCCCGTACAGATTGTCGATGCGCGCATCACTGAGATCCCGGAACCTGCGGACAGTTTCAGCCGGGAGCGCCTCGCCGATGCACAGCACACGACGGAGGTCCAGGAGCTCGCGAGGGGCGGCCACCTCGATAAATGCCGAAAGCAAGGACGGTACGAAATCCACGGTGGTCACCCGATGCTCTGCCATCAGCCGGGCCACGGCCTCGGGGTCACTGTGTGCGTCGGGACCCGCGACAACCAATGATGCGCCACAGATCAACGCGGAGAACAGCTCCCAGACCGACAGGTCGAATGTGACCGGCGTCCGCAGCAGCATGACGTCGTCGTCGCCGAGCTGGTAGTTATCCCGCATCCACCGGAGTTGATTCACCACCGCGGCGTGCGGAATCGCCACGCCCTTCGGCACACCCGTCGAGCCGGAGGTGTAGATGACATACGCCAGATCGTCCGGATTCAGCGGCCGGTTCCGATCGGCATCCGTCACCGTCGACGGATCTGTGTGCTCGGCGTCGAGCTCCTCGAGCGACCACACCCGCACGCCATCGGGCAGACCCACCTTGTCAACCAGACGGGTGAGGACCGCACTCGGCCGGGCAGCAGTGAGGACGGCACGCACGCGGTCGACCGGATGATCCGGATCCAGGGGCAGGTAGGCCGCGCCTGCCGCATGGATCGCATACAGGGTCGTCAGCAGATCGACGGAGCGCCGCATCGCTACCGCCACCACGTTTCCCGGGCCGACCCCACACCCGATCAGCACTCGGGCCAGCGAATTCACCCGCGCCGCGAACTCGCGGTAAGTGAGCCGACCGCCGTTCTGGGCGTCGAGCACCGCTGTGTTCTCGGGCGTCGCCGCTGCCTGCACTGCGAACAAGTCCGCGATCGTCGAACTCGATGCCTGCACCGCCGGCCCCGTCGAACGCACGGTTAGTTCGCGCGCCTCGTGCTCGGTCAACAGGTCGATGTCACCGACGGCGCGAGTGGGATCGGCAGCGGCCGCACGCAGCAGCAGCAGGTAGCGGTCGAACATCGAGGTGATCGTCGCCTCGTCGAAAAGGTCTGTCGCGTAACCGAATTCGACTGCCATGTCGCCCGGTTCGCCGCCCGGCTCCAGAGCGTCGACGAGATTCAGATGCAGATCGTACTTGGCCACGCTCGGATCGACCATCTGGGCCGAAACCGTCAGGCCCTCGAACTTCACCGTGGGGATCTCGATGTTCTGGAACGAGAAACCCACCTGCGTCAACGGTGCGTGTGCGGTAGTGCGCGGTGGATTCAGCACCTCGACGAGGCGCTCGAACGGAATGTCGGCGTTCTCGAACGCTGCCAGATCGGTGGCCCGGACTTGGTCCAGAACGCGAATGAAGGAGGCGTCGGGCTCGATCTGCGACCTCAGGACCAGCGTGTTGACGAACATTCCGATCAGGCCGTCGAGCCCGGGCTCGCCGCGACCGGCGATCGGCGTGCCGACCGCGATGTCACCGGTTCCCGACAGCCGTGCGAGCAGCACCGCGAATGCCGCGTGCGTCACCATGAAGACCGTCGTATTGTGGCGGCGGGCCAGCGCGGCCACGTCACGATGGAGATCGGCAGGCAGTGTCGCCGACACTGTCGCGCCGCGGAAAGACTGCTTCACCGGCCGCGGCCGGTCGGTGGGCAGGTCGATCACCTCGGGCAGGTCGGCGAGAGCCGCCAGCCAATACCCGGTCTGGGCGACAGTCAGGCTGTGCGGGTCGTTCTCGGTGCCGAGCAACTTTCGTTGCCACACTGCGTAATCCGCGTATTGCACCGGCAACGGCGCCCATTGTGGCGGCTGCTGCCGAGCGCGGGCCTGGTAGGCGGTCATCAGGTCTGCGGCGAACGGTGCGAGCGACGACCCGTCGATGCTGATGTGATGGACGACGAGAACCAGGGTGTGATCGTCAGGTGCGCTGCGCAGCAATGTGACCCGGAACGGAACCTCGGATGTGACGTCGAATCCGACCGCCGCTTCGGCGGCGATGCGGGCCTCGACGTCGCTCCCCGCGACGACTACGGGGGCCAGCCTGGGCAAGGCCGCTTCCACCGAGACGATCATTTGGTGCGGTCCGCTATCGCTGTCCGGGTATACGGTCCGGAGTGATTCATGTCGGTCGAGCACATCCGCGATCGCCGCGTGCATGGTGGCCACGTCGAGATCTCCCGACATACGTACGATCAGCGGAACGTTGTACACCGGCGAGCTTGTGTCGAACTGATTGAGGAACCACATGCGGGCTTGTGCGGGCGACAGCGGGATCCGATCCGGGAGCTCTTGCGGCACAAGCGGTTCTCGTTCTACCGCGTTGGCGGTCCGAAGACTCTTCGCCAACGCCGCGATGGTCGGCGCCTCGAATATCGCGCGCAGCGGAACGTCGACGCCGAATGCGCCGCTCAGTCGCGCTGCCGCCCGGGTAGCCGACAGCGAGTTGCCGCCGAGTTCGAAGAAGCTGTCGAGGACGCCGACTCGCTCGGTCCCCAGAACGCCCGCGTAGACGTCTGCGACGACCTGCTCGGCCGCGTCGCGCGGCGCGACGAACTCGGTGGTGGTGATAGCAAACACCGGTTTCGGTAACGCTGCACGATCGACCTTGCCCACCGATGACAGCGGCAGCGTGTCGAGCACCATCACCGTGTCCGGGACCATGTGCGACGGCAGGCGCTGAGCGGCGTATTCCAACAGCTCCGCGTTGTCGATGGCGCCGTTCGTCGGCGTCACGTAGGCAGCCAGTCTCGATCCGCCGTCCGTCGCTACGCCCACTGTCACCGCTGCCGCCACATTGGGGTGTCCAGCGAGGACGGCTTCGATTTCGCCGAGTTCGATGCGTTGACCGCGGATTTTGACTTGGAAGTCGGTGCGTCCGAGGTATTCGAGGGTGCGATCGGGCGTCCAGCGGGCCAGGTCGCCGACGCGGTACATGCGTGAGCCTGCCGGGCCATACGGATTTGCCACGAATGTGGTGGCTGTGGTGGCGGGTTGGTTGAGGTATCCGCGGGCCAGTTGCACACCCGCGACGTACAACTCTCCTTTCCCCCCGACCGGCAGCGGGCGCAGCCAGGCATCCAGCACGAGGGCCTCGACGCCGCGGATCGGGCCGCCGATTGTGACCGGGGCACCGGTCTGCAGCGGGTCGCTGATCGCGACCATGATCGTAGTCTCGGTCGGTCCGTACCCGTTGAACAACTTTCGGCCCGGCGCCCACACCGCCACGGTTTCCGGTGATACCGCTTCGCCACCGGCTATCAGCACCTGCAACGAATCCAATCCGGCAGGCGACATCGTTGCCAACACACTGGGTGTCAGGAACGCGTGCGACACCTCATGCGTCCGAATCAGTTTCGCCAACTCCACACCGGCGAACACCTCTGGTGGCGATACCACCAGTACCGCGCCATTGGCATGCGCGAGCAACAGCTCCAGCACCACCGCGTCGAAACCCGGAGCGGCTACCTGCAACACCCGTGACCGCGAATCGACCCGGTAACGTTCACACTGCTCGGCCGCGAAGTTCGCCAACCCTTCATGCGTGACCGCCACACCCTTCGGCGTCCCCGTCGACCCCGAGGTGTAGACCACGTACGCCGTATCTGCGACACGACAAGTACGCACCCGATCCGCATCCGTCACAACCGCGGCCGATCGCGACATGATCGACATCTCGGTGTCCGGATCATCGAGAACCAACAAACACACCTCACCAGGAAGCAAGCCTCGCGACGCCCCGACCGTGATCGCGACCCGCACATCGGAATCCGCGACCATATGCGCGACCCGCTCGATCGGATTCCGCGGATCGACCGGCACAAACCCGGCGCCCGCCTTCGCCACCGCCCACACCCCTACCGCGAATTCCACCGACCGCGCCATCACCAACGCGACCTGATCACCCGGACCCACACCCCATCCGATCAACTCACGCGCAACACGATTCGACCACTCATCCAATTGCGCGTAGGACACCACCCGCTCACCCGACACCACCGCCACCGCAGCCGGATCCCCCATCACGCCGGCAGACAACAACTCCGCCAGCACCCGCGGCACCTCGGCACTACCACCCGAAGCCGGCACCAACTCCATCAACTCGACCCCCGACAACAACTCCACACCACCCACGCGCATCTGCGGGTCCGACACGAACGCATCGAGGATCCGATTCAATCGCGCGGCAAGCTCCTCGATCGTCCCCCGGTCGAACAGGTCAGTCGCGTAATTGATCCGCAGTGCGACATCGCCGCCCGCGGCCGAGCTTTCGGCGACGGTGACAATGATGTCCACCTTCGCCGGTTCCGGCCCTGAATCCAGCACCTCGACGGTGAGGTCGGGCAGTTCCAAACTCGCACGGTCCATGTTCTCGAAGGCGAGATAGACCTGGCACAGCGGTGCATACGCCATCGACCGTGCCGGATCGAGTTCCTCGACGACGCGTTCGTACGGCACGTCGCTGCAGGCGAAGGCATCGACATCGATGTCTTTGACTCGCGCCAGGAATGCGGTGAACGATTCGTCATCACGCACCTCGGTGCGCAGCGGCACAGTGTTGACGAACATCCCGATGAGCGGTTCGAGCGCGCGCTCACCCCGACCCGCGACCGGGGTCCCGACGGTGATGTCGGAGGAGCCCGACAGCCGGGCGAGCAGCACGGCTAGCGCGGCATGGACGACCATGAATGTCGTGACGTTCGCGGCGCGCGCCAACCGCGCGATTTCGGCGAAGGTCTCGGCCGGGATCACCGTGCTCGCGACGTCGCCGCGCATGGACTGGCGGCTAGGACGTGGACGATCGGCAGGAAGCTCCAGCACCGGCGGCATCCCCGCCAATTGCTCTGTCCAATAACCCAACTGGTGTGCGGCCAGCGAGTTCGGATCGTTCTCGTCGCCGAGCAGTCCATGGTGCCAGATGCTGTAGTCGGCGTACTGCACCGTCAAAGGCTGCCAGTCCGGAGTTTTTCCTTCCGACCTCGCACCGTAGGCGGCTGCCACATCGGCCGCGAGTGGTCGAAGAGATGAGCCGTCGCAGCAGATGTGGTGAAGGACAAGGACCAGTACGTGGCATCGGCGGTCGCCGGTCCCGAGCAGCGCGCCCCGGATCGGCGGACATTCACGCACATCGGTCCCGATCGACGCGAGCTCACGAATCCGATTCGCGATCTCGTCGGGGTCGGTCGGCTTCGGGGTCAGATCGAGCTCCGCGACGACCTGCTCGGCCGACAGAATGACCTGTGTCCCTGCACCGTCCACAGCAGGGTAGAAGGTACGCAGCGACTCGTGCCGATCGATCACGTCCGTCAGGGACGCACGCAGTGCCGCGGTGTTGAGACGTCCGGTCAGCTGCACCACGAGCGGAATGTTGTACGCCGCGGACGCCGGGTCGGCCTGATTGACCAGCCACATCCTGTTCTGCGCAGGCGACAATGGGATCGGCTCGGTCCGCCGCGCCGTGCTCAGCGCCGGCCGATTGGCGCGGTGCCCGTCTTCGATATGCGCGGCGAGTTCAGCGACGGTCGGTTTACCGAACAGGTCGCGGACCGACACGTCGCATCGGGTTATCTCAGCGATGCGCACGGCGGCGCTGATCGCGGTGAGCGAATTGCCGCCGAGTTCGAAGAAGCTGTCCAGCACGCCTACCCGCTCCGTGTCGAGAACCTCGGCGAAGACGTCTGCGATCAACTCCTCGACAACCGTGCGGGGCGCGACGTACGCTGCGGCCGAATCGAATACCGGCTCGGGCAGCGCACGGTGGTCCACCTTGCCGTTGACCGTCAGCGGCAACGCCGCCAACACGACGATCCCCACCGGGACCATGTATTCCGGCAGTCGCGCACCAACGTGCGCGCGAAGGGAATCGGCCTCACAGATGGCGTCGCCGGCGGGCACGACGTATCCGACGAGCCGGGCCGCGTCCGTGCCGGGAAAATGCACAACGACGACGGCCGCCGAGACAGCGCTATGGCTCAACAGCGCGTTGCGGATCTCGTCCAGCTCGATCCGGAACCCGCGCAACTGCACCTGCTGGTCGGCTCGGCCGCGGTATTCCAACTCGCCCTTGTGATTCCATCGTGCCACGTCGCCGCTGCGATACAGGCGCTCGCCCGACTTCCCGAACGGATCAGCAACGAAGCGTCCCGCGGTCAACGCAGGTCGGTTCAAATAGCCGCGCGCGAGTTGGGCTCCCGCGACATAGATCTCGCCCCACGCTCCCAGCGGAACCGGACGCAACCGCTCGTCCAGGACAAACGTCCGCAAACCCGGCAACGCCGGTCCGATTGCGCTCGGCGCGCCCGGCACGGCGATGTCTGGTGTCAGGCCGAGGTAGGTGACGAAGACCGTGGTCTCGGTGATCCCGTAGCTATTGGCCAGCACGGGCAAGTTCGGGTTGTGTTCATACCAGTCCGCCAACCCCGCCGGATGCAGAGCCTCACCCGAGAGAATGACCAGTCGAAGGGAAAGCTCACCTTGCGGCGCAGCTGCGGTCGCGTATCGCTGTTGCGCGGCCGCGAACTGGAAGAACGCCGACGGCGTCTGGTTGAAAATGGTCACCTTCTCGCGTACCGCAAGTCGCACGACATCGTCCGGCGAACGCGTGGTGAGGCTGTCCACGACGACGACACGGCCACCGGTGACCAGCGCGCCGAATATTTCCCATACCGAGTAGTCGAACGCGATCGAGTGGAAGAACGTCCAGACGTCCTCGGACCGGACTCCGATCTCGGCACACGCGTTCACCAAGTAGGTGGCGACGGCGCGATGGCTTATCGACACGCCCTTCGGTCGACCGGTCGAACCGGACGTGTAGATGACATAGGCGACGTGGTCGGAACACAGCGAGCCCCTCCGATCGGCATCGGTGATCGGATCCGAAGCATCGTCACGGGCAGCACCGGGAACGTCGTCGAACAGCACGACGCGGCCGGGATCACCCGGAACGTGCTCGCGCATACTCCGGTTCGTCACGACAACGATCGGATCGGCATCGCTCAGTACGTATTCGAGCCGCTCGGTCGGGTGGGCCACGTCCAACGGCAGATACCCGGCGCCCGACTTCAGCACGGCCAGCAGAACGACGATCAGATCGGCATCCCGTGGCATCGCGATGGCCACCAGTGATTCCGGCCCCGCACCGAGGGCGATAAGCCTGCGAGCGAACCGGTTGGACAGCTCGTCGAGCTCGCGGTAGGTGAGGGCGGTCTCACTCGACGTGACGGCCACCGCGGACGGCGTCGCGGCAGCCTGTCGCGCCAGCAGATCCACCAGTGTCGCGGAGGGCGATTCGCCGTCGCCGCCCGCGAGTTCACCGACGATTCGCAGCTCCTCGGCGGGGTCGACGAGCGGGATGTCGACAATGGGGGTGCCGGGAGGCGAATCGATCAGCCGATGCAGGAACTCGATGAACCGACGTGCGTGCGATTCGAGTTCATCCTGGCCATACAGGTTCGCGTTGCCGTGCAGTTCGATGAGCCGCGGCGCATCGGCCCCGGAACGGTACATGTTGAGCTGCAGGTCGTCGAGCACCCCCGAGGTCAGTGCGCGGTATCGGCCGACGGCTGACCCGAGACGAATCTCGGAGTCGAAGAACAGGATGTTGACGATCGGACCGAACGAGTTCGCGGCCGCGTCCAGCGCGTTCGAGTCGCGGCGCAGATCCTCGAATCGGTAGAGCTGGTGCCGCATCGCCGAGACGAGTTCGGACACCGACGCACCGACCAACTCTTCCACGGTGGTCGTCGCGTCCACGGTGAATCGAATCGGCACCATATTCGCCAACATCGCGGCGGCATTGCGCAGCCGCATCGTGACACGCCCGCTCACCGGCATCGACAACACCACATCGTCGGTACGTGTCATCCGGCTGAGGAACGCGCCGAATGCGGCGATCACCACCTGCGCGGGCGAGGCTTCCAGGTTATCGGCGAAGCAATCGAGCATGTCGGACAACCGCAACGGAAGCTTCAGGCCGGCTACGCGGTCGTCTGCGCTCCACCGTGCGGTGCGACCGGACAGACTCGCCGGCGTCGGAAGGTCGGCAACCTTGTCGAGCCAGTATGCCTTGTCGTTCTCGAACCGCGAGCTGGCGCGATAAGTGCGCTCCGCCTCGACGATGTCTCGCAACTTGGCCGCCACTACCCGTGCGGGCGGCCTGTTTTCGAGGATGGCGTTGTAGTGCTCGGCGATTCGGGTGACGGCATTGAACGCGCCGTAACCGTCGATCACGAGATGATGAGCGCGCCCGTACCAGAGATACCGGTCTTCGCCGAGTCGGATGAGCCGCGTCGCGGTGAGCCGGTCACGGCTCATGTCGACAGCCTTGGTGTGGTAGTCGCGGCGCATCCATTCCATCGCCGCCGCGAACGGATCATCCTCATCACTGACATCCAGCACGGGCTCGTCGAAGGTGATGCTGCGGTCGACGAATTGATATGGGCGACCGTCTAACTCGATCACCCGTACCGCCAGAGACTCGGTTTCCAGCGAGGCGCTGGTCACCGCCTGAGCGAACACATCCGCGTCTATCGGGCCTTCGATCTCGACGTACTGTGCGATGTTGACAGGCGGACCGCCGGGCATACTGTCTGCGAACCACATACCGTATTGCGCCCTAGACAGCGGAATCAGACCCAGATCGCCGTCGGCAGTTCCTGCTGACTTCGGATTCATTCTGTAACCCCTCGCTCAGACTCGCCGGCACCGCGGCGCGACGGAACCACGCCGTGCCACCTGTCCGAAATTTCCCCTTGTATTTACTTTTTCCAATTTCGAACCGGCACTACCCCTGCTCCCGAATGCGCGGATCGCATACGGCGTGTAGCTCGACACGCCCTCGCTCCCAAAACAAAAACCGAAGCAAAATGGAATTCCACTGCAGCAGTAGTACTTTCCTGCGGATCGAGCCACCGGCACCCGAACAGCGCAACAGGTGGCGCGAGGGCGACAGGGAGCAGTTCCGCCGCACCGGAACCTCGCATTGAGGAAACTAGCGACGGGTCACGCTGGCGAGCGGACTAGCCACCAACGTGCCGACAAGACTCAGCAGCATTCGATCTCCTTGCGTTGTCGATGGATTCCCCATTGTCGGTCGCTTGCCAGTCGATCAGCAGGCGGCACCAGCCCTGCCGGGACCGAGACGCACGGCCGCGAAATCGCACTCACACGGAGCGTCTGCCCGTCGGTGTCACCGCCCGCGATATGGCATCACGACCTATTCGAAGCCGCGGAGATCGTGGATCGGAACAATCTTTCGTAGTCTCGTTTGCCATTGCGTGCACGGTATGAGGCAAATCGGCGATTCGTCCGATTCGGGTCGAACAGGTTCCGACCCGCACACCTCGGTACTGCCGAGTAGTACTTGATGACTTCTTGTTTCACGCCGGGAGGTAGCATTTCGCTCCCATCCGCACGTCGCGCTGCCTCGAATACCGTGCAGTTCGCAACCTGCACTTGCCAGGAACGGTCGGCCACAGTATGAAGGAGAACCCGAAAGTGTTGCAGCGCATCGGTCATCTGGTCGGAGAAATCGCCGATGTGCTCGAGACTCTGCTCACCACGTGATCGCGAATCCCCAATCCCTCGGTTGCGTGCCACCGATACAGATACACCCGGGGATTTTTCTGCTCGCTATTTCCTGCTCGTGGCGAACAAGGTCCTATTCTTCTTCCGAGCCGAGGTAACCGCCCTTTTACAAGGGTTCATTGCCAGGCCGATGCAACGCTCGGGGGATCCGATCCGGATGAGACGGACTACGAGCGTTGCCTGTCCGTGCACAATGCCCAGTGAGGTGAAATGAGCACCAATCCCTTCGACGACGAAGACGGCCGGTTCTTGGTTCTGGTCAACGACGAGGAGCAGTATTCCGTCTGGCCAACCTTTGCCGAGATCCCAGACGGGTGGAGAGTCGTGTTCGGCGAAGGCAGCCGGGCCGCCTGCATCGAGTACATCGACAAGAACTGGACAGACATGCGGCCGAAGAGTCTGCGCGATGAAATGGCCGCCGACAACGCGGCACGCAAGGCCGCCAGGCCCAGGTCCTTAACCGGCGATAGCAGATAGTGCGCAGCGACGGTTCGGCCTGAGATACGGCTGTGTGACGCCGCCGGCGTCACACAGCCGCCCGCACCCGCCCGCTCACTTCGGCGGCACGCTCTCCAATATCAGGAAGCCGACATATACCAGCTCGCCGGGTGCAGCGTGCTCGTTTGTGAGGGGCAGTACCCGTACTCACGACGTGAATATGCTGGTCAGGTCGTTGCTTCCTGGTGGCGGGGGAATATAGCCTAGTGCATTGCGCCTGAACTTCGTTGAAGATATCGAGCCAGTGATTCGAGGATTTCCTCGGTGGTTTTGCGACAGACGAACGGTTTCGGGTCGACGTTCCATTGCTCGATCCATGCCGTGATGTCTTTGTCCAGTGCCGCAACCCTTTTGTGGACTCCGCGGCGCAGGAGTTGGCCGGTGAGGAACCCGAACCAGCGCTCGACCTCGTTGAGCCATGACGAGCCGGTCGGAGTGAAATGCATATGGAAGCGGGGCTGTTTGGCCAGCCAGGCGTTGATCACCAGCGTCTTGTGGGTGGACAGATGGTCGCAGATCAGGTGCACATCCAGTTCCGCGGGCACGGCCTTGTCGATCGCGACAAGGAACTTCTTGAACTCCGCGGCGCGGCGACGCTGATAGAGCTTGGAGATCACGGCTCCGTCCGCGATGTCGAACGCCGCGAACAAGCTGGTCACGCCGTGATGGACGTAGTCGTGGGAGTATCGCTCGGGCATACCGGGCATCATCGGCAACACCGGCGGGGAGCGGTCCAGCGCCTGGATTCCCGACTTCTCATCCACACACAGCACAACCCGCCTTCTCGGGCGGATTGTGATACAGACCGACCACATCGACAACCTTGTCCACGAACGACGGATCGGTCGACAGCTTGAAACCGTCGGCGAGATGCGGTTTCAGCTCGAACTTGCTCCAGATCCGGTCAATCGTCGACGGCGACGCCACTTCGTTTGGCCATCGAGGCCCGCGACCAATGCGTCGCGTCCGCCGGCTTCTGTTCGAGGGTCATCGTGACCACTTCTTCAACCTTGTCCAGCAGGATCGACGGCGGACGTCCCGGACGCGGCTCGTCAGACGTCCCCTCCAAACGCTTCTCGGTAAAACGGGTCCGCCACTTACCCACCGTCTGCGTTACAGCTGAATCAACACCTCGATCAGGAGCATTGTATTGGACTTCACCATGAACGAGAGCCAGGATACTGTTGCTGAAGTTGTCGTAAGTTTGCTGGAACGTGAGAGCGCTCGCGATATCGCACTGTGGCCCATACTCATGGGCAGCGGGTTACTGTCGGCAGCCCTGCCGCAGCGCTACGGCGGAGACGGTCTGGGTTTGCTCGAGGTGTCGGCGATGCTGACCGAGTTAGCAACCGACGCCGTACAGGTGCCGGCGCTGTCAACGCTCGGTTTCGGGGTCCTGCCCCTGGTGCGAGCCGCATCGGATACCTTGGCAGAGAAGGTCTTTCCAGCTGTCGCCAAGGGTGCGGTACTCACGGCGGCGTTCAACGAACCTGGTGCGCCATTCTCCATGAAGCCGGAAACCACCGCGGTCACCGTCGGCAACACGGTGCAGATAAGCGGCCATAAGGTCGGCGTGCCATTCGCGGACCTGGCAAGGTGGATTCTAGTGCCGACCGATTCCGGGCTCGCTGTCGTGGATGCGGAGGTGCCGGGTATCGGCCGCGTCGAGAGCCCATCCTCCACCAGAGTGCCGGAATTTTCGCTGTATTTGGACAATGTGTCCATCCCAGCGGAGCAGTTGCTTCCCGGCGGTGTCCCGGAACTCAATCGTTTGGCGCTGGCGGTGATCGGTTCAGTGGCAGATGGCCTGCTGAAGGGCGTGCTGACACTGACTGCCGAACAAGTGCGCACCCGATATCAACTCGGGCTGCCCCCCGCACAGTTTCAGGCGGTGTCCCAGCAGATCGCCGATATCTACATCACCTCTCGCGTCTTGCACTCGATCACACTGTCGGCGAATTGGGCGCTGGCGCAGGATGACGACAGCGCAGAACATCGCGAGCGCGTCGACACCAACCTCGACGTGCTGGCCTATTGGGTCGCCTCGGCGCTGCCGGCGGCCATGCAGAAGTGCTATCGCATCAACAGCGACATCGGCACCGAGATCGCCTATCCGCTGCACCGCTATTACTCACAAGCCGAGGACATAGCCCGCATGCTCGGCGGCACGTCGTTCCGACTGGATTGTCTCGGGGCCAGATGTCCTTCGGCTCAACTTCAATACCAGTGACTTAGCCTCGATCCGTGGACTGACGTTGGCGGTGGTGTCGCGGCCGGATTCGGCCGTGCCGCGATGCTGGTGGGCTGGTTGGGGCAGGGAGTAGCCGTTGGTCTGCCCAGCTTTTCCACTTCGGTGTAGGTTCGGCCCCGCGGTCGGGGCCGGTTGGTCAGGTGGTTGTGTTTTCGAACACCGCTCGAGCACCAACTTCAGCGACGCCTGGACCACCCCGGTCCCGGATCGTGGCGATCCTCAGATAGCGAACCTTACCGCCCGCCTTGGGAATCGCTCGCTGCCGGACCGGAAGAGGCTGGAAACTACGGGCTTTCACATCAACTCGCAGCTGGGCCAGGAACTCTTCGACCCCGCGTTCGGCTTCGACATAGCGGGCGGTTTCCCCGTCCACTCCGGCCGTGCATGCGCCCCTGTTGTTCCGCACCCGATCCCACGCCACCAGAAGGAACGCGGGATCGGCGACGAGATTGAACAGATCATCGAACCTGCGATGAGGATCATCACCGGCTCAACGGTGCAGCTCGGTTTGGATCCCCAGTACCCGACGCTCGGCTCTTGCGAACTCGAACGCCAGCTCGTCGGTATTCACCAACGGCCTCCCGGCATTCCAATCTCGTCCCTGCCGACTTGCTGGCTCCCCTTCGCCATGCACGCGACTCTCGCGCGCCCGGACTACTGCCGGGCGCGCCGCCTCGCCCCACCTCTTCGACGAACGACGCGTCTATCCTGCCCGCCCGGATGGGTCCCGGGCCGCGGGGACGGCAGCACAGTCTTCGGCCACCATCAGCACACGGCCCGCGACCGGACCCAACCCAGCCTCATGGTCATACCTAACCGGTGGTCCCTTCAGGCTGGCAGGCGACAGATGATTTGCCGGCCTCCTCTATAGGAGCTCGCGCTTCGACACCACGATAACCGACATGGCTCCGACTGCTGCGGCTATCGGCGGCGCGCTCTTATACCCCACCAGCCGGCGCTGTTCGAGGCCGAGTTTGTGGACCCGGCAAGAAAGCTGGATCCGTCAGCGCCAGCGGTGAGCCGATGTCGAAGCAGTCGACGCAAACCCGCGAACATCAGGAGCATCCAAAGGCAATCCCACATAATGATGTTGGCTGGGTCGCTAAGGGCGTTTCCGCTGTCTTTCCGCAGTGCGTGCCGTGCGGGAGCAGCCTCGGGCGCAGATTTGGCCGTAACTGGTTGGGCGCCCTGGCTCTCCGATGGAGACGCATCGCCTCGCGCTACAGCTTGATCTGGACCCATTGGCCGATCAGGAGCACTCGGTACAGCGGAAGCCTTGGCGACGGAGCCTGTCCGGGTGGCGAGACTGCGCGCCAGCGCCGCAAACCAGCCCGCGACGAATTGGGTAGACGTCTGGCCGGTTTCGGTGACGGATTCCCATACATAGGCGCCATGGCGTGCGACAACATCCTGATATCTCGCCCACGTTGCGGGTTCGAGGAGCGCGGCGTTGTCTGCGACGGCAAAGGCGACCGCGTCGAATGCTTGTATCACCAGGTTCCCGGCGGGTTCGATCGGCACCGATGGGAATCGCGGGCCAGCAATCTTTTCCGTAAGGAGGGCAATGCCGTCCATAGGTTGATTCTCACCCACGCTGAGAATGTCGGCGACTTCGCTCGGTTCGAGTGTCACGCCTACTACGGCGAGCAAAATATTGAGCGCGACTGTAGCCACTTTGAGCAATGCCGCCTGCGCGTCGGGACCATGAACCGGCACCCGAGGGTCCGAGGCTTCCGCAAGGCGCTGACTGAGCGTCCTTTCGGACGTCAGCGTCAGTGTTCCGACCGTGTTGCCGACCACATCATTGCTTACGACGGCGGCGGCGGTCTTCACAGTTGTCGCGACAACGGCTTGAATGATAGAGGACAGTACGGTAATTGGGTCGAGCGGGGACAGCAGCGCCTGGCCGATGATGTTCGTCAACGCGTGCAGTATCGGTGCGCCGGTGGGTGCGTCGCAGGCGAGGTCTTCTGCAATGCATAACGAAGCCACGCGTCCGGTGAGCGCGCCGAAGTCTGCGGCAATGTCTTGTTGCGGTCCGATGCCACCGCCCGCTGGCATCGTCTGTGCAACTGGTGGCAGCCCCGCTAATGCTGTTCGGTCGGTGCCGGGTGCGGGTGCGGGTGTGTGCTGTCCCGGCGCGCCAGGGAACACTGGTGCCCCCGGGTCACGGGTCGGGTCGGCGAAGAGTGCGGCGCCGGCTATCTTGTCCGGTGCCACCACGCCGTATCCGAGCCCTACTTCGCGAAGGAACAACGAAACAACGTGCGCCCCTTGTGAATACCCCAGCAAAGCCAGGCTGGTGTTCTCGCATTTACTTGTGATCGCGCGGGTCATGCTCCGCAGCTCGTCGAGTCCGGCGAAGACGGATTGTGCGTACGGCGGCGTGGCAGCGCCGGGCACGATCCCGCCGAACGCCGCGGGATAGGGCACGTATGCGCGATCGACCGCTCCGGGCTTCGAAACGCTGGCCAGCAATGGCGCGAAAACGCCCGACAGCATGCCGGTGTCGACGGTGGGCGATGCGCTGAGGGAGGACTGCCCTGTGCCCTGAACGCCGAGGGTGTACAAGGCCGGGCAGTCGGTCGGATCGAATTCCGGAGCGGCGGTAGAGGGTTGGGCTACGACGGCGCCTGTGGCTGCGATGACGGCACACGCGCCGGTTACGGCGACTGCTCGAGCTAGCTTCCTCGACACAACGATCCGACCTCTCTGCGACTCGAGCTTTACTTGGACTTGCCGCACTTCACGTTCATCCCGGTGGGGTTGTCATAGCCCCCTAGAGCAGGCCGCCGGTCAGAAAATGGATTGTGTTTCCCGCGACGGCGAGAAGTCCTGTGACGAGGTCGATTACGGGCTGGAGGATCATTCGGACAGCCTTTCGGTTGATCGTCTTTGTATCGGTTCGGCGTAGTGAATTGTTTGCGGCCCGACCCCCGACGGACTGTTTTGAGATGTCGGGGGTCGGGCCGCAAACCAAGCATTCGTGTCAGAGCAGCGAGTGGACCAGAACGCTGACGACACCGGTGAGAAGGTTGCCTACGACCGGCAGCAGACCGCTGAGAAGACCGCCCATGTTTGTTTAACCTCTTCTTGTTTGGTGAGTGGTGGTGCCCCCGAGGACCGTCCTCGAGAGGACGTCCTCGGGGGCGCTTGCTTGGTCGCCCGCCAGAAGAGGGATCGCGCACTAGTTGCGAACCACTGCTACTTCCGTGGCGAGACTCGACCGTGACACCGCATGCCGCTGCAGCGGCCAACGTTGTTTGCCGCTGCAGCGGCAAACAACGCGCGCGAGCATGTCGCACCAGTTGTTTACTGCTGCAGCAGCAAACAACGCGCGCGAGCGTGTCGCGCCAGTTAGATCGGCATCGGAAGGTACTTCGTAGGCCGCGCAAACCTGGATGGGTTAATTTCTGGCTTCGGACTGTCGTTGGGCTCGAGCCGGTTTGGAGTGCGGCCAAGGGGCGTATGAAATTCGCGTCTGGATCGACCCATCCACTCCTACCGATTGGATCGAAGACGGACAGTGACATTCATACGTGTGCCGTTCAACGGCGAAGGGAAACCAGTGACATTTCCGTCCAACTCGCCCCGGCGGCGTCCGATCAAACGATTGATCGTTGCCGGGGCGACGGTTGTGACCGCCACGGTCCTGCTGATATTCAATGGGGTAGCGTCAGCGGCCCAGCCCCCGGTCGGGTTAGGGACGGCAACGTCATTCGCGGTATTGGCGGGCCAGACGGTCACCAACACGGGACCTTCGATTATCACCGGTGATCTGGGGGTCAGCCCGGGTTCCGCGGTCACCGGCTTTCCGCCGGGATCAGTGGTCGGAACCATTCACGCTGCCGACGCGGTGGCGTTGCAAGCGCAATCAGATCTGACTACGGCATATAACGATGCTGCGGGTCGGACTCCTGCCACCGCTGCTCCCCCTGATCTCGGCGGCCTCACACTGGTCGCGGGGGTGTACAACACGGCGGGCCCCATGGGCCTAACCGGGACAGTCACCCTCGATGCGCAGGGCGATCCCAACGCGGTCTGGATCTTCCAAGCGGGATCTACGTTGATCACGGCATCGAGCAGCACGGTCAGCCTCATCAACGGGGCCTCACCGTGCAACGTCTTCTGGCAGGTGGGTAGCTCCGCGACACTGGGCACCAACTCCACCTTCGTCGGAACCATCATGGCGTTGACCTCGATCTCGGTGCAGACCGGAACCATCGTGGAGGGACGGGTACTGGCACGCAACGGCCAGGTCAGCCTGGACAACAACAGGATCACCCGACCCAACTGCACTATTCCACCGACGTCCACGACGACAGCGCCGCCGACCACGACAACGACGACAGCGCCGCCGACAACGACGACAGGCCCGCCGACAACGACGACAGGCCCGCCGACAACGACGACAGGGCCGCCGACAACGTTGCCGACCATCCCCATCCCCCCTGGCGGAGTTGTCCCCGTCATCCCCGGCGGCATCCCCGGCGGCATCCCCGGCGGTGGTGGCGGAGTCGGAGTTCTCCCCATCCCCATCCCGATCCCCATTCCCATTCCGATTCCCCCTGGCGTTATTCCCGGTGGTCCCGGTGGACCGGGTGGACCGGGCGAGCAAGGGCCCGGCGAGCAAGGACCCGGCGAGGAAGGGCCCGGCGAGCAAGGACCGGGCGGTGGCGGGGACGTTCCCGAGGGGTCTCCGGAAACGGGTGGCGGTGGTACTGCCTAGCCCGGACAATTCACCGTTTTCCGGCATTGTGTACCGGTAGAGAGCGAAAGGTGCTCTAGCAGGCGGCCGGGAGGGTTCACCTCCCGGCGCTCTCAGAGCCGTGTGTGACAGTCTCCCGTCACACACGGCTCCCATCATCGAGCGTTCACGGTTGCGGGGTTCCCGATTGCCCAGTCGGAGAAGAATTTCGGGTAGGCCTCCGCGGCCTTCGGAAGCGCTTCACGTGCTCGTTTCCAACGGCCCCGGAACCGCCTACCTTTCTGCACGAGCCACCGCACCAGGTAGTCATTGATCCGTTCGACGACCAATGGGCATACCTGTCCAGCATCGCGCGACTATCCCGAAACAGGTTGCCGCACTGGCCACCTCGCTATAGAAAGCCGAAAGCCGGGTACTGGGCATCCCATGGACCGGCGACCGGCTGATAGCCGTCCACGAAGACGGCGCACCCTCCGACCCGAGTGGTGCAGCGACGAGTTCCAGCGGCTCCGTACACGGGCCGCCCTTCGGTGGATCCCGTTGAGCATCTTCGCAATACCTCGGTGTCCCTCATGCTCGCGCGGCATTCCCCCACACGTCGTCGCCGCCTGGCACGGCCACGACCCCGCAGTCTCACTGTCCACTCCTCGAGTCGCCAGTTCACCAGGCGCAAGGATCGGTGGGCTAACCCGGTTCAGGCGAGATGTCTCGACCGCACGGTTCAGGCAAGACCTTTCGCCTACGCGTCGCCCGCTGGGGCAGCTGGCCATCTCGCGCACAGCGGCAGTCGACTTTAGGCTTCACCAGTGGAAACGTACGCCCATCAGGGGTGGTTTTTAGTACTTGCCGGCCTCGAGTACACGACCGGCCCCATATTGGTGTCGGGCCCTGACGAGCCGGAATCTCACATCAGTTCGTAAGAACGGCCCATTTCGACCCGGTCATACGGCACGACTACTTCCAGAGCCCGTGCTTCATCGACCGCGCCCGCGCGGAGTTGGACTGCATTGGATGTAGGACGGGCTCCTGCTTCTCGAAGACCTCCGGGGTCTGCGTCAAACGTCCCCGCCGTGCCGGATTCGGCGACCCCGTTCCTGGACCCCCTATGCCAGGAGGCCGACCGGTCGAGTCGCTCGACTTCCTTGCACTGAAACTATCCCGCGAAAAGTGTTGTGCCACGGGCTTGATGAGCCACGTAGTTGTGGGTGAAAAGTTGGGAGCCCGGAGGAAGAAAAGAAGAAGGAACCGGTAACCCAAAGAAATAGCCGACGAATAATTGTCGGGCTTCAGGTGATGCTTGATGTTTTGGCTTCACGGGATGTTTGACGTCACCAATTCTCGGTGGGCGGATCGGCCGCACCCGACGTCACCACCAGAAATCCCTGATCTCGGCCCTACTCGGCTCTCTAAAACCAACCGGTCACCTGATCTAATGCGAGTCCGACAGAGCGGGGCCTCGCCACTTTCTCCCGATCCCCCACCCATGGCTGCTACGGCAGCCTAATAGATTCATTACATTCAGTTTCGGTACAACACCCAAACTCAAAGTTTAATTAGGAGACATAGTCTTGAAGCGTAATATCGCAGTAACACGTGTTGAGTTCAATAAGCACTTCGTTGGCTACCGAGGCAATAGACCGATCCGCTCGCATTCACGATTGCATGTGAGCCTTGTGGACGAATTCTATGTGTCGAGGAGTTCCTATGAGGTCGTCATTTTGTGCTGTACCGGTCATTCCAGGGGTGCCCGGCGGTCCCGGCCCACCGATTCCGGAATCACCACCGCAAGACCCCGGCGGTTCAGGTGGACCCGGTGGTGGTCAGGGCGGCGCCGATACGCCCGAGACAGCACCGCCTGTGACGCCTGGCCCCGGAGTTCCGCCAAAGGGTCCGCCAGGTACCGGCGAGGGCGGCACCGCCGGTAGTCCGCACCCAGTTGATGACCTTGGGTGTGCTGGCGGTACCCGGACTCAGCCTCCCGCTCGAGCGGACCACTCGCCGACGTCAGGGACCGACCGCAGCACGGCCGGAACCGGAATGACTGAAGCACGAGCGCGCACTCCGCGCAGTACAGGACGCAGTTCACCGGTGTCGTCGAAGCACCTACGATTAGCGGCGAGCATTCTGCTATTTCTTGCGGCACTGAGTCCGATCGCTCGACTGTGCCCGGGTGGGAACCTGGTCCCGGCCACCGATGCCGCCGTGACCGCGTTCGGTAGCGTGGCCCCGGCCGCGCTTCCAGAATCGCTCCCTGTGGAACTACACATCCCAGCTATCGCGGTGGATGGACCACTCTCCGAGCTCGGCCTGAATCCTGATCGCACCGTAGAACTTCCGACGGACTTTCAGGTGGCGGGCTGGTACCGAAACGGCCCCCCACCCGGAGACATGGGCTCCGCGGTCATCCTGGGACACGTAGACTCCTACACCGGACCTGCGGTCTTCTACCGACTATCGTCACTGCGCCCCGGGGACCAGGTCGACGTGACAAGAGCGGACCGATCGGTTGCTCACTTCCTCGTTCAGGAAGTAGCCACCTATCTGAAGTCAGAGTTCCCAACTCATGAGGTCTACGACTCGCGCGGATACAGCGCGCTGCAACTGGTGACGTGTGGTGGCGAATTCGACCACACCATAAGAAGCTATCTGTCCAACGTGGTGGCCTACACCGTGCTCGTGGGCATCACCCCGCAGCCCGCTGGCACACCATGGCCCTGAAGAGACCCGGGCTCGCAGCATCAACCTCGGTCGATGAGGGCGGTTTGACCGCGAATACTGCGCGCCAGGTTGTCGCGAGAGCGGGAGACGGTGTTGATCTTGTCGTGGTGGGCCCACTTTGCACGACGGCACGCATTACGCGGATGAAAACCGCTCACATTTACCGCCTCGACGCCGACCAGCCAATGACATTCCAACAGCCCCTCACGTCCGTTGAGCCGCTCACCGTAGAGCCGCTCACTGCTACACCCGTGACTGCCGCCGACGAGGTGGTGTTGGTGGAGTCCCAGCTGCACGAGGACGCGACATTGGCCAGATTCGATCCGATCAAAGTCCTGACCACCAAGTTGTGGTTCGGTGGGGCTGGCCTGGCAGTTCCCCTCCCGAGGCGGATGTTCAAGAACCGAAAGTTTTAGAGGCAGTGGTCCGCGCGTAGCTTCGGCGAGCGGGTCCACGCATGGGGGTTGAGGCGCCTCTTTATCTGTAGACAGCACATCGCCCAGACGAGGAAGACCTCATGACTTCGATTGTCGCTACTGCGATCACAGCACTCGGCATCCACGTGTTCGCCTTCGGCGGACTGTGGCTACGCCTACGGTGGCAGGCGAAGCAGCAGCATGTGCACCGCCGGTACGTCGTTGACTACGGCGACCCCGCAACGGTGGCGCAACACGTTTGGCGATACAGCCCCTCAGCTGCAGCGGCTGTCTAGAGTCGTCGGCTATGACTTGGAATCGTAAGGGGCGCAACCGCAGATCACTCGACGTCGCAGGTAGTAACAGTTCGAAGACCCCCATCGTGGTCACCTTCGCGGCCGTCCTGTCCGCAGCCCTCGGCCTGTTGGCCGGCCCCGCAGGCCAGGCGCTGGCGGCCCCCGCCGTCGCACTCCCCACAATCGTGCGGCACCAGGCCGCCAACGCCGAGCAGTGTCAAATCTGGCTGCGTAATTACGAGTCTTCGAACAACGCCAATCAATGGCTCAAGGACAACGTGTGCTGGAACGACGACTCGCAGACCGTACACATAACGTCCACCGCTGGAGGTGACAACCAGTCGGAGCCCAACAGCACGTGCACGCTCAGCACGTCACAAACGTCCTGCATAACCAGTACCTGGATCAATTCACGTTTCGTCGCGGACTTCAGCTCCAAGCGGGTCACCGAAACCAGCCGCGCGTGCAACCACGGCGACTGCGTGCCCGACCAGTACGTCTACAACTTCCAGTAGCTGGGTCTGATCAGCAGCTCACGGTGAAAGGGGCAGCGGTCTCGAACTGCTGCCCCTTCATTCATCCCTGGAACCGGTCCGACCTGGGCACTGCCTTTCGATATATACGAAAGTCGCTGGGGGGTGTCCCTATGGTTTTCGTCAAGCTCGGCGGCCCGCTGATTGATGAGACCGGGTTGGTCGGCGAGGATGACGGAATGTCTGGTGTGAAGTTCGTGCGACGCGTCGATGGGTTGACCTATGAGTTCGCCCGTGACGGGGAAGCGCATGGGTTCCCGTCGTATAAGCGGGTCGACCTCGATATCTGGTGCCGCCGGCTGCCCGACTTCGGTTGGGTGGTGTGCGACGCGGCCGGTGAGGTGTCGAGTCGCCCGTTCGACGAGGCAGGGCAAGGCGTGCTTCCGCCAGAGGGTGTGTGGGTGAGCCGCAAGGACGAACGATCCTATGTCTATGACCTCGTGCGCGCCGATCCTCAAGCAGCAACCGGTTCTGGGACGCGGTAGGGCTGCTTGGTTTTCAGCATCGCGTAGAGGACGTCGCAGCGTCGCCTGGCCAGGCAGATGAGCGCGGCGTTGTGTTTCTTGCCCTCGGCGCGTTTGCGGTCGTAGTAGGTGCGCGAGGCTGGGTCGTGCAGGGCTGCGAATGCGGACAGGAACAACGCCCGTTTCAGCTTGTGGTTGCCTGATCGGGATGGGAACTCGCCGCGGATCGAGCTGCCTGATCGGTGGGTGATCGGGGCGATGCCGGCGTAGGAGGCGAGGTGGCCGGCCGAGGCGAAAGCGGTGCCGTCGCCGACTTCGAGCAGAATGCGGGCGCCGGTCCTGACTCCGATGCCCGGCATCGAGGTCAGGACCTGGGAAAGAGGGTGATCGGCCAACATCTCCTCGATATCGACGGCGACTTGTTTGCGTTGCAGTAGTACCGTTTTCAGTGAGTCGGCGAGTTTCGGCAGAACGGTCTCGGCGGCGTGTGAGCCGGGAACGACGAAGGTTTGTGCGGGCAGCGCAGCCAGGATTTCCTCGACCAGCCGCGATCCCATCCGGGGTGCGTGTTTGGTGGCGATGGTGGTGAGTTTGCGTCGACCAGCGGCCCGGATTCCTTCGGGGCCGCCGCAGCGGGACAGGATTTCCAGTACGGCCGGGTGGGCGACGCGGGGGCCGAGGACTCGTTCGAGGGCCGGGTGGATGCTGGTGAGCAGGCCGCGGATGCGATTGCTGGTGCGGGTCGCTTCTCCGGCGAGGTCGTCGTCGAATCCGACGAGAACACCAAGCTCAGTGAGGGTTTCATCGCCGGTGTCGACCTGGCGCAGGGTGTGGGGCATCGTGCGGGCGGCGTCGGCGATGATGTGGGCGTCGCGGGCGTCGGTTTTGGACTGGCCTGGATAGAGGTCGGCGATGCGGCGCATCGACAACCCGGGCAGGTAGGCGATGTCGTGGCCGCAGGCGCGCGCGACGGTGACCGGCAGAGCGCCGATGGTGTTGGGTTGATCGACCACGATCAACAGTCGCCCACGTGTGGCCAGCTGGTCAAATACCGCCCGCAGGCGGGCTTCATCGTTGGGCAGGGCCTTGTCGAAGAGTCGTTTGCCGGTCGGGTCCAACCCGACCGCGTGGTGTTCGCCCTTGCCCACGTCGATGCCGCAGAACACGGCATATGCCTGTGTCACTCGCTGTTCCTCATAGGGTTCGAAACGCTGCGGGGCGGTCGCCGATCGAAGCGTCAACGCCCGGCACCCACGTTACGAAGAGACCTGTGTAGCGGCCCTGTCCCCATCAGCGGTCCGTCGACGCCACCGGGTACCCGGCGACACCACCCCCCGGATCATGCGTGCGACAGGGGGAAGAAGTCATACCGGGCCCGGCGACCGTGGGCCCGGTGTCGGGCCCACGAACAAGGTAACGAGGGGTGTCACTCTCGCGTTGACATCGATCACGCGGTGGCGGACTCGGTGATCGACTTTCGATCGTGAAACTGGGTCGCCCGTAGCTGACGCGAAACCACAAAGGAACCCGAACGCTGCGCGGTCCGGTGCCCGCGGAACTCGCCCCCCAGATCCGGACGGATCCGGCGTTCTGACTGCCGACAAGCTTCACTTATCGGCGGTCGGGAGTCAGAGAAGTAGAGGTCCTGCCGAGGGCGGTGACATCGTTCATGTCAATGCCATCACCCTTGGAGAGACGTACTGAAATCGGCTACTTAATACTGGTGCCAGGGCCCGATCCCGGCCAGGATCAGGTCCAGGTACTCGGTGAGAAGCTCCCTAATCGGCTGCCCACCTGTGTCATTGGTGTGGCTCTCATCTGGCTTGCCTCTCACCGGGTGCCGTGCAGGGAGTGGCTGAAGAGACCTCCGATGGTTCTAAGAGTCAAGCTGCAGCGGGTTGGTGCGGTGTTTCTGCTGGATGGCCGAAGGCTTTTTTGGGATCGAACGATTCGCGAGTGTGGAGGCAGTGATGGAGTTGGCCGAGCATCTTGTTGAATAGGTGACGTAGGGCTGCGGGGTGGCGGTCACCCTGGGCTCGGCGGTTGAGGTAGTGCGCTCGGGCGGGTCCGTTGGTGGCGGCTGCGGCGAACGACCAAACCCAGCCGGCAGCGGCGAGTCGGTCGTTCTTGATTTTGCGGTGTGTGATCGAGATGGTTTTGCCAGATGCTCGAGTGACTGGTGCGGATCCGGCGTAAGCCTTCAGGGCGCGGGGGTCAGTGAATCGTGTTGGGTCGTCGCCGATTTCGGCGAGCACTCGGGCGCCGGCGAGGTCGGCCAGGCCGGGGAAGCTGGTGATGATGTCGTGGTCGGGGTGTTTGCGGAATTGTTCGGCGGTGGCCTGTTCGAGGTCGTTGGCGCCGCGGCAGGCGGCGTCGAGGGTGGCCAGCAAGGCGAGGGCTTGGTGGCCCATCGCCTGTTCCACCAGTTGCGGTTGGCGCATCTGTGGGACGCGCAGGCGTTGGAAGATGTCGGTGGCGAGGTCATCGATTCCGCGCTGGCGGCCTGCTCGGCGCAGTGCGGTGGCGATGCGTGCCTTGGTGAGCTTGGCGGCGTGAGCTGGGGTGGGTGCGATGGCGAGGATGGCGCGGGTTTCGGGTCTGGCGAGGTTGGTGCCTGATTTGGAGGTTCGGGCGACAAATGTGTCGAGAAAAGCTGGATAGTATTCGCGCAGTAGAGATCTGAGCTCATTACTGGCTTTGGTGCGGCGCCAGACTGCGTCTTGTTGAGCGCGCGCCAAGACCGCGATCGCCTGGACGAGTTCGCTGTCGTCGGGGAGTTGTGGGTGCAGATGAGCGTCGACGCGAAGGATATTGGCCAAGGTCAATGCATCGGCATGGTCGGACTTGGCGCGTGCCATGCTGTGGCGTTCCCTATATCGGGCGACGGCCATCGGATTGATCGCGAACACTGGTCGGCCGCTGGCGCGTAGCGTCGAGACCAGCAGCCCACGGGGGGTTTCGATCGCAATGGGGATCGGCTCACCGGCGTTGTCACCGGCCTCGGTGAGTAGGTCGATCAATTCGGTGAAACCCGTTGGGTCATCAACGATCCGCTTCTTGGTCACCAGTGTGCCTTCGCGATTGACGATCGCGATGTCGTGATGTCCTTCGGCCCAGTCGATCCCGCAGTATCGATACAATCCAGCCTCCATCTACTTCAGTGTTTCCGCTGGTCCAACCCTGATGGGAACGCGCAGCGCCCTACTTACGAGCCTCTCGGGCTTGCCTCCGATGAGCTGTTCGCGATCCCAGCGCACCCGCGCGACATCAGTCTTCTCGAGAGCTCGAAAGGCTCCGGGTTGGCGAGATGTCAGCTCGCGCAGGCGGGCTCGAACCACGACAATTTCACCGCCGACTCCGGACTGGTCCGAGTCGACACACCGGCTCGTTCATAGATCCGGCCTGACCCGGCACTCGCCGCCTTTTCAAAGAGCTCACGGCTCAGGGGTTTGCCAGGAGTTACCGGGCCATGCCGTGCAACGAATCACCGAGGTAACCGTTGCCGGCTAAGTAGGCTCCGGGTTGGCGAGATGTCAGCTCGCGCAGGCGGGCTCGAACCACGACAATTTCACCGCCGACTCCGGACTGGTCCGAGTCGACACACCGGCTCGTTCATAGATCCGGCCTGACCCGGCACTCGCCGCCTTTTCAAAGAGCTCACGGCTCAGGGGTTTGCCAGGAGTTACCGGGCCATGCCGTGCAACGAATCACCGAGGTAACCGTTGCCGGCTAAGTAGGGGTCTGCCCCAAGCTCGAACTAGGTTCTGTCTCGAAGTGAGTGAATGGGGTGGCTCCGCGCAGCGGTGCCACCCCATCAGCGTGCTCGATGGAAGCTGTTGCCCGCGTTGGTATATGGGTGAGGTCTCCGGTATTTCGGATTAGCG
>NZ_JBKOQN010000047.1:0-44185 GCF_046764895.1 Nocardia sp. CWNU-33 | reverse complement strand
CTACCCGGTTCGACAAGCTCGCGGTTCGTTACCAGGCCACGATCCATGTCGCGGTGATCAATCAATGGTTGCGGCAGTCGTGAGGGCGAGCCGCAGGCCCGCCCTCACGACTTCGAGACAGAACCTAACCCGACACCCGAGGTCGCCGGGGCTGAGACTCGGCGGTGTCGGCGGGATCTCGAGCACGGGTCCTTGCGTCGGGCCACTTTGGATCGGGGCTACGGTGCGCACGACGAGAACTCACCCACTCGGTGCCAGGCCGATGCTGCTCACGCGAAAGCCGACCCGTCGCACCGGGCGTAGCGGTTGAGCAGTCAGCGCCACGCAACCGGTGCAGACGACTTTCGAACATCCGCGCAGACGGCTTCGGACATCGACCTGGACCGATGTATTCCACGCGGTACCGCGATTCCCCGACTCCTCGGTTGTGTCCGGTATCGTTCTTTTTCGCGCCACGACGGCAAGACCAAGCCATCAGGGCGTGCATGCGGATGTAGCGCAGTGGTAGCGCATCACCTTGCCAAGGTGAGGGTCGCGGGTTCAAATCCCGTCATCCGCTCTCATGAGGTTCTAGCAGTCACGTGCAGGCCGCATCTATCATCAGGCCGGACGCGGGATAGGTGGCCACCGTGCATTGAGTCCTGGTATCAGCAGCTACCAAGAGCAGCCGTCACGATTGTCACCAGTTCTCTTGCCTGCGAAGTTCGTTCGCATCGGCGGCGTTGCGGTCATCGAACCTGTGTTGCTCGCGCCGCGAGTCGACGGTTGACCGTCAATGCCAGCGAAATGCCAGCGGGGCCATATAGTCTCGGTCGTCGTATGCCATCGCAGGTGAAGGAGATGACGAGCGAGATGAGAAAGCAAGCAGGAACGATCCGCTGCGGGTTGCTGGCGGCGATGCCGGGCACGGGGGAAGCATGAGGCTACTTGCGCGCGTGGGGACCGCTATCGCCGGGACCGTTCTGGCCGCTGCAGCGGTTTCGATATCCAGTACCGGGGTCGCGAATGCCGACACGGTAGTAGAGGACCCGTCGAGCTACCTGGTCGGTGACACGGTGTATTTCAGCTACGGCAACATGGCGAATTGCGCCATCCGCCCGAACGGCGATGTCGGCTGTGACATCACCTCCGGCACGATGAACTGGAATGGCTTCCAGGTCGGCAATATTTCGATCGATCTGCCGTTTTTGCCCGCCCACCCGGCCTTCGGCCCGCTGGGCCAGCACGGTCGGCCGGGCAGCCTGCAGCTCAGTGGCGGCCGGCCCGCTCCGGGTACGGCCTATGGGTCGGATGCCAGCATCACCTACGCCGGCGTGACATGCGTCGGCAGCGGTTTCCGTGCCGAGGTGTCGTGTAGTTCGAAAGGTCACAGCTTCAGCTTCGGGTTCACTTCCGGCTACAACTGACGGTATCGAGCAGCGCGGATGTTGGCCCGGCTCCACGGTATAGAGCCGGGCCAATTTGCCGCCGATAAGGGCACTACTCCGCCTGCAGGGTTGATGTCCCTGACAAACATCCACTTGCTGTCAACGGTGTCGCAGAGGGTCGTCTCTGGGGGCTCATGTTCAGTGCCGGCGCGGCGCGCCTTCGGCGTTACTTCCGGCAGCCGCGCAACATCACGGCGATGTCGGCAGGCACTCCGTTCGCGGTGCAGTCGATCGCGCTGCCCTGCGTGATGTAGTGCCAGAAGCCCTGCACCGACGCCGCGAACAGGTATCCGGTGGGCTGCGGCGCGGCATCGGTGTGTTCCGACCACGCCATAGCCCAGTGTTCCTTGCATTGTGGTTGCCCGAGCACGATCGGAACCGATGAGACACGGCTCGCCTCCAGCACCTGTTGCAGTTGCTGCGGGGTTGCGCGCTCGCACGCCGTGCCGGCTGGGTTTGTCGCCGGCGCGGATCGTGTCGTCGTTTCCTCTGACGTGGCCGGAGCGCTGGTCGTCGTTTCCTCTGAGGTGGGCAGAGCACCGGTCCTCGTCGCCGGGCTCGAGGCAGGCGTCGTGGTGGACGCGGCTGTCGAACCGCTCGTCGAGACGGACCCGGTCACGGCCGCATCGTCCTGGCAGGCACTGGCACCCAGGACTACCGCGGCCAGAACGGCTGCTGAAATAGCAACTCTCACTTACGATCCCTCACATCTCGATAGCCGAAAAGTGCACACAGCAGGATCGTCGAACCCGGCCCAGATCATTACAGTCGTGACGCTCACAACGATGAATCGCGTGCTGCGCTGAGATGCCTGTCGGACCCAGAATCTGGCTCGACTCGGGTCGTTGACCAGGCTTTTGTGCAGCGAACCAGGCGGGTTCGGGTCCCGTCATCTGCTCTTTTCGAACAGTCCCGCTCGTGCACCGGTGAGTGCCAGTCGGGCAGCGGCGTCGGCGGTCGCGTCGGTCACCGGCTCCCGAGTGATGAGCGCGCGGAAGTAGATCGGGGCGACCAGCGCCTTGACGAGTTCGGCCGCGTCGGTGCCCGTGGGAAGTTCGCCGCGTTCGATGGCGCGGCCGACCACGGGGAGCGACGTGCGGATGCGATCGCGGAAGACGTGCCTGACGGCATCGGGCGGCCGGGCGGCACCCGTCGTCTCCGCGAGCAGTACCGACAAAACCGCCTGTCCGCCTGAGCTTTTCACCCAGGTGACCAAGCCTCGTGCCAGTCCGCGCAGGTCCTCGTCGATGGAACCCGTATCGGGGATGGGGATGTCGGTGGTGACGCTGTCGCCGAGTGCATCGGCGATCAGTGCATCGCGATCGGGCCAACGTCGGTAGACGGTGGTCTTGTGCACGCCGGCGCGGCGGGCCACATTCTCCACTGTGAGAGCCGCGTAGCCATGTTCGCCGAGTTCGTCGACTGTCGCGGCCAGCACGGCGGCGCGCACCTTCGGGCCACGTCCGAGCGGTGCGGTGGAACTCATTGCAACTCCTTGTTGCGATATCGGGTGAAGCAAGGCAAGCTCGATGCTATCGCAACTTGGAGTTGCAATGATTGAGACGGGAGTTACTCATGCTGTCGAAACTCGTTCGGTCAGCGGCGCTGTTGTTTCCCGGCCTGCTGGCCGGGGCCTTCGGATACGGCGCGGTCAATGTGCTGTACGCGTTCCGCGCGGTGCCGCTGGACGTTCGGTTCACCTTCCACACCACACTTATGCGGGTCAACGGCCCGGTCATGCAGATCCTCATGGGGCTGACCGTACTGAGCACGCTCGCCCTCGCCGCGCGGTCGACGTCCCGATCGCGATGGGCGGCTGCCTGCGCTGCGGCGCTTGCGGGCACCTCGTTCCTGGTCACGCGCCTGGGCAATGTGCCGATCAACCAGCAGATCAAGGTGTGGATGGTCAGCGGCCCACCCAGCGACTATGCCGCGATCCTGCGGCGCTGGGAGCTGTTCCACTTCACCAGGACCGGATGCGCGCTGGCCGCCTTCGTCTTGGTGATCGCCGTGGTAGTCGGATCATCGACCGCTGGCGGGCGAGCGGTCCTCAGGTAGAGACTTCGGTCTCGTGCACGGTGCGCCAGCGGAATTCAGGGCCCTCGGCGACCAGCACGGCAGTTACCTGTCGGCAACTTCCCGTGCCCGCGAGGCGATGCATCTCCAGAAAACGGACCACAACGGTGTTGCCTTCCCGTGCCAGCTCTTGCACGTCGGAAATATCGATCTTCAACCCCGGCTGGATATTTCGGGCACCACGCAACCCCGTGAGCAGCTCGGCCCGGCCGAGCACCTCACCCGAGGTGGTCACCATCGAGAACTCCTCGTGCTGGGCCGCGGCGAATCGATCGAAGACCTCCACGGCCGCGTCGGAACCGAGCCACGCGGCGAGGTCGGCGTGCAGCGTCTCTACCGCTGCCACCGGATCACAAGAGACGTCAGCAAACATCCGCGAATCATAGGGCCGCCGCGTGCCTGGCTCGCTTATCGGCGAGCTGTGCGCGTGTCGGTGCTACGGATGGACGGACGTTCGAAAAGGTTTGGGGCGCAGCGGTCACCGATCCGGTCCGGTAGTCGGGGAGCGACAATCCCGCTACCATGCGGAGATGCGATGGGGGGAGGTTGGGCGCCCGACTCCATCGCGCGGCATTGTTGCTGGCGGTGGTGACGGTCGTGCTGTGTGGCTTGGCGATCGCTGGTCTGACCTGGTGGTTGTTGTGGTGGGCACTGGGGGCGAAGGCGGAGACGCCGAATCAGTTGGACCTCACCAAGATCGCGCTGTCGGTGGCGGCGGGAGTGGGTGGCGCGGTCGCCCTGGTGGTGGCCTACCGGCGGCAACGGGATCTCGAGCGCGGGCGGTTCGCGGAGCTGTTCGGGGCGGCGGCCAAACAGCTGGGCGATGCCGATGTCGCGGTCCGTATCGCGGGGGTCTATGCGATGGCGGGGGTCGCCGACGAGTTCTCGGCTCCGAGCCGAAGGCAGCAGTGCATCGACGTGCTGTGTGGTTATCTGCGGCTGCCGTTCGATCTCGATGAGGCAGCCGATCACCTTGTGTCGCGGGCAGAGTCGACCGAGGCAGCCGGCGTCAAGGTCGAACGGGTCTATCAATTCCGGCAGAACGACAGCGAGGTGCGGCGAACCATCGTCAAGGTGATCGCCGACCACCTGCGGCGCTCGACAGACGTCTCCTGGTCGGATCGCGATTTCACCTTCAACCGCGCGGTTCTCGAGCAGGCGGATTTCCGATACGCGGTATTCGCGGGTCGACACACCTCGTTCGCGCGTGCGATTTTTACCGGCACCACGACATTCGAGCGCACGATCTTCGCGGGTTCGCATGTCACCTTTCGCGAAGCAACGTTCCGGAATGGTTCCGCACTGTTCGACCACGCCGAGTTCGGGTCGACTCGTGTCGAGAAGAACGAGGTCGCCGGCTTCGGAACCACCTTCGACGGCACCACCTTCGACTGCCCGGCGTCCTTCGAGAGCGTCACCTTCCGCGGCCCGCGCACCTCGTTCCTCGGTGCCCGTTTCCTCGGTGCCCGAACATCCTTCCAGGAGGCGAAGTTCCGTGCCGAGCGCACTTCGTTCGAGCGTGCGGCACTGGACGGCGAGCGGATCACCTTCGCGGGCGCCGAGTTCGCGAGCGCGCGAATCGCTTTCACCGGCACCCAGTTCTACGCTGCAACCATCGACTTCGACGACGCCCAACTGGGTGTGTCATCCCGGTTGCGCACCAGGGGAACTCGCGAAACAGACTTCACGCAGGCCGAATTCCACGGTGGCGTCACCTTCGCCCGCGCCACTCTCGGCGGCCGCACCGTCGACTTCTCCGACGGCGACTTCTTCGGCGATATCTCCTTCCGCACCACCCGATTCGCCGCGAACGAAGTCCGATTCGACCACCCCAGAGCCTGGGTCGGCGCACACTTCGACTGGGACGACAACCCCATCCGCAAGCCGACCTGCGTCAAGCCCAACCCCTGGCCGCCGGCACCGGTTCAGCCCGCTGCGCCGACCCGGTGACGAGGTTTGGGTGATGGCGGGGCGGCGTCCTGGTGACCGCCGCCGCGCCGTCGTGGTTACGTCGGCCAGCCGCCATAGGGGACGGTGATCAGTTCCATGAAATGGCCGTTGGGGTCTTTGAAATAGACGCCGCGGCCGCCGTCGTTGTGGTTGATCTCGTTGACGCCCTGTTGGCGGGGGTCGGCCCAGTGGTCCAGTTTGTAGCGCTGGATTTTGGCATAGGCCGCGTCGAACTCGGCCTCGGAGATCAGGAATGCGTAGTGCTGAGGCTGGATTTCGGTGTGGGGAGGGGGAACGTTCGCGAAGTCGAAGGTGACCCCGTTACCCGTGGGAAGCGGGATGAACGGGCCCCATTCCGCTCCGAGTTCCAAGCCGAGGATGTCTGCCCAGAATTCGGCGGACACCCGATTGTCGTGACAACCGACAATTGTGTGATTGAACTGTACTGACAGGGGATTTCTCCTCGAGTAGTGACGGTCCCGACCCTGGGCTCGGTACAAGGCGGCCTACAGGAGCACCATCACGGCCGAAAACGTTAGCACCAAATGTGCCGACCCTGCCAGCCTTTCGTGATCTTGATCATGTGCGGGCACGCACTCGCACGCTGTGCTCGGCACCCGAGGGACAGGGGCATCGTGGCTCGGCTCGGCTCGGCTCGGCTCGGCTCGGCTCGGCTCGGCTCGGCTCGAGCGGGTGGCGATGGCCGACGCTGGAGCGCTTTCGGTGCGTTCGCTGGGCGACGCGAATCGCGAGCGGTAGCGTCGGCGGCATGAAGATTCGTGGTGCGGTCCTGGAGCAGATCGCAGCGCCCGTGCCGTTCGCCGAATCGGCGCCGATCACCGTGTGCGAGCTGGACCTGGATGAACCGGGTCCCGGTGAGCTGCTGGTGCGGATCGAGGCGGCCGGGTTGTGCCACTCGGACCTGTCGGTGGTCGATGGAAACCGCGTGCGACCGGTGCCGATGCTGCTCGGGCACGAAGCGGCCGGTCGGGTCGAGGCGGTCGGCGCAGGCGGCACCGATATCGAGGTCGGGCAGCGCGTGGTGATGACCTTCCTGCCGCGCTGCGGTGCCTGCGCGGGCTGTGCGAGCGAGGGCCGGACACCGTGCGGGCCGGGCAGTGCGGCCAACAATGCCGGCGAGCTGCTCAACGGCGGGCGACGGCTGCACCGTGACGGCGCAGCAGTACACCATCATCTGGGCGTTTCCGCGTTCGCCACCTACGCCGTCGTGGATCGCAGGTCGGTGGTTGCGGTCGACGACGATGTGCCACCCGAGGTCGCCGCGGTGCTCGGCTGCGCGGTATTGACCGGCGGCGGCGCGCTGCTCAATTCCGCGCGGCCGGGACCCACTGACCGGGTGATGGTTGTCGGACTCGGCGGTGTCGGGATGGCGGCCTTACTTGTGGCCGTGTCGCTGGGTGGTGCGGAGGTCATCGCGGTCGATACCGTTCCGGAAAAGCTCGCTCTGGCCAAGGAACTCGGCGCCACCGCGGCATACACACCGGCCGAGGTCGTCGAGCTGGGTGTGCAGGCCGAGGTCGTTGTCGAGGCGGCTGGCAATATCCGTGCCTTCGAAACCGCGGTCGGCGCAACAGCGCCCGGCGGCACGACGGTCACCGTCGGCCTGCCCGCGCCCGATGCCAAGGCCAGCATTTCGCCGCTTGCCCTTGTCGCGCAGGGCCGTTCGATCGTCGGCAGTTACCTCGGCTCGGCCGTGCCTGCGCGCGATATTCCGGAGTACGTCCGGATGTGGCGCGAGGGACGACTGCCGGTTGAGCGGCTGGTGTCCGCGCACATCGGACTCGACGAAATCAACCATGCGATGGACGAACTCGCCGCCGGTCATGCGCTCCGCCAAGTGATCGTCTTCGGGTGACAGCCGGCCGCCTTCGGCAGCGAGCTTCGATGCGGACGTGATCGTCCTCATAGACCCGGCGTGGTCTTTGCGCGTGACCTGTTCGCTTACCTCGACGTAGGTATTCGACCGAAAAGTGAGTGCTTGCGGGCAGCCCGAGCGGCCTCGAAGACTTGTCTCCGTACCTCCGGGGTTCGATGCCCCGGTTCGGATCGTTAGGAATGGAGCCGCCATGACCGCTGGTGAGCGCACACCGGTGATCGTCATCGGGCTGGGTTCGATGGGCAGCGCGCTGGCCGAAGCTTTTGTCAGGGCGGGTCATCCGACCACCGTGTGGAACCGCAGCCCGGAGAAGGCGGCGTCGCTGGTGGCGCGGGGCGCGACGTCAGGAGCCTCGGCGCCCTGCGGCGGGGTTGTCGAGCGCGTCGATGAAACGGCCGAGTAGGCGGGCGAATTCGGTGCGTTCATCGGCGGTCCAGTCCGCCATCGCGGTGGCCATGGCGGCGCGGCGGCCGTCGCGCGCGGCGGCCACCAGACTTGCGCCGCCGGGGGTGAGGCGCAGCACGCCCCGGCGGCCGTCGTGCTGGTCGGCTACCCGCTCCAGTAGTCCGGACGAAACTGCCTGCGCGACAAGGCGGCTCGCGCGCGGCTGGTCGACACCCAATACGGGCGCCAACGTTCCGACAGTGGCGGATTCGGATTCGGCCACGGCGTCGAGGACGCGGAACACGGCGACGGGTACGGGTGACTTCCGTGCCAGCGCGCCGCGGGTTTGTCTGCGCCGGATTCGGACCATCGCCGCTTCGACCGCTGCGGTGACCACGTCGTGCTCTTCCATTGCGACTCGCTTTCATGTAAGACTACATGTAGTTGTAACAATACATGCTGTGGAGGAATGATGGCTGAGAAGCGCCTGATCGGGTACTGGCTCAAGGAACTCGATCGACTGATCAATGAGCGATTCGACGAGGATCTCGCCGCGGGTGAACTCAGTCGCAGGCACTGGCAGATGCTGCACTCGCTGGCCGAGGGGGCGCGTCCGGCAGGCGAGATCCGTGATGCCCTCGCGCCGTTCTGGACGCATGCGGGGGAATGGGAGCAGGAGGTCGCGCAGTTGGTGGAGCGCGGCTTCGTCGTCGCGGATTCGGGCACGCTGTCGCTGACCGATGCGGGCCGCGCAACGCATGACGAGGCGTTCATCCGAATCGGCCGCCGACGGCGTGCGATGGTCGAGGGCATCACCGACGAGCAGTACCTCGAGACGGTGCGCATGCTCGAAAAGATGGCCGGAAATATGGCTGCTGGTGCCTAGCGTGAATGGCTATGTCGCGCTGAGGAACCCGGTCACCAACGCTATATAGTCAGCAGGGCGGCTGATCAGCAGCGGGTGGCCGCCGGTCCGGATGGTGCGATATTCACAGTTCGGATGCAGCTCGAGCAAGCGGTCGGTCTGCGCAGTGGTGATGAGCGGGTCGTCGTCGGCGCGGAAGATCAGCGTGGGTCCTTGCCATGCCGGACCCGCCATGATTTCGTCGACGCGCTCGGCGAGTTCGAGCATTTGCCGATACGACCGGACAGAGCCGGCGCTGCCCGCCGGATCGGTCACCGCCTCGATCTGCGGTTGCGCACGAAAAACAGAAGTCTCGCCTCCGCTCAACCCAACGTAAGACGGCGGTCGGACCGTGTGCGGGTGCCCCCTTATAGGCTTGCGGAACTGGAGCGGAACGAGGAGGTGCGGTGACCATTCGGGTCGGAGTGCTCGGTGCACGCGGGAAAGTCGGACAGGCGATCTGTGCGGCGGTGGAGGCGGCGACCGATCTGGAGCTGGTTGCGGCCGTTGACAAGGACGATTCGCTCGAGGCGTTCGCCGAGTCGAACACGCAGGTCGTTGTGGATTTCACGCACCCGGACGTGGTGATGGGGAACCTGAAGTTCCTGGTGGAGCGTGGGATCCATGCGGTGGTCGGCACCACCGGTTTCGATGCCGCTCGGCTCGACGAGGTGCGCGGCTGGCTGGCCGAGCGCCCGGCGACCGGCGTGCTGATCGCGCCCAACTTCGCGATCGGCGCGGTGCTGTCCATGCGTTTTGCCGAACAGGCTGCCCGGTTCTTCGAATCGGTCGAGGTAATCGAGCTGCATCACCCGAACAAGGCCGATGCGCCCTCGGGCACCGCCTACCGCACTGCCGGGCTGATCGCGGCCGCGCGCGAACGTGCGGGCGTCGGCCGCAGTCCGGACGCCACCAGCACTGAACTCGAGGGTGCGCGCGGTGCCGATGTCGACGGGGTGCGGGTGCATTCGGTACGCCTGGCCGGGCTGGTCGCGCATCAAGAGGTGCTGTTCGGTACCCAGGGCGAAACCCTCACTATCCGGCACGATTCCATCGACAGGAACTCCTTCGCGCCCGGCGTGCTGCTCGGGGTCAGGGAGATCGCTAACCGGCCCGGCCTGACTGTCGGACTCGACCCGTTGCTGGATCTGTGAGCACACCGGAACCGGTCGAGTCGTCCGATCCCGGCCGCGGCGCCGAGGTACGCAAGGTCGTTGCCCTGCTTGCGGCGCTGGTCGTCGTGCTCGGTTTCTACTTCCTGCTGCTCGGCCGAATCTCGGTGAGCCTCATCGGTTCCGGTGATGTCGCCGCGATCGTTATCGGCATCGGCGTGCTGATCCTGCCGCTGCTCGGTGTGTGGATGGTGGTGGCCACCGTGCGCGCGGCACTGTCGCATCAGCACCTGGCTCGCCGCATCCATGACGAGGGTCTGGAACTCGACACCTCCGCGCTGCCGCGCCGCCCCTCCGGCCGCATCGAACGCGAGGCAGCGGACGCACTGTTCGACCGGGTCAAGCAGGAATGGGAGGCGGATCCGGATAACTGGCGCGTCTCCTACCGGCTGGCCCGCGCCTACGACTACGCGGGTGACCGCACCCGCGCCCGCGAAACCATGCGGCGTGCGGTGGCACTGGAGAGGCTGGAACACGACGACAGCGAGGGCTGAGGTCCTGCGCCCGCCAAGGTGGGGGTGATCCGATGAACCTGTCAGCATTATTTGCAGTCGATGTTGTGTCGGGTGTCGACGGACTACAGTTGATAGCAACAATCCGGCAATCATCCGGCTTCGACATTGGGCGTGGACCGGCCGTTCGACTGACAAGGAGCACAACATGCGAAGAGGCATTCTTGCGCTACTGGGTGTGTTGGCCGTGATTGCGGCCGCTCCGGCGGCGACGGCCGCCACGGGCGATCTGACCGTGGGCGGCGTCGTCTACAGCGACCCCTCAGGGTGTATCAACCTCGGTATCGAGGAGACAACCGAGTTCGTCAACGACACCAACAGCACCGTCACCGTCTACCGGACGGCAGGCTGCACGGGCGCTGCCACTGCGATTCTTGCGCCGGGCGTCTCCGGCACCTACACCGGCCAATCGGTGCAGATCGGCTGACGGCCGGCCGCAGCCTCGCCGACACCGGGTGCGGGCCGCGCTACGCTCAGCGACGTGCCCCGGTTGTTGATCGTTCATCACACACCCTCGCCGCACATGCAGGAGATGTTCGAGGCGGTGGTGTCCGGTGCGACGGACCCGGAGATCGAAGGTGTCGAGGTGATACGTCGCGCGGCACTGGCGGTGACACCGGTCGACATGTTGGCAGCCGACGGCTATCTGCTCGGGACACCGGCGAATCTCGGCTATATGTCCGGCGCACTCAAGCATGCCTTCGATGTGTGCTACTACCCGTGTCTCGACTCGACCGGCGGCCGCCCGTATGGGCTGTATCTGCACGGTAACCAGGGGACCGAGGGTGCAGAGCGGGCCGTCGAGAGCATCACCACAGGTATGGGCTGGGTCAAGGCCGCCGCCCCGGTAGTTGTTTCGGGGCCGCCGACGAAAAACGACATCCAGCGCTGCTGGGAGCTCGGCGCGACCATCGCCGCGCAGCTCATGTCCTGACGTTCGTCGCCCGCCACGTCGACATCCGGCCAGATTTCGCGAACTCGGCCGCAACCGAGCAGAATCTGCCACCGATGGCATCCGGTCGGCCCCCGGTTTTGGTGGCTGACCTCCGGGAGTATCTGCCGGGCATACTCATGGTGACGTTGTACCGGTGGGTCTATGGACGAGTTGCTCGGGATGGGAGTTCGAGGTGACCTGTGTCGAAGGTGGCGAGCGTGCGCCGCGACGGATTGGTCTCGTCGAAGACCACGAATCGGTCGCGATCGGGCTCGCCGCAATGCTGGCTCCGGAACCGGATCTCGATCTGGTGCTGACCGCGGGAACCGTGCCGGAACTGCTGGCCGCCGCCGTGCGCGCGGCGTCCGATAGCGCGACACCGCCAGTGCCCACCACACAGCCCGCGCTGGACTTGGTGGTGCTCGACCTGCGGCTGGCCGACGGGTCCTCGCCCGAGGACAACGTGCGTGCACTGCGCGACCGCGGGATCGAGGTCCTGGTGTTCACCGGTGCAGACAACGCCTTTCTGGTGCGCGCGGCCGCGAAGGCCGGCGTGCTCGGCGTCGTGCGCAAGTCCGAGGACGTTCCGACCGTGGTCGCGGCGGTGCGCAGGGCGGCTTCAGGCGAACAGGTGGTAACCACCGACTGGGCCGCGGCCATCGACGGCGACCCGCAGCTGTCCGACGTGGGCTTGAGCCCGCGTCAAGAAGAGGTGCTCACCCTGTACGCCTCCGGCGAGAAAGCTTCCCGGGTGGCCCGGCTGGCCGGTCTCTCGGAGCAGACGGTGAACGACTATCTCGGTCGGATCCGGCAGAAGTATGCCGATGCCGGCCGTCCGGCTCCCACCAAAACCGATCTGTACAAGCGGGCGGTGGAGGACGGGTGGCTACCGGTTCCCGAGCGGCATCCGCGCGCATGACCACGTCCAGCATGCTGGACACCCCTGCTACCACGGACTCCGTGACGCTCGACCGCTTCCGGTCGAGTCGCCGGCGCCGCCGCGTTGCGGCGGTGTCCGAGGAAAAACATGCCGAGCCGACGGCCGACTGCATTCTTCGCAGACTCGGCCTCGCCATCGGCCTGGGCGGGTTGATCGTCGCGGTGGTAGAGCTGCCCGACATCGTCGACCAGAGCCGATTCGTCTCAGGTGGCTGGACCGTGTTGACCGTGGTCCTTGCGCTCGGCTGGTTTCCGGTGCTCGCCGCGGTATCGCTCGGGCGGAGCAGGCGGGTGATTCGCACGGTCGCCGGTCTCGCGGCGGTGAGTTTCCTTGCGGCCATGGCAGCGATCCCGCTCGCCTACGCCGAGCCGACCTCGGACCCGTCCACGGTGTGGGTGTATCGGGTGCTTGCGCTCGGTGTGCTTGCGGCCGCCTTGGCGTGGCGGCCGCCGCTGTCGGTCATCTATCTGATTGTCGCAGCGGCGGATGCAGCGCTGGCGAATCGTGCCGTCGTGGCGGGCGGGACCACGTTGTCGTTGATCGGTGACTTCGCACGGGCCGTAGGACTGTGTGCGATGTTCCTGTGGGGCTCCACCTTTGCGCTCGCATCGGCGGCCCGCGTCGACCGGGAATCAATGCTCGCGAGCAAGCGCGCCGCAGCCGTGGCGGGCGCCGCGGCCCGGGATCGTGAGCAGGCGCGATTCGCCGCCCTGATCCACGATGCGGTGCTGTCGACCTTGCTCGATGCCTCCCGCGGCGGCACCGAGTCACCAGTGCTGCGCCAGCAGGCGGAGCGCACCCTCGACCAGCTCGACGAATGCCGTGGCGGCGACAGCGAACCCGATCATCTCGACGCGCAATCGGCGATCGGCTTCCTACGCTCTGCGGTGCACGAGGTGAATCCGGGCGTCCGATTCACCGCGCGGCGCTGGGCCGGACTCGACGATTTGCGGTTGCCGGTAGACGCCGCGGGCACCATCGCCGCCGCGCTCGCCGAGGCCGTGCGCAACAGTCTGCGCCACGCGACGGCGCCGGGCCGGTCGGTGCAGCGGGCGGTCACCGTCACGGTGAGTGCGGGTGGCATCCGTGTGGTGTTCCGTGACGACGGCGCCGGTTTCGATCTGGACCGGGTGCCCGTCGATCGGCTCGGCATTGCGGTCAGCATCCTCGGTCGGATGCGGCAGCTGGCCGGTGGGGCCGGATTCGTGGAATCCCAACCGGGAGAAGGAACTACGGTGACGTTGGTGTGGGGTGGCGATGGCTGACACCCACACCGAATCCGGGCTGCGCGATCTGCTCGGCCTGCGCGACCGCTGGGCGTGGCTTTTCCTGCTCATTTTCGAACTCACCATTGTGCTGTACATGCTGCGGACTCTGTCCGACTCCGCGCCGGTAGCCGGGCTTTCCGCACTGCTGATCATGGTCGTGGCCGGTGTGCTGGTGCTGGTGATTCCGGTCGACCCGCTGCCGTGGCCCGCCACCGTGTTCGTAGTAACTGCCGGACCGGTGGCGACGGTGCTGACCATCATCGATGTCGACCACGGGCTTACCAAACCGGTGTGGGCACCCTTCGCGTCGTCCTACGTCCTCGCGGTGCTGGTGCTGCGCGGCCGGTTGGGTGCGGCCTGGCTCGGCGTCGGCGGGATCGCGGCGGTGATCGCCATCGTGGGTGCGATGACCGGTGCGCGCGTCGGTGTGGTGGTCGGATCGGTGGTGCCGGTGGCGACGGTGGCCGGGATCTCGATCGGCGCGGCGATCATGCGCCCGATGCAGCGATCGCTGCGTTTGCTGCGGGAAGAAGCGACCATGCGCGCGGCGGCGGAGGCGACCATGGCCGCGGAGAACGGTGAGCGGGATCGACAGCTGGCCAAGCTCGACAAGGTCGCGCGTCCGATCCTCGAACGCATCGCGGGCGGGGCCGAACTCAGCGCGGCCGAGCGCGAACAATGCAGGCTGCTGGAGGCCGAATTGCGCGACGGGCTGCGCGCGCCACAGTTGGTGACCGACGAGCTGAGCAGCGCCGCCCGCGGCGCCCGCTCTCGCGGTGTCGAGGTGGTGTTGCTCGACGACGGTGGCTTCGCCGGTGTGCCGCGCTGGGTGCGTCAGCAGGTCATCGAGTCGGCGACCAAGGAATTGGACGCGGCCAATGCGGGCTCGGTGACTGTGCGCGTGCTGCCGATGGGCCGTCGGATCCTGGCCACGGTGCTCGCGAATGCGCCGGAGCGCGATCGGCGCACCGAGATCGACACCGCGGGAGAGGTGTCGGTTTCGACGTGACCGCGGCGGGCACGGCGGCGCTTGTCGGACCGTCGTGGCAAAGTGCCGGTCATGCGGAAGATGAGTGCGGCGGCGGCGCGACGAACAGCCTTGGCCGCGCAGGGGTTCGGCAGGCGCAAACCGGTCGCGCCGACCCGCCGGACGGTGCTCGATGTGCTGGGCAGAACGCAACTGCTGCAACTGGATTCGGTGTCTGCGGTGGTGCGCGCACACTATGCGCCGGTGTTCAGCCGGATCGGCGACTACGACCGCGCGCTGCTGGACGAGGCCGCCTGGAGCAACGGGGTGCGACGCCCGCGCAAACTCGTCGAGTACTGGGCGCACGAGGCGGCTTTGATCCCGGTCGAGGACTGGCCGTTGATGCGGTGGCGGATGGCGAAATACGACCACGGTCGCTGGGAGGGCATGAGGCGGGCGGTGGAACGCAATCCCACACTCGGCAGAGACATTCTGGATGTCATCACCGAGGTCGGTGCGGCGACTGCCGGGGAGGTGGAGCGCCACCTGGAACTGGACAAGCCACGCCCCAAGGGTTCCTGGTGGAATCTCAGCGATACGAAAATGATCTGCGAGCAGCTCTTCGCCAAGGGCTCGCTGTCGGTGGACAAGCGGGTCGGCTTCGCCCGGCATTACGATCTGGTGGAGCGGGTGATTCCGCCGGAAGTCTTGGCGCGCAACGTATCAGAGGAAGAGGCGATCCGTGAGCTGACGCGGCGCGCGGCAACCGCGCTCGGTGTCGCGACCGAGGCCGATCTGCGCGACTACTACCGGACCCATCGCACCCAGACCGAACCGGCCATCGCCGAGTTGGTGGACGCGGGGGAACTGGAACAGGTCGAGGTCGCGGGCTGGGACAAACCCGCCTACCTGCGCGTCGGCGCCGCGACACCGCGCCGGATCGAGGGCGCGGCCCTGCTGTGCCCGTTCGATCCGCTGATCTTCTTCCGGGCGCGCACCGAACGGCTCTTCGACTTCCACTATCGGATCGAGATCTACACGCCGGAACCCAAACGGGTGCACGGCTACTACGTCTTCCCGTTCCTGCTCAACGGTGAACTCGTCGGCCGGGTCGACCTGCGCGCCGAGCGCGCGACCGGGCGGCTGCTCGTTCCCGGCGCGTTCGCCGAGCCCGGTTACCGCACACCGGAGACGGTGGCCGCGCTCACCGAGGCACTGCGTGAGATGGCGGACTGGCTGGAGCTGGACAAAGTGGTGATCGGTGACCGCGGGGACCTCGCCCCGCTGTTGTGATCAGACGTCGCGCTTGGGCCCGTAACCGCGCATCTGGTCGCGCAGCGCGCCTGATACGACGCCCGACAGCCACGAGTTGAGCGACATATTGCTCTGTGCGGCCGCCTCTTCGGCGCGCGATTTCAGTTGCTCGACCAGTCGTAGCGTGACGCGGCTGATGTCGCCGGTCATTTCTTCGAAGCTCGGATGGTCGTGGTCGGCGGTGGTCGCGGAGTTCTTGCGCACATCCACGCTGGCGTCGGTGCCGTCCACGGAGACGTGCACGGTGCGGTCGCCGAGCGCAGTGCTGACCTCGGCGGCCAGGTCCGACAGCGCCGCGAGCAGCGCCAGCCGGGTCGCGCTTTCCGCAGCCGCGGCCAGCGCGGCGGCGGTGGCCTGGGTTTTTTCGTCGCCTAGCGCGGCAGCGGCGATCAGGTCGTCACGCAGCCGGGTGGTGTACTTGTTGAGGTCCATGACATCAGTGTGACGCCATTCGTGATGTCATACAAGGCGCAGGCTGACGCCATCGCTCTGCGGTAAGAGGTGAATCACTCGCACGGGCAGTCCGATCGGCGGTCAGGGTGTCGAGGGCGTTCCCTGGAGCGGGTAGCCTTTCTGACCATGACGAACGGTGAATCGACGCCAACGGAGCTGCGCGCGTCCGGCACAGTAGGTGTCGCGATGGTGACCCCCTTCAGTGCCGAGGGCAAGCTCGATGTCGATGCCGGCGTTGCGCTGGCAGCCCGTCTGGTCGAGCGCGGCGTCGATCTGCTCGCGATCTCCGGCACCACCGGTGAATCGCCCACCACCACCGAATCCGAGAAGGCCGATCTGCTGCGTGCCGTTGTCGATGCCGTCGGCGACCGTGCCACCGTGATCGCAGGTGCGGGCACCTACGACACCGCGCATTCCATCGAACTCGCGCGCAACGCGCAGCGGGCAGGCGCCCATGGTCTCCTGGTGGTGACCCCGTACTACTCGCGTCCCAGCCAGGCCGGCCTGCTTGCTCACTTCACCGCCGTCGCCGACGCCACCGACCTGCCGGTCACGCTGTACGACATTCCGCCGCGCTCGGTGGTCCCCATCGCCACCGACACCATCCGCAAGCTCGCCGAGCACCCGCGCATCGTCGCGGTGAAGGACGCCAAGGGTGACCTGAACGCGGGCGCGGACCTGATCGCCACGACCGATCTGGCCTTCTACTCCGGCGACGACTCGCTGAACCTGCCCTGGCTGTCGGTCGGCGCCGTCGGATTCATCAGCGTCATCGGGCATCTCGTGCCTGAACGGCTGCGCGCGCTGAGCGACGCATGGGCCGCGGGCGACGTGGTGCGTGCCAGGGAGATCAACGTCAGTCTGTTGCCGTTGAACGCGGCGATGTCCCGGCTCGGTGGTGTCGCCATGAGCAAAGCCGGGCTGCGATTGCTCGGCGTAAACGTAGGGGAGCCACGGTTGCCACAGCTGATGCCCACCGCCGAACAGCTCGACGAGCTGTCCGCTGACCTGCAGATTGCCGGGGTGCTCGGATGAGCGAACCACTAGCACGCCGTCCCCGCCGGACCGCCTCCCGTGCCGCGGGCGCCCCCGCCCCGGCCGCGCCCAAGCGCGCTGCGCAGCCGGCTCCACAGGACAGCCCGGTGGAGCTCGACAGCATGGTCGAGGCCGCCGCTGCGGCGCAGTTCGAGACGGCCGGCCAGACCGCGAGCACCGTGCAGACCGCGGGCACAACGCAATCCGGCGCCCGGCGTGCCAAGCAGGCCGCACCGGACAAAACGCCCGCCAAGAGAACCGCGGCCAAGAAGTCCGCCGCCAGCGAGCAGCAAGCGCCGGCGAAGAAGCCGGGACGCGCCCGCCAGCAGTCCGGCCGGGGTCGCGCCGAACAGGCTCCCGCCCGCCCGGTCGATCGCCCCATCGCCGATCGCCTGGGTGCACCGCCGAAGTTGCCCAAGAACGGTCTGCGTGTCTTCGCCCTCGGCGGCATCGGTGAAATCGGCCGCAACATGACCGTATTCGAGTACGGCGGCAAGCTGCTGATCGTCGACTGCGGTGTGCTGTTCCCCGAGGACCAGCAGCCCGGCGTCGACCTGATCCTGCCCGACTTCCGGCCCATCGAGGACCGGATCGACGATGTCGTGGCTGTGGTGCTCACCCACGGCCACGAGGACCACATCGGCGCGGTGCCCTTCCTGCTGCGGCTGCGCCCCGACATCCCGGTCATCGGCTCGAAGTTCACCCTCGCGCTGGTCGCCGCCAAGTGCAAGGAGCACCGTCAGCGTCCGAAGCTCACCGAGGTCACCGAGGGTGAGCGCACCACACACGGTCCGTTCGAGTGCGAGTACTTCGCAGTCAACCACTCGATCCCGGATGCCATCGCGGTGGCCATTCGCACCCCCGCCGGAGTCGTGCTGCACACCGGCGATATCAAGCTCGACCAGCTGCCTCTCGACGGTCGCCTCACCGACCTGGCCGGGTTCTCTCGCCTCGGCGACGAGGGCGTCGACCTGTTCCTCGTCGACTCCACCAATGCCGAGGTGCCCGGTTTCGTCACGCCGGAACGCGAGATCGGCGGTGTTCTGGACACGGTGATCGGCAAGGCACGCAACCGCGTGATCGTCGCGTCGTTCGCCAGCCATGTGCACCGCATCCAGCAGGTCGTCGATGTCGCGCAGAAATATGGGCGGCGGGTGTGCTTCGTCGGGCGCTCGATGGTCCGCAATATGGAGATCGCCCAGGATCTCGGGTACCTGACGGTCCCGGACTCCGTCGTGGTCGATCTCGATGTCGCTGCGACCCTGCCAGGGGACCGGCTGGTGCTGATCTCGACCGGCTCGCAGGGTGAGCCGCTCTCAGCGCTGTCGCGGATGGCGCGCGGCGAACACCGACAGATCAACATCCGTCAGGACGACTTGGTCGTGCTGGCCTCCTCGCTCATCCCGGGCAACGAGAACTCGGTCTTCGCGGTGGTCAACGGCCTGGCCAGGCTCGGCGCCACGGTGATCACCCAGCAGAACGCGAAGGTCCACGTCTCCGGACACGCCTCCGCGGGCGAACTGCTGTACCTGTACAACGCGGTCCGGCCGACCAACGCCATGCCGGTGCACGGGGAATGGCGGCATTTGCGTGCCAACGCCGCACTGGCCATTGCTACCGGCGTGCCGGAGGACCGGGTCGTGCTCGCCGAGGACGGCGTCGTGGTCGACCTGGTCGACGGGATCGCCTCGATCGTCGGACGGGTCCCGGTCGGGCACGTCTACGTCGATGGTCTTTCGGTGGGCGATGTCGGCGAATCGACCCTGTCGGACCGGCTGGTGCTCGGCGAGGGCGGGTTCATCTCGATCACCGTCGCAGTCGACTCGTCGACCGGCAAGGCGGTCAGCACTCCTGAGGTGAGTGGCCGCGGGTTCTCCGACGACCCGACCGCCCTCACCGACGCCGCGGAACTGGTCGAGGCCGAACTGTTGCGGCTGGCAGGCGAGGGCGTCACCGACACGCACCGCATCGCGCAGAGCGTGCGCCGCGTGGTCGGGCGTTGGGTGGCCGACGTCTACCGTCGCCGCCCGATGATCGTGCCCACCGTCATCGGGGTCTAGCACACAGAAAACCGCCGGATGATGGTGACATCATCCGGCGGTTTTTGTATGTAGTGGAAGCTTACTTGGCTTGGCAGGCAGCCGAATCCAGCTTCGCCGACTTCACGACGTTGCAGGTGAACTGGTGGGAGACCTTCCACTGGTCACCCTCGGCGACGAACTCGACGAAGGCGTTCTGCACCGGTTCACCGTTGATGGTGACCTTTGCGTCGGCCTTCAGCTTGCCGTCCTTGGGCTCCTGCACGCCGGTGATCTCCACCTTGACGTTCTGTGCCTTTGCGGCCTCGACGAGCTTGTCGACCAGCTGGGGATCGCGCTCGGCGTCCTGCACCCAGCTGATCTTTTCCTCGCTGCTGACGCTCGGGTCGAACGCCTTGGTGATGCGCTCGTTGAGCAGACCGACGGCCGGCTTCGCCAGGTTCGGCGGCGTCGTGGTCTTCGCGGATCCCTCCGCGGTGCCCTCGCCGCTCTTACCGCTCTCGAACTTGCCCGGCGCCGAGGTCGGCGTGCTGGAGCCCGACGATGAGTCCTTGTCGGAGGTGCACGCGGTGAGGCCGAGTGCCGCCGTCGCGAGTACGACCGCGACCGCCGCTCGAATTGTTCTGTGCTTCACTAAATTTCCCCTGGAATGAGTTGTCGCGGACCTGTACGGACCCGACGGAGGTGGGTGTCGGAGTTACAGCGAGTAGCCGCTGGTGCAGCGCCAGTCCACGACATAGCCGCCGGGCACCCGGCTCAACGCGGCCGATTTGGCGGCGGAGTAGCTGGCCCGAGCGGACGCGCTCCACTGCGACGACGAGCTGGCGAGGACACCGCAGCCGTTGGTCCACGAGATCAGCACCGAGCAACCGTAGCCACAGGCCGACACGGCGGAATTCTCCGCGGCCGAGTAGCTGCCGTAGTTGTTCGAGATCGCGTAGTCCCCGTCGTTGGAGACGGCAATGGCGCCGTAGTACCCGTACGCGGCTTGCGCGGGAGCCGCGGTGGCCAGCACAGATCCAACCGTTGCCGCCATGATGGCGGCACCGGTGACGAATTTCTTCACAGGTGAATCCCCTTCTTGCTCACAGGTCCACGACCCGATGGACCGAGTGACAAGCTACAGAGCCGAGGCCTCGAGCGCTACCCGAGAATTCGGGGCGCGGCCGTCGGATCCACTCGGCGCCGGGCGATGCCGGGGGAATTACGGCTCCCCGCACCGGGCGTGCGGTGGACAGTGTTGCCGAGCGAAAGCCAGGGCGCAACTTCGATAACTTATTGTGCGGCAATGTCGATGCCTCAGCCGATCGACTATGTTCGAGCACGTGAGCATGGCACAACGGGAGCGTCGGGCGCTGGTCGAGACGATGTCCGCCGTGGGACCGGACGCACCCACCCTTTGTGGGAAGTGGACCGTGCGAGAACTGGCTGCACACTTGGTGGTTCGTGAGCGCCGCCCCGACGCGGCACCGGGGATCATGCTGAAACCGTTTTCCGGGTATCTCGACAGTGTGCAGGCAAAGATTGCGCGCAAGCCATTCCAGGAGCTGCTGGAGGAGGTTCGCACCGGACCGCCGTGGTGGTCACCCCTGCGCCCGGTCGATGCCGTCGCCAACCTGTCCGAGATGTTCGTCCACCATGAAGATGTGCGCCGTAGTGCGCCGGGGTGGGAGCCGCGCACGCTGTCGGATGCCGATGAGGCGCGGCTGTGGTCGCTGCTGCGCAAGATGGCACGAATGGCATATCGGAAAGCGACGGTCACCGTCGTGCTCGCGACGCCGGACGGCGACCGGGCGGTTGTGCACACGCAATCCGAGGCCGAAGTGACATTGACCGGCAAGCCTTCGGAATTGCTGCTGCATGCCTTCGGTCGCGACGAAGTTCGCCTCGAGACCGCCGGCGCACCGGGCGATGTGCGCGCCGTGCTGGCCCTCGATCGCTCGGTGTAGCCGCAGTACGCTCGACACACGCGCGGCGATTCGGGTGCGAAGCGAGCTCGACGGCGGCGGGTGCGACCTGGGCTTCCGTATGATTCGGCAGGGTTGAGACGGCCGATACCAGTGTTGCGGATGGTCCGGATGGGGCGTTTGCGGCTAGCCTGAGGTCATGGCAGGTAAGTCCCGCAGCTCCACGACCTCTCGTGCGCGGGCGGGATCGGCCCGGGGGAGGACCACCACGGCACGGTCCCGCTCGGCAACACCACGCGGTGCCGCCACCCCGCGCGGCACCGCCCCCACTCCACGTCGACGCGGCACCACCACCCGCCGCCCGGCCCCTCGCAAGTCCGACACTGCGCCGCTCGCGGTGATCAGCCGTGGCATCACTAGCGGTTGGACCATGCTGGCGCGGGGTCTCGGCGCCACCACCCGCACGATCAGCCGGGCGGGCGAGATCGAACACGGCCATCGTCGCGACGGCATCGCCCTCGCCCTCATCGCGCTGAGCGCAGTGATCGCGGCGGCAGTCTGGCTGTCGGCGGGCGGCCCGGTCGGACACTGGGTCGAGGAAGCCATCCGCGCGGTCTCCGGATCCGCGTCGGCCGGACTGCCTTTCGTGGCCACCGCTATCGCCATCGTGCTGATGCGCACCGAGGCGAAGCCGGAGATTCGGCCGCGCCTGGTGCTCGGCGGAATGCTGGTCGGGTTGCCCATCCTCGGCCTCTGGCATATCGCCGCCGGATCGCCTGCCGATGCGCACGGCCGCTCCCGCGCTGCGGGTTTCGTCGGTTTCGTGATGGGCGGCCCGATCACCAACGGGCTCACCGCGTGGCTCTCGGTGCCGATTCTATTGCTGGCCAGCGTCTTCGGCGTGCTCCTGCTGACCGGCACCACCGTGCGCGAGGTGCCCGACCGGCTGCGGGATTACTTCGGCATCGGCACTGGTGGCGACGAATACGGTGAGTACGACGGCGACTACGACCCGGCGGAGTACGACGCGGACGGCTTTCCGCTGCATCGTGCCGGCGCGTCGACGCGACGCGGACGGACCCCGGTCGAGAACTATCCGCCCGATGAATTCGGTAATGCCGACGCGGTCACCGAAGTGCTCGGCGAGCCGCCGCTGCGCGACGCCAAACCGATTGCGGTCGAGCCGCCCGAGGAGCCGCCCAAGCCGAAGAAGCGGCCGGCCAAGGTAGCCGATCAGACACCACCTCCGCCGAAGCAGATGGAACTGATCGCTGATCGCGAGATCGAGGGCGACTATGTGTTGCCGCCGCTCACTCTGCTGACCGACGGTGATCCGCCCAAGAAGCGCAGCGCCGCCAACGAATCGATGATCGAGGCGATCACCGAGGTGCTGGTGCAATTCAAGATCGACGCGGCGGTCACCGGATTCGTGCGTGGTCCGACGGTCACCCGCTACGAGGTCGAACTCGGGCCCGGCGTCAAGGTCGAAAAGATCACCGCGCTGACCCGCAATATCGCCTACGCCGTTGCGACGGAGAACGTTCGACTGCTCGCCCCCATCCCCGGCAAATCCGCCGTCGGCATCGAGGTCCCCAATGCCGACCGCGAACTGGTTCGCCTGGCCGATGTGCTCAAAGCACCCTCGACCCGAAATGACCACCACCCCTTGGTGATCGGGCTCGGCAAGAACATCGAAGGCGATTTCGTCTCGGCCAACCTCGCGAAGATGCCGCACCTGCTGGTGGCAGGGTCCACCGGTTCCGGTAAATCGAGCTTTGTGAACTCGATGCTGGTCTCGCTGCTCGGGCGGGCTACTCCCGACGAGGTCCGGATGATCCTCATCGACCCGAAAATGGTGGAACTCACCCCCTATGAGGGTATTCCGCACCTGATTACGCCCATCATCACCCAACCCAAGAAGGCCGCTGCCGCGCTGGCCTGGCTGGTGGAAGAGATGGAGCAGCGGTATCAGGACATGCAGGCCAACAAGGTTCGCCACATCGACGACTTCAACAAGAAGGTGAAGTCAGGTGCGATCACCGCGCCGCTGGGCAGCGAACGGATCTACCGTCCTTATCCGTACATTCTCGCCATCGTCGATGAGCTCGCGGACTTGATGATGACCGCGCCGCGCGACGTCGAGGACGCGATCGTGCGGATCACCCAGAAGGCCCGCGCCGCAGGCATTCACCTGGTGCTTGCCACACAGCGGCCGTCGGTGGACGTGGTGACCGGCCTGATCAAGACGAATGTGCCCTCCCGCCTCGCCTTCGCCACGTCTTCGCTCACCGACTCCCGAGTCATCCTCGACCAGCCCGGCGCGGAAAAGCTGATCGGCATGGGCGATGGCCTTTTCCTGCCCATGGGCGCTGGCAAGCCGACCCGGTTGCAGGGCGCTTTCATCAGCGACGAGGAAATCCATGCCGTCGTCGATTTCGCCAAGAACCAGGCAGAACCCGAATACCAGGAGGGTGTCACCGCCGCGAAGGCAGGCGAGAAGAAGGATGTCGACCCCGATATCGGCGACGACCTCGACGTCTTCGTCCAGGCTGTAGAACTCGTGGTGACATCCCAATTCGGCTCCACCTCGATGCTGCAGCGCAAATTGCGCGTCGGCTTCGCGAAGGCAGGCCGGCTGATGGACCTGATGGAAACCCGTGGCGTGGTCGGCCCGAGCGAAGGCTCGAAGGCCCGCGACGTCCTCATCAAGCCCGACGAGTTGGATGGTCTGCTGTGGTCGATCCGTGGTGGCGCCGAGGTGCCCGACAGGACCGACGCGGAGTGAGACGGTAGTAGCTCATCGTGGAGTCGAACCACGCGATCGGGCCTTATGAGAGCCCGACGGCATCCTGCATGAGCCGTGTGGAGTGAATCAACAGCTGGAGTGCCAGGATTCGAACCTGAACCGACGGTTTCAGAGACCGCTGTGCAGCCGTTACACCACACTCCATCAGTGCGCTCGGGAGGACTCGAACCTCCAGCCGCCGGCTTCGTATGCCGGTGCTCCATCCATTTGAGCTACGAGCGCGCTCACCCGCCTAGGCGCGCGGATTGTTCCCTCGGCGAGATTCGAACTCGCACTGTCCGGCTTCTAGGGCCGGTGCCTCTACCCGTTGGGCTACGAGGGATCGGTTGTTCTCAATACTCTGGTCCGACAAATTCATCCAGCTCTGCGCAGCGTCCCGGCGAGCCACGCAGATGTTTCTCGCGTTCATCTGATGTCGATATTCCAGTGCGGCGGTGCGTTTCGGTGCGAGAAGTGTCAGAGGTGAGCAGTGCGCCCGCAGACGCGTGAATGCGTGAGTTGTGCCTGCGGAAAGCATCCAGCTGGCCAGTAACTGTTCTGTGATCTCGAATCATCAGTTGCCTCCTCGAATTGTCAACTAGTGGAAGGACTTCCGCGATGTCTGCTAACCGGCTACGTAGAACGGCTCCGCGGTCCGGCAACCCGATCCCGCGGGTGGAATCGAACCACCGACCTGCGCCTTCGGAAGGCGCCGCTCTGTCCACTGAGCCACGCGGGCGTGAAAACTACGTGGCAGCAGAAGGATTCGAACCTCCGGTGGCATGATCGCACCTGATTTACAGTCAGGTCCCTTCGGCCGCTCGGGCATGCTGCCATGAAAAAAGGTCATTCCTCGGCGGGTGCCGCGGAATGACCCCTGTTGCAGGTCTTCTCGAGATCGAGACCTCAGGGGCCGCTCACACGCATCGCGCGATCGCCGAATTGCATGGCCGAACGTAGGACATAGGCAAGCCAGGCATTGTCTAGCAATCGCTGCCGTCGCTGCTGGGTCTGCCCGATCATCCGCCTGTGCCTTTCTGTGGTTCGTGGGTTCGCTGTCTCCGACGGTAGCACCGAGGCTCCCGGTGGGGAACCGATTTTTATTGTTCGGGCGTCGGCGCCGGACCTGAATGCGAGGGCGATCGGTACCGGTGGGCGATCGCGCTACCACCCGGCGCGCGGTACGGATGTTACGACACGCCTCGCGATTCGGGGGTTCTCCGCATCCACACCGCTACCGTTGACATCCGGCGGTTGCGGTACTTCACCTCGTCAGTGTGGTCGGTGGGAAGGGAAGCGATGAGCAAGGCCTTTGTTCGGTGGCGGGCGTTCGCGACGGTGGTTTTCGGCGCGAGTGCGCTAGTGGTGGGGATGTCTACGCCTGCATCGGCGATCGTCGGCGGTTATGTGGCGGCCGATGATCAATTCCCGTGGACGGTCAGCGTGCAGAAGGGTGGCGCGCACGCTTGCGGCGGCGCTGCGCTCAACAGTCGTACCGTGATCACCTCGGCGATGTGCGTTCGTGGCGTCCGGCCGGAGCAGTTGAAGCTGCGGTACGGCTCGCTGCGGCACGATTCCGGCGGCAGCGTGGTCGACATCGAGAAGATCGTGGTGCATCCCCGCTACGACGTGGTCAACCGCGAAAACGACATCGCCGTGCTGCACACCTCCGAGAACCTGTCGTTCGGGACGAACGCCGCAACGGTGTGTCTGCCAGAACCGGGGAGTGACCCCGGAGGCGGTGTGATCGCGCAGGCGTCGGGGTGGGGGGCGTTGCGCGAAGGTGGTGAGACGCCTTCGCAACTGATGGGCGTTGATCTGCCGACCGTCAGCCGTCAACAAGCTCAGGGCCAGTACGGGGTCGCAGCGGTCACCGCCAACATGATCGCCGCCGGCCTCGACGCGGGTGGTAAATCGCCCGGTGCGGGCGACGAGGGCAGTCCCCTGGTCACCCGCAGCAACGACAAGGCGACGCTCGTCGGCCTGTACTCCTGGGCCGGAGGTAATGCGCGCCCCGGCTACTCCGCCGTCTTCACCCGTGTCGGTGGCTATGTGGACAACTTCCTCGCCGACAACATGCTCGGCGCCGGTGACGGCTCGACCACAAACGAGCCCTGCGGGCAACCCGTCGTACCGTGATCCGATGTCCTGGTCACCGTTCGTGCGTCGCGCCGAGAACAGTCTCGGTCCCGGAGGTCTTGCGTGCTTGCAGTGTGTAGCTGAGCGGCAGTCGCTCCCGATGCTCGGTGAGCCGCCATTCGCCGTTCGGGTCGCAGGTCATCAGGCCGGGTAGCGCCTCCCACGGTACCGTGTCGTGCTCGACGAGCCCAGTGATCGTCATGCCCGCATCCAGCAGCGCGGTGATGATCTGCCCGAATCCGTGGTTCCATTCGTGCGTGGTGGTCTGGGTCAGCACGCCGTCGGTCGCCACGTAGGTGCCGCCATCGGAGAACACCATCGGCTCAGGTGTTTCGAAGTACGGATAGCCGATGACCAGTCGGTCGGTGTGATTTTCGTCCGTCGCCCACAGCATCGGGTGGCCTTCGCGCAGGAACAGCCGCCCACCGGGCCGCAGTAGTCCCGCGACGGTCTGGGCCCACCGATCCACGCTCGGCAACCAGCACAGTGCGCCGATCCCGGTGAACACCAGGTCGAAGCGCGCACCGCCCAGCACGGACACCGCGTCGTACACGTCCGACTCGACGAAATCTACTGCGGCTCCGGCCTTTTCGGCAATCGACCGGGCTTGTGCCAGGGACGCGGGCGAGAAGTCGAGTCCGGTCATGGTGGCGCCGAGCCGCGACAGCGAAATCGTGTCGGTGCCGATGTGGCATTGCAGGTGGACCCCGCGCAGCCCGCGGATGTCGCCGAGCAGCGGCAGATCGAATCGCACCACCTCGCTGAGGAAGTCCGGTTCCGACAGGAAACGGTCCACGGCGTAGTCGCGCGCGGCGGCGTGCAGCGGTGCCCGTTCGTCCCAGTTCGTCTTGTTGAGGACTCGATAGTCGTCGACCACTTCGTCACTGTGGCATGGAGGGGTGCGTGCACGCATGTGAAATTATTGACAGCAACCACCCCGCAAGCCGACAAGAACGGACAAATCGGGCATGCTTGATGTCATGATCAATCACCAGGACGCCGCATGCACGTAACCGCTCTCGAGTGGATGATCACGATCCTCGTGATCCTCGGGCTGTTCGTCTTCGACTTCTTCGCACATGTCCGTACGCCGCACGATCCGACGTTCAAGGAATCCGGGACCTGGTCGGCGGTGTACATCGGACTGGCGCTGGCGTTCGGTGGCTTCGTCGCCTGGCAGTGGGGTTCTACCTTCGCGGGGGAGTACTACGCCGGTTTCGTCACCGAGAAAGCGCTCTCGGTGGACAATCTGTTCATCTTCGTCATCATCATGGCGACATTCGCGGTGCCGAGGATCTACCAGCAGAAGGTGCTGTTGATCGGCATCGTGCTCGCGCTGGTCATGCGGGGCATCTTCATTGCCGTCGGCGCGGCGGCGATCAGCGCGTTCAGCTGGGTGTTCTACCTGTTCGGGGTATTTCTCGTGTACACCGCCGTCAAGCTGCTGCGCGAGAGCGGCCACGAGGTCGAGCACGAGGAGAAACGCGACAGCAGGATCGTCGCGTTGGCCAAGCGGGTGCTGCCGACCACCGACAGCTACGACGGCGACAAGCTGGTCACCCGGATCGATGGCCGCCGCGCGGTCACGCCACTGCTACTGGCACTGCTCGCGATCGGCTTCGCAGACCTGCTGTTCGCGCTGGATTCGATTCCGGCGATCTACGGCCTCACCGCGGAGCCCTACATCGTGTTCACCGCGAACGCGTTCGCACTCATGGGTTTACGTCAGCTGTACTTCTTGATCGGCGGATTGCTCGATCGCTTGGTCTACCTGTCCTACGGGCTCTCGGCGATCCTGGCGTTCATCGGCGTCAAGCTGGTGCTGCATGCGCTACACGAGAACACGCTGCCGTTCATCAACGGTGGCCGGCATGTGAGTGTCCCGGAAATATCGACGCCGGCGTCGCTGGGGGTCATCCTCGGCATCCTGATCGTGGCGACGGTCGCCAGCCTGATCAAGACCCGCGGTGCGGCGGCATCGCGACCGGTCGATATCTCGGGCGAATGAGCCACACCCGTTGGCGTCATCGCGACCGGTCGATATCTCGGGCGAATGAGCCACACCCGTTGGCGTCATCGCGACAGCTGACGCCAACGGTCGCGGCCGGCGGAGCTTGCCGCGGGATCCGATCAGACGGCGAATGCGCCCATCACCGGCACCCATTCGACGGCGCGGACCGCGTCGATCAGTTTCTCCCGCGCGAACGGATCATCGGCCAGCAGATCCGTGAGCGCGGTCTCGTCGTCGGCGCGGAACAGCAGCAAGGCGCCCGAACCGTCCGGGTAGGGCCCGCTGCTGAGCAGGGTGCCCGCCTCGACCAGACCGGACAACCAGGCCCGATGCTCGGGGCGATAGGTGTCGCGGCCAGGGACGGTGGCCTCGGAATAGGTGTAATGAACGGCGAAGATCGGCACGAGGATCGCTTCCTGTCAGAGGTTCAGCAGCATTCGGGTATTGCCCAGAGTGTTGGGTTTCACATAGCTGAGATCGAGGAACTCGGCCACACCGGTGTCGTAGGAGCGGCACATCTCGGCATACACCTCGGCGGTCACCGGGGTGCCCTCGATTTCGACGAAGCCGTGGCCTGCGAAGAAGTCCACCTCGAAGGTGAGCACGAACAGGCGCCCGAGCTCCAACTCCCTGGCCACCGCGACGAGGCGCTGCACGATGAGCTTGCCGACCCCGTGCCCCTTGACATCGGGGTGCACGGCGACCGTGCGCACCTCGCCGAGGTCTGCCCACAGCACGTGCAACGCGCCGCAGCCGACCACCCGGCCGTCGAGCTCGGCAACCCAGAATTCCTGGACCGCCTCGTACAGGGTGACCAGGTTCTTTTCCAGCAGGATCCGACCGGCATAGACATCGACGAGGCGCTTGATCTCGGGTACATCGGACGTTCGGGCGCGGCGCACGAGCAGGGCGGAGTCGCGCGCGGCGGGTGCCACGCCGGAATGCGCATCGCTGGTCGAACCACCTACTGGTCCCCGAGAGGTCATGGGGTGCACAGTAGTCGGCCCGGTTACCGATAGTCTGAAGGTGTGCCGCACATCCGATCGCTCCGCTCACCGCATCGCGCCGAGCAGCGCGACCGGATGGAGAGGCGGCCATGAGGCCGCCCACCGAGGCGGAGGCATGAGCGTGCAGCCCGACGAGATCGACCGCCAGTGGACCGAGCCCGCTCCGATCCATTCCGGGTTCGTGCCGACGCAGGCCGAGCCTGCCGTTCCGCTGATGAATATCGCGAATGTGCTGACCATGATGCGGATCGCACTGGTGCCACTTTTCGTGCTCGCGCTGTTCGCGGCCGGCGGGCATCAAACCGGTTGGCGGATCGCGGCGGCGGCGCTGTTCGGCCTTGCCGCGATCACCGATCGCTTCGACGGGCAATTGGCCCGCAAATATGGGTTGGTCACCGATTTCGGCAAGCTCGCCGACCCGATCGCGGACAAGGCGCTCATCGGGTCCGCAGTGATCGGCCTTTCCGTTCTCGGCGATCTGGCGTGGTGGATCACCCTCGTGATCTGCGGCCGTGAGATCGGGGTCACCCTGTTGCGGTTGGCTGTGGTGCGCCGCGGCGTGATCCCGGCAGGTCGCGGCGGCAAACTCAAAACCCTCATGCAATCCGTCGCGATCGCGGTGCTGCTGTTGCCGTTGGCAGGCGGATTCGCCACCGCGGGGATGGCTTTGATGTACGTGGCGGTCGCGCTGACGGTCCTCACCGGCCTCGATTACGTCGGGCAGGCCGCCAGGGTGTGGTTCGCGGGCACACCGGGACGGACTCGCGGGGCATGACGGATCCGCTGATCGCCGACGTGCCCGCCGCCGACCTGGTGCACGCACTCGGCGCGGCCGGACAGACCGTGGCTACGGCGGAATCCCTGACGGCGGGCCTGCTCGCGGCGACTATCGCCGGCGTGCCCGGCGCAAGCATGGTGCTGCGCGGCGGATTGGTGGTGTACGCCACTGATCTCAAACACAGTCTCGCGGGCGTCAGCGACGAAGTACTGGCAACGGAGGGTCCGGTGGCCGCGAGCACCGCTGAGCAGATGGCTGTCGGCGCTCGGATCCGATGTGGCGCGGACTGGGGCGTCGGGCTGACCGGTGTCGCAGGACCGGACGCTCAGGACGGGCATCCCGTCGGCACTGTCTTCCTCGGACTGGCTGGTCCAGGGCATACCGAGGTCGTCCGGTTGAAACTCCTCGGTGACCGGTGGACTATCAGGATTGGCGCAACGCACACGGCCATTCGGGAGTTACTGCGATACGTGACGGCCGGAGAAACCTCGGTTTCGGCGTAGTGAGCGCGAGGCGAATCGAAGTTCGCTCCGCGGGAACCAACCGGACCGTGTCCGACGTTGTGCCAGAAAGAACGGCATGCGCAGTGCTTGTAGGCGCCGCGCGTGGCCCGCTGTCAGTGAGCGAAGGAGAACGAGATGACGCTGCTGCGAGAGGCGATCGGCGACAGTCTGCGGCGTGCTCGTCTCGCCCAGAGTCGGACCTTGCGTGAGGTGTCCACCTCGGCGCGGGTGAGCCTGGGCTACCTGTCCGAGGTCGAGCGCGGCCGCAAGGAGGCATCCAGCGAACTGCTTGCCGCAATCTGCGCCGCCTTGGATGTGCCACTGTCGCGGGTGCTATGGGATGTGAGCACGATCATGGCAGGGTCCGACGGACTTCCCGCCCGCGAGTCCGCCGCCACCCCCGCGGCCGAAGCGGAGCAGACGGCCGCCGCCGAGCCCGCCGAGACCGGCGCCGAGCCCGCGTTGGAGCCCGCGACGGCCACGATGTCGGTGGCCGGTGCCGCAACGAAGGTCCGCCCGCCGCACATCGCGGAGGACACCCGGATCGTCATTCCGGCGCCGAAATCCGACATGCTGATCCTGGTGAAGAGCAATTGACACAGAACGAGTGGTGGCAGCCCCGGGCAACGCTGCGGACCGGTGCCGGGAACGGATAGATTCTCCCTAGGCGTCGGAAAGGCCGGGTTCTCCCGGTCAGGTGCCCACATGGTGGAGGATAGGCACATATCGGGTGCGTGACGGTCGCGCACTAGAGTCGCGGTAAAGCGCGGCGCATCAGATGGAGGCGGGATCAATCGATGGCTAATCCGTTCGTGAAGGGCTGGAAATACCTGATGGCCCTCTTCGATTCGAAGATCGAGGAGCATGCGGATCCGAAGGTCCAGATTCAGCAGGCCATCGAGGAAGCCCAGCGCCAGCATCAAGCCCTGTCGCAGCAGGCCGCGTCGGTCATCGGCAATCAGCGTCAGCTGGAGATGAAGCTCAACCGCCAGCTCGACGAGGTCGAGAAGCTCAACGCCAATGCGCGCCAGGCTGTCCTGCTCGCCGACCAGGCCGCGGCCGCCAACGACACCGAGAAGGCGATCCAGTACACCAACGCGGCCGAGGCCTTCGCCGCGCAGCTGGTCACCGCAGAGCAGTCCGTCGAGGACCTCAAGGTGCTGCACGACCAGTCCCTGCAGGCGGCCGCGCAGGCCAAGAAGGCCGTCGAGCAGAACGCGATGATGTTGCAGCAGAAGGTCGCCGAGCGCACCAAGCTGCTCAGCCAGCTCGAGCAGGCCAAGATGCAGGAGCAGGTCTCCGCCTCGCTGCAGCAGATGGACTCCACGCTGTCCGCGCCGGGCTCCACCCCCAGCCTGGACGCGGTACGCGACAAGATCGAGCGGCGCTACGCCAACGCGCTCGGTTCCGCGGAGCTCGCGCAGAACTCGGTGCAGGGCCGGATGCTCGAGGTGCAGCAGGCCAGCATTCAGATGGCAGGACACAGCAAGCTCGAGCAGATCCGCGCATCCATGCGAGGCGATGCACTGCCTACGGGTGGCGCAGGCGCGCCCGCCATCAGCCCGGCACAGACCCAGGCCAATCCGGCGCAGCCGCAGATGAACAAGGGCCAGACCGCGCAGCAGTAGCTACCGGCGACTGCTGCCGGTCGCTGGAACTACGCTGCCGGAGGTTCGGCGAGGACTGGTTCGGTGAAGGCTTGTTCGGTGCACGCGCTCTCGGCGGAGCGCAACACTCGGGTGCCGCTCGGGCCTTGTATCGACCGGCCCGAACCACCGGTGGGAGGGAAACCGTGAGCCGCAAGCGAATCCGGGAACAGTCGGTCCGGGCGGAAGCGGGTGTCGTGCGGTCGGGACGTCGCGCTGTGGTGCGCGCACAATCCGCGATCGTGCCGCAGCCGGGAAGTCTTCCCGACAATCTGCGCGAGGTCGGCCAGCACGCGTTGGTCGCGGTCCGCCGCTGGGCGGATCCGAGGGAACGGGAGCTGCGTAAGCGGCGCAGGGCCCGCCGTCGCAGCTTCCAGCTCGGTACGGTGTCCGGCCTCACCACCGCGGGCACGGTCGGGCTCGTCATCATCGCTGCGCCGGCCTGGGCGGTCGTTGTCGTCGGTGGGGGAGCCGTCGCCCTGGTGACCGGGACCGCGCTGAGTGCGCGTCGCTATCTGCGACTGCGCAATGCGCCGCTGCCACAGGCGACATTCGTTGCGCCCAAGCAGCCGCCGTTGTGGTCGGCCACGCGGGCACCGATCACCAGGTTGATTCGTGCGGAGCGAGCTATGCACGGATTGGTCGGGCAGATCGCGCGCTCGAAGCGGCTGCCCGACGATGAACTGGTCGACATGCTGGAGACCGCGGGATCGGGTGCGGCCGCTCTGCACGCGCTCGCCGCCGATGTGACCGCGATGGAGCGCGCCATCAGCACGATGGGCGGAACGAATTCCGATGCGGCAGATGCACTTTTGGGCAACGTGCAGTTCGCGCTCGGTCGCCTCGATGCGGGCGTCGTGGAATACGAGCAGGTGGTCGCTGCCGCCGGGCGCATTCTCGCGGTGCCGGAAACCCTGGTGCTCCGGCACGATTTCGACGTGATCGTCTCCGATCTGCGTCATGCCGCCGACCGTCTCGACGGCTGGGCGCAGGCGCTCACCGAGGTCGCCGACCATCAGGTCGGCGCTCAACTGCCGCCGCAGGGACTGTAGCGCCGTTCGACTGCCTGCGACCAGCGGTTTCGGCCTCGGTCTTCGTGGTGATCGGCCCCTCGATCCGAAGGCGCAGACGGTGAGTCGAAGATCAGGGTGAACCCTGATCTTCACCCGGATGTCGGTGCTGACCTGGTGATTTATTGGCGTCGGGCTGCCAGGATTGAGGAGTCGGGTCGTCGGAACGGCGATGCGCATGAGACTTGTTGGAGGCTGGCAATGTTGTGGAAGATCATCGGTGTCGTCGCGGTCGTCTGGATCGCGCTGGCGATTATCGGCGCACTCATCAAGGGACTGTTTCCGATCCTGGTGATCAGCGCCGTGGTGTTCGGCCTGTATCTGCTGTACAAGGCGGTATCGGGCTCGGATAAGTCCGCCACCAAGCTGTAGTGGGTCGCTGTGCCGTTGTGGGGTCGGCGCAGGAGTGGTCGCGAGTGGATGTAGCGCGGCGCAGGCCGGTGCGCCGGGAACTCGGAGCGGTGCGGCCGGTTCGGTAATTAGAGTGCTTGAATGTGTGCTGTGGAACAGGTTCCGGAGGACTGGCAGCGCGGGCTGGTGATCGTCGCCCACCCCGATGACATCGAATACGGAGCGGCTGCGGCCGTGGCGCGCTGGACCGGGCAGGGGAAGGACATCAGGTACGTTCTGGTGACCTCGGGTGAAGCCGGGATGGCAGGTATCCCGCCTGCCGAGGCCGGTCCACTGCGCGAGGCCGAAGAGATTGCCTCGGCCAAGGTTGTCGGAGTTCACGAGGTCGAGTTCCTCGGTCACCCCGATGGTCGGGTGGAGGAAAATCTGACCTTGCGCAGGGACCTGGCGGCCGCGATCCGGCGTCATCGGCCGGAGTTGGTGGTGTTGTTCAACTTCGGGGACGCCTGGGCTCCCGGCTATGCCAACAGCGCCGACCACCGAGCGGTCGGCCGCGCGGGCCTGGACGCAATTTCCGACGCGGGCAACGAGTGGATCTTTCCTGAACTTTCCGACCTCGCGCCGTGGTCACCACGGTGGGCGGCGGTAGTCGGGCCGACCGCTACCCATGCCGTCGACGTCACCGACACCCTTGACCAGGCCGCGGCCTCGCTCGCCGAGCATCGCCGCTACCTGGAGATCCTCAGCCCCCAACCGGTCGCCGACCAGGTTCGCGCCGTCATCGAGATGGCGACCGGCCCGAAGGAAGGCTTCCCGGCCGATCACGCTGTCGGCTTCGAGCTCTATTACTTCCGCGGCTGACATTCGATCCGGCTTGCGCCGGCGATTCTTGGTGCGACAGTGCCGAGCCGGCCGCCCCGCCGTGGCTGTCCGAGTCGGCCGCAGCCTGCAATTCGGTCGTCAGCTTGCGGCGGCGACTCGTTCGATGACGGCGCGCCACGACTCCAAGCGCGCCACTTCCAACCCGACGACCTTGCCTGCGTCATCGGCGCGGCGCAGGGCAATCGCGCAGTGAAATCCGGGTCCGCCTGGAACTCCGCGATTTCCCTCTCGTCCATGGGGCCGCCCTGGGCGACCAGTGTGCGCTGGCTGGACGGTGACAACCCGTCGGCGTGCACGGCGTCGGTCGCGGCCAGATATCGCTTGGCGACAACGTGGAGTTCCACCAGCCGGGCGACCCGGTTGCCGAGCAGCGGGCGCACTGCCTGTGCGCCGTGCCTGCCGTGTCCTGCATCGTCGCCGGGAACGAGTAGGTGGCCGATGTCGTGCAGCAGGCCCGCTAGTCGTAGTTCCTCATCGGCCGGATAGGCGCTGCGCAGTAGTTCTGCGCATTGCAGGTCGTGATCGAGAATGTCGACCGGGTCGCCGTTGCGGTCCGGCGAGTCCCAGACGTCGTGACAGCCGGTCAGCAAGCTCATCAATTCGTCGACGGTGGAGATGGGCACCTGCATCCTCCAATACGGCCTCAATGGTCTAGACCATCATTGCAGGCGCTGGCGCCAGGTGCGGCGTCCAGCGATCGACCACTGCGTGAACATCGGGCCCGACGGGCCGGCTCGGCGCGAGAGAGCGTGTGGCAGGCTGGGCGAATGCGTGTTGCCGTAGTAGCGGGACCGGATCCAGGTCATGCGTTTCCGGCGTTGGCGCTGTGCGAGCGATTCCTCGCGGCCGGTGACGAGCCCGTGTTGTTCACCGGGCCACGGTGGTTCGATGTCGCGCGGGAAGCGGGCATTCCGGTGCGTCGCCTCAAGGGCCTTGCGCCGCGGGCCGCCGACGACGACGCCGACGCCGGGCAGCGGATTCATGAACGGGCCGCGCACATTTCGACGGAGATCCTGCCGGATCTGAGCGCCATGCTGCCCGAGTTGGTGGTGTCGGATGTGCTCACCGCGGGTGGGGGCATGGCTGCCGAACGCCTGGGGGTGCCATGGGTAGAGCTGTCCCCGCATCCGCTGTATCTGCCGTCGAAAGCGTTGCCGCCCATCGGGAGTGGACTCGCACCAGGGGAGGGTGTGCGTGGCAGGTTGCGCGACGGAGTGTTGCGCACCCTGACCGCGCGGGCCATTCGCAACGGTCAGCGCCAACGTGAGCAGGCCCGCGAGGGTGTTGGGCTACCCGCTACCGATCCGGGTCCGGCCGCCAGGCTCATCGCCACCCTGCCCGCACTCGAGGTGCCGCGCCCGGACTGGCCGGAACACACCTACGTGATCGGACCGCTGCTGTGGGAGCCGACCAGCGCGATCCTCGAACCGCCGCCCGGCAACGAACCACTGGTCATGGTTGCGCCCTCGACCGCGCACACCGGTGTCGCAGGCATGGTCGAGACTGTGCTGGAGGCGCTCGACGGCGCGGGCGTGCGGGTGGCGATCTCCCTGCTGGACAGCCCGCCCACCGATCTGCCGTCGTGGGCGACTGCGGGTCTGGGGCGCCAAGACGAACTACTCACCCACTCGGCCGCCGTCGTGGGCGGCGGCGGCCATGGCCTGCTGGCCAAATCCCTGCTCGCGGGCGTCCCGATCGTGACGATCCCCGGTGGCGGCGATCAATGGGAACTGGCCAATCGCGCCGCCCGCCAAGGTAGTTCGATCCTGGTCCGCCCACTGACCGCCGACGCCGTACGCTCGGCAGTCCTCGACTTGCTGCACACCCCTGCTTACACCGCGGCGGCCCGATCCGCAGCCGCGGATGCGGCCACCGTCGCCGACCCGATCGCGCGCTGCCGTGCGGTGTTGGACGAGGTGCGAGCCCAGTAGCGCACGGGTTGGGGACCCGCAGGCGGAGCGCATCGGGTCGGAGGGCGCGAGTATCTTGAACCCGGTGCGGTTGACTGAGTTTCAGGAGCTGTTGCACACCGAGTTCGGTGTGGCCCGTGGTGATGCCCTGCTCACCGATCATGTGATCCCGTCGCTGGGCGGTCGGACCGGGGCCACCGCCATCGACGCGGGGGTCGATCCCCGGGATGTGTGGCGGGCGCTATGTGCAGACTTCGACGTGCCACGCGGCCGATGGTGACCGATCACCCGAGCCGGCGGACGCAGTCCGTCCGCGGTCCCGCGCTCGGCCGGGACGCAGGCGCGGCCTCCGGCTACCCCTTCGACGGGCGGTTGCACATGGCTGACACCGATCGTGAGCACCTGGCCGCGCGGGTGGCAGCAGTCCGGCCTACCGGCTATGTCGAATGGCAGCAGACCGGGATCGACCTGCTGCTGCTCGGGCGCTACGAGGACGCACTCGACCATCTGGACCGGGCACTGGAATGTGCCGACACCGAGCGACGGCGGGTCGCGGTGCTGATCAACCTCGGTGACGTCTATCGATATCAAGGCGATGCGGTGACTGCCGAAATCCTCTACCGGCAGGCGCTGGACCTGGCCCGAACCGACGTGCCGGAGGTGCTGTCGTTCGCGCTCCAACACCTCGGTACAACGCTCGCCGAGCAGCACAGGCTCGACGAAGCGCGCACACTGTTGGCCGAGGCGTTGGCGCTGCGCAGCGCCGAGGCCGATTCCGAGCTGGTCGAGTCGACTTGCGCGATCTTGGACGCCCTGGAGGAGCTGCCCGTTGCCCTACCTCCCGCAATCGCCGCACTGCTCGGTGCCACACCGGTCTGGTCGGATGATCACGAGGGGCTGAGCGGCGGGGTCTCGTTCGTCAACGGCATGTACTGGGTCAAGCGCGGTCCGCTGGCGGTGGCCGAGCATGCGCGCCTGAACTGGTTGCGCGACTATGGGATTCGACTACCGGATGTGGCCGTGTTCGACGGTGATGTGCTGGTGCTCGCCGACGCGGGCGTGCCGAGTCTCGCCTCGCGCGCCGAGGGCAACGAGCGTGCTGCTGCCGAAATCGGTGCGGTGGGAGACAGCGGTATCCCCGAAGGCAGGGCCCATGCCGCCGAGGGCGATGCGTCGTCCGGGAGTGGTGAGGTTCCCGGCGGATATCCCGCAGCCGACGGTTCGGACGTGGGCGGGACGGTAGGGGCGCTCATGGGTGCGCTGCTGCGGAGCCTGCACAGCATCCCGATTGCCGGGTGCCCGTTCGACGGCCGACTCGATTCGATGCTGACCCGGGCCGCTCGCCGAGTGCTCGAGGGTTTGATCGATCCCGAGGACTTCGATGTTGACCATGAGCATCTGGTCCCCGAACAGATACTGGACCGACTCCGTGCGCAGCGCCCCGACGAGCAGGATCTCGTGGTCGCTCACGGCGACTTCACGCCGTCCAACGTGCTCGAAGGCGGCATTCTGATCGATGTCGGCGGCCTCGGTGTCGCGGATCGGTATCGCGATCTTGCGCTGGCCGAACGCGATCTGCGGGAGGACTTCGGCGCCGACGAGGTGCGCGCGTTCTTCACCGCCTACGGCCTGGCCGAGCCCGATCGGCGCCGTCTCGGCTACTACCGGCTGCTCGACGAGCTCTTCTGACCTCACCCCTTCTTCGCGTAGTGGCGCGCGGCTTTGGCGCGGTTGCCGCAGGTTGCCATCGAATGCCAGCGCCGGGTGCCGTTTTTCGAGGTGTCGTAGAAGAACAGCACGCAGTCGGGGTGGGCGCACTGACGGATGCGGTCGGGGGCTTCGGTGAGCAGGCGCAGCAGGTTGTCGGCAGCCAGCCAGGCGGGGAGCCAGGCCGGGTCGGCCACGTCATCGACGTCGGTGGGGCCGGTGCTGGTGAGGGTGCGCCGGACGCGGCCGTGTTCGAGCACATCGTTGAGTCCGGAGGCGGTGCTGTGCTTCACGACGTCGTAGATGGCAGTGCGCGCGGCGAGCACCGCTTCCAGCGTCCGTTCGTCCGCGGACGCACGGTGCGCAAGGCCCGCCGAGTCGAGCCAGACGCCGAGTCCGGCGACATCGGTCAGCAGGTCCTGTGGCCCGTTCTCGATCCACCTCGTGTTCAACAGGTCGAGTGCCAGCGGTTCACCGAGGTGGGGGCGTGGATCGAGCATGACTGAGGGTAACGAGCCTTTATGTTCTACCAAGGCAACCACCGCCGTTCTAACCGGATAAAGTAATTTTACAGGTTGACTCGGGCCGCTTGTTGCGGCTAAGTTCTAACCGATCAAACAAGGAATAGCGGTTGAACATTTCCGGGGAGATCGCGATACCCACGGCAGTCAACACTCGAGGAAGGAGTCGTCATGCGACCCCCACTACCACCCTTCGATCGCGAATCCGCCGAGGTCAAGGTCCGTGCCGCCGAAAATGCCTGGAACACACGCGATCCGGAGCGCGTCGCCGCCGCGTACACCGAGGACTCGGTGTGGCGCAATCGCGACGAGTTCTTCACCGGCCGCGCGGCGATCGTGGAGTTCCTCACCAGGAAGTGGTCCGTCGAGAACGGCTATGCGCTGCGCAAGGACCTGTGGGCCTTCGAAGGCAACCGCATCGCGGTCCGCTTCCAGTACGAATGGCACGACGAGTCGGGCCAGTGGTGGCGCAGCTACGGTAACGAGCAGTGGGAGTTCACCCCCGAAGGCCTGATGTCGCGCCGCGAGGCGAGTATCAACGATGTCCGCATCACCGAATCCGATCGCCGCATTTTCGGCCCACGGAAAGAAGGCGACGACTCGGTCCAGCCGCAGCAGTAGCAGTCACGAGACCGTGGTGCATCGAAATCTGATGCGCGGCAGCGTTTGTCGACGCTGACGAGATCAGGTCGGAACGCGGCGATAGTGCCGAGGACGACCGTCGAGCGGATCGCGGCACTCGCCCCTGGCTGCCATGCTCGCTCGATCGAATGATTACCAGGAAAGGCGTGATCGGGAGCTGCGGGCTCCCGATCACGCCTCCTGCACCAGCAGGCTACCGTGCGGCGACTGCCGTGCGATCGCCCCGCTCTGCCCCGGCAACCGTGCGCTGCCGGTGGAACAGGGCGAACGCGATCAGTCCGAATGCGATGCCGACGACGGCCGCCCCCTGGAGGGCCGCGTCGAGCCCATCGACGAACTGCGCCGGTGTCATCCGCTGATCGGCGTCGGCGACTTCGCGGAACACGGTGCCCAGCACCGCGACTCCGAGCGCGAGCCCAAGCTGCCGCGCCGTATTGACCGCGCCCGCGGCCGTGCCGCCCTGCTGCGGCGGCACCGCGGCCATGCCGACGGCGACCAATGCCGGTGCGTTGACGCCGATCCCGGCACCGATCACTATGAACCCGGGCAACAGTGCGCTCCAGGATGATCCGGTGTCGATCAGGGTGAGCAGTCCGGCGCCGATGCCGACGACGACGAGCCCGACCCCGATCGTCCACTTCGGCGCCGTGTCGTGCAGCAGTCGCCCGAACACTCCCGCGACCACGAACGCGGTCGCGGCCATCGGCAACATTGCCAGGCCCGCGTGCAGCGGGGTCATCTGCAACTGCTGCTGCAGCCACAGCGAGATCAGCGGTGTTGCCGCGAAAGCCGCGAAGGTCTGTCCGCTCGCCCCGATGAGGGTGCCGCCGAAATCGCGGTTTCGCAGCAGCGCCAGCGGGAACATCGGTGCCGCGCTACGGGATTCGACGAGCCAGAAGGCCAGCAGCGCCGCGCCGCCGAGCACCAGCGCCGACAGCGCGGGACCGTCGGTCCAACCGTGCTCACCGCCGCGGATGACACCATAGGTCGCTCCGGTTGCGGCGGTCGCGAAGGTCAGCATGCCGAGCAGATCCACCGCGCGATCGGCCCGCCGCATCGACTGCGGAAACACGAGGGCGGTCAAGGCGATTGCCACCACCGCGATCGGCAGATTGACGAAGAAGATCCAGCGCCACGAGAACGCGTCGGTCAGTGCGCCGCCGAGTACGACGCCGAGGCCTGCCGCCGCACCGGAGACCGCGCCCCAAATGCCGAAGGCAACACCACGATCGCGGCCGGTGTAGGTCGAGTGCAACAGCGACAGCGTGGTGGCGAACATGGCCGCGCCGCCGAGGCCCTGAAGTGCCCGTGCCGCAATCAAACTCGATGCGGACTGCGCGATCCCGCACACGAGGGACGCGACGGCGAACACTGCGAGCCCGGCCAGATACGTCCGTTTCGCGCCGACTCGGTCGGCCATCGAGCCGAGTATCAGCAGCAGTGCCGCCAGTGCCAGCGCGTAGCCGTCGACCACCCACTGCAAGCCGGACAGGCTGGTGCCGAGATCGGCGGCGATGTCGGGGAGTGCGACATTGACGATGGTGACGTCGATGAGCAGCATCAGCGTGCCGAGGCACGCGGCGAACAAGGGGAGCCATTTCTTCACAGGAAGCCTCCAAGGGCAATGCGAACGATTTCGACGCCCAGCGTGCGACAACCGGCGATATCCACATAGCTATACCGCTCTCTGCGATAGATTCCTCCGGTGAAGCTCGAAGAGGCGCAGGAATCCTCCCTGCTGGATGTGCTCGACAAGCAGATCGTGTACGCACTGGTGACCGACGCCAGAATCGCGTTCGCCAAGCTGGGCGTCATCCTCGGAGTGTCGGAACAGACCGTCGCGCGCCGCTATCGGTCACTGCGTCAACGCGGCATCCTGCATGTGTCGGGCCAGGTGAACGCGGTGCCGCTCGGGCACGCCCGCTGGGTGATCCGGCTCCGGTCGACACCGGACAAGGCGGTGCGGCTGGCCGAATCGCTGGCCAGGTTCCCCGATCTGAGCTGGGTCACCTTGCTGTCCACCGGGTCCGAAGTGACCTGTGTGAGCCGGCCACGCTCCGCCGAGCGTCGCGACAGACTGTTGCTGCACACACTGCCCCAGGCCAGTCAGGTGACCGGGCTGATCGCGCACGAGGTGATCCACCGGTTCCCGCTCGCGGAGGATTGGCCGCATTACAGCCACCTGCTGACCCGGGCCCAGTTGCGCCAACTCGGTCCGCGAGGATCGACGGCCGACCACGTCGGGCCGGAGACTCCGGTCGACTTCTCGGCGCAGGACGAGGCGATGCTGATGATTCTCGGCCGCGACGGCCGCGCGCCGTACGCGCAGATCGCCGCCGAAATCGGCTGGACCGCAACGCGAGTGGCCCGCCGGATGGCCGAACTCGTCGAATCCAGGGTGCTGTATTTCGATCTCGACTTCGCGATCGAGCGGATGGGATATGCCGTGCGGGCAGGGCTGTGGTTGCGCACCCGGCCCGCCGACCTCGAGGCGACGGGTGCCGCGATCGCGGCGCACCCGGAAACCGTGTTCGTCGCCGCGACCACCGGGCCTACCAATCTGATGGTTTCGATCGTGTGTAGCGATACTGCACACCTCTACCGCTATGTCACGCAGCGGCTCGGCCCCCTCGACGGAATCACCGACGTCGAGGTCACGCCCGCGCTGCGGGTCTTCAAGCAGGCGCAGACGCTGCTGGACAGTGATCGGATTTCCTTGGTGCGGTGATCGGATCACGTCGATGTTCGGCGGCTCCGTCGCGGCTCAACCTCGCTTAACGGGCCGGTTGCCAGGGGCGGGAAAGCCGGTTCGCGTGTTACCGGGCGCGTCGCTTGACTCGAACATCTGTTCGTCTAATGTTGGCGTCAGAACTTGTCGGTGCCGCCCTCTAATGTGGGCGCCAACCAAGAACGAAGACTTACCCGGCGAAAAGGGGATCAGGACATGGCACCACAGGCGTATGACCGCGACAAGGCGCTCGAGATGGCGTTGGCTCAGGTGGAGAAGAGCTTCGGCAAGGGCGCGGTCATGCGTCTCGGCGAGGAGGCCCGCCAGCCCATCTCGGTGATCCCGACCGGTTCCATCGCGCTGGATGTGGCCCTCGGTATCGGTGGGTTGCCGCGCGGTCGTGTCGTGGAGATCTACGGCCCGGAATCTTCGGGTAAGACGACCGTCGCGTTGCACGCGGTGGCCAACGCGCAGGCGGCGGGCGGTGTCGCGGCCTTCATCGACGCCGAGCACGCCCTCGATCCCGAGTACGCCCGCAAGCTCGGCGTCGATACCGACGCCCTGCTCGTCTCGCAGCCGGACACCGGTGAGCAGGCCCTGGAAATCGCCGACATGCTGGTCCGCTCCGGCGCGCTGGACATCATCGTCATCGACTCGGTGGCCGCGCTGGTGCCGCGCGCCGAGATCGAGGGCGAGATGGGTGACAGCCACGTCGGTCTGCAGGCCCGTCTGATGAGCCAGGCGCTGCGCAAGATGACCGGTGCGATGAGCAACACGGGTACCACCGCCATCTTCATCAACCAGCTGCGCGAGAAGATCGGTGTGATGTTCGGTTCCCCCGAAACCACCACGGGTGGTAAGGCGCTGAAGTTCTACGCCTCGGTGCGCCTGGATGTGCGCCGCATCGAGACACTCAAGGACGGCAGCGACGCGGTGGGCAACCGCACCCGCGTCAAGGTGGTCAAGAACAAGGTGTCGCCGCCGTTCAAGCAGGCCGAGTTCGACATTCTGTACGGCTTCGGCATCAGCAAGGAAGGCTCGCTCATCGACATGGGTGTCGAGCACGGCTTCGTTCGTAAGTCCGGCTCCTGGTACACCTACGACGGTGACCAGCTGGGTCAGGGCAAGGAGAATGCCCGCAAGTTCCTGCTGGAGAACACCGATATCCGCGACGAGATCGAGAAGAAGATCAAGGAAAAGCTCGGCATCGGCGCCGATGTGACCGCAGCCGATGCGGTCGCCGAGGTGCCCGCCGATTTCTGATCCGATGAACGGCCGACGCACACCGCAACGTTCCGGTCCGGCCGCGCCCGATGAGGCGCGGCCCGACCCGGTGAACGAAACGCGGCGTCGGCTGCACGAACTCCTGTCCGCTTCTGGCCGTTCCGCTGATCCGGTCAACACTGGATCGCGACCGCACGAGTCCGGATTCGGGCGATTCCGGTCGGCTGAAGGTGGTTCCGCCGATCCGGACATAGGAGGAAGCTGGTCGAGCGCGCTCGAACCGCAGCGGGCGCGCTCGACTGGGTCCACATCCAAGCGTAGGCGGGCGAAAGCCACCTCATCGGGCGATTCTGATCGTTCGGGAAGCCGATGGGAGGCGGATCCGGTGGCGGCCGGATCCGAGCGGGGTCGATCGGAGCCGAAACAGGCCGGGGCGCACCGGTCCTCGTCGGAGCCGACCCCGCCGGGCGGGACGGTCGAGCAGGCAAAGGACGCAAGTCTGCGCCTGCTCGCCGTCCGCGCCCGCAGCCGCGCAGAACTCGCACAACGCTTGGCCGCCAAGGGATTCACACCCGAAGTGACCGAGGCCGCCCTGGACCGTCTCGCCGAGATCGACCTCATCAATGACGCCGCCTTCGCCGAAGAGTGGGTGCACGCCCGCCACACCTTCTCCGGTAAAGGCAAACAGGCCCTTGCTCGAGAACTCCGCCGCAAGGGCGTCGCGCCGTCCGAGGCCGCCCTCGCTTTGGACGCCATCACTTCGGACGACGAGGAATCCCGCGCCGTCGAACTGGTTCGCCGCAAACTCCGCTCGATGCCGGCAAACCTGGACCGCGACAAAGCAATTCGCCGCCTCGTCGGCATGCTCGCCCGCCGCGGCTACAACCAGTCCACCGCCTACCAGGTGGTGAAAGCCGAACTGGCAAGCCACGGCACAGCTTCCGACATCGAAGACCTCCCCGACTCGATCGACTAGCTTGAGTTTTAACGTTTGAGGTCGTGCTCGGGGACCCGAGTTGATCATGAACGAAGCCCTTGACTGATGATTTGTCTTGCGACAGAACAAATCTCAGACTCAAGGGCTTCGGTGAATAGTGTGCAC